>JBBSPO010000123.1:0-10518 GCA_038258695.1 Gemmatimonadales bacterium | reverse complement strand
ACTGCTGCAGGACACGGCGTCGCTCACAGAGAACGTTGTGCGCGGCGAAATCCGTCTGGCTGTCATGCGCGTGCAGGAACAGGCTGCGTCCAAGGGCAGAAAAGTGGCCCTGGTGGCAGTGGGAGGCGTGTTGGGGCTGGTGGCGCTGGTCATGCTGCTGGTGGCCAGCGTACTGCTGCTCAGCACCAGGCTCGATGCGTGGATGTCGACGGCGATTGTGGGTGGAGTGGTAGCAGTAATCGCAACGGTTGTCGCGTTCATGCCGGCTGGCACCAATGGAGATCATTCATGACAAGCATCGCACCAACCAATTCCCCGTCGTTCGCCGACACCATGCCCGGCTCGTCTGACGAACTTGAAGTCGTCATGCGTGAAGAACGCAGACAACTCAAGGCATCAATCGAGGAACTTGGCAGCGCTATGAAAGAGAAAGTGGACGTGAGCGCCAAACTCCGTGAAAACCCGCTGGTCATTGTTGGTGCGGGATTTGCGGCCGGACTTGTGTTCGGCATGTTGAGCGGACGTTCGAGAGAAAGCGGCCGTCACTCACTGGTCACTGCACCAAATGATCACGGCTCCGGCAAACCTTCGCCGACCCACAACGGTTCGTCGGGCACATTTGGCAAGTTCGCGGCTGCAGTGAGCGGTATGGTTGGGATGCGGGTGGCCGATCTCGCTGAAGAGACAATCCGGAGCTCGCTTGCCAAAAGCAGGTTCTTCATGCCGGATCGCAAGGAACGCACCAAGGACCGGTAGCTGGAGGTGTCCGAGGCGCTGGTGACCGTGCGTGCACAGCACCAGTTTTCATGACATGCAACTCGGCATCTATTCATTTGGCGAAACTGACCCGCGCGCCACACACGATCCGTCGGTCGCTGCGCAGCGACTGCGACACCTGGTTGAAGAAATTCAACTGGCCGACCAGGTTGGGCTCGATGTCTTCGGCGTAGGCGAACATCATCGCGCCGACTATGCCGTCTCGTCACCTGCGGTCGTGCTGGCCGCTGCGGCAGCACGTACCAAGCGCATTGTGCTCACCAGCGCGGTCACCGTGCTCAGCTCGGACGATCCGGTGCGCGTGTTCCAGGATTTCGCGACGCTGGATGCGATTTCGAATGGCCGCGCCGAGATTACCGCGGGTCGTGGCAGCTTTATTGAATCGTATCCGCTGTTTGGACAGGATCTGCACGACTACGATGTGCTGTTTGGCGAAAAACTCGAACTGCTGCTCAAGCTGCGCGAGAGTGAACGCATCACGTGGCATGGCACGCACCGCCCGTCGATTCCCGATCGTGGTGTGTACCCGCGTCCCTTGCAGCAGCCGTTACCCGTGTGGATTGCCGTAGGCGGCACGCCACAATCGGCAGTGCGCGCGGGCACGCTTGGCTTGCCACTCGCCCTGGCGATCATTGGTGGCGCACCAGAGCGATTTGTCCCGTTTGTGGAGCTCTATCGCGAGTCGCTATCCAAAGCCGGACACGATCCGTCAGTGGGACGCGTGAGTATCAACTCGCACGGCTTCATTGCCGATACCGCGGAACGCGCCACCGAGCTCGCGCTGCCACCGTATCTGGAAACGATGGGGCGCATTGGGCGGGAGCGTGGATGGCCACCGCCTACGCGCCGACAGTTTGATGCAGAAAGTCAGCTGCGTGGTGCGCTGCTTGTTGGCTCACCGCAACAGGTGATCGACAAAATCCTGTACGAATACGAACTGTTTCAGCATGACCGCATGCTCATTCAGTTCACACTCGGCCCCATGCAGCACGGCGACGTGATGCGCTGCATTGAGCTGTATGGGACGGAGGTTGCGCCGGTGGTGCGTCAGCATGTGTTGTCAGCCACGGCCGGCGCTTCGCTCGCTCAAGGCCTCGGCGACATCCCAGCCATCTGATCGATTGCGCGCTGCATGTCGCGCCAGTCGTAGTAGTGGAACGTGCGGTCGTCCGACATGGTGACCATCATGCCCTGCGGGAACTGGTTGCCCATCGCGCGCGGTGTGACTTCAAGGCCGTCTGTTGATGTTGCGCGCGTGGGGATGATTGCCAACAGCGTGTGATCATGCGGATTTCCAGCGCTGCCTTCGCGCGCAAACACATGCACGCGTCCACCGCCCTGATCTGACAAAACGATGTAACCCGTGCGTTGATCGCGTTCAAAAATCGCCAACCCCTCGTGGTCATCGACAACGTGTGCAGTAGCAAACAATGCGAGTTCCGTGTTACCACTGTCCGGATCGGCGTGGTACTTGCGCACGCCGACGCCCTCGTCGCTGTAGTAGATGTATCCGTTGGCGTCGTCCACTGTAATGGCTTCGATTTCCTTGACACCGCTGTACGCGCCGAACTCACGCACCTTGGTGCCGCGCACCACTCCCGACGCGTCCATGTCAAGGCGATACTGCCAGAGATACGTGCCGTTTACCGGGCCCGACTTGCCACCAACAATCGCAAACGTGACACCATCACTCGGCCGACGGTATAGCGACACACCCATGGGTGCGCGTGACGTGTCGCCGTCGAACAACAGAATGCCACCGCCATCGATGGCTTGCATGTCGGGCAGTGAGAACACGCGCAACCGCTGACGATTGCGTTCAGTCGCGGCGGCAATGTCCAGTGTGGCACCACCTAATATGGCACCTTGCGCCACATCGACATTGTTCATGCGCATGAGCGGCGTGACGCTGCGCCCGCGATCAATGCGTCCGTCAAGATCAAAGACAAACACCCCGCCTGCCGTGTCTCCCTTGTCAGTGCCCAGCACGAGCGACTGCGACGGATCGGTGGGGTGAAACCACAACGCGGGATCGTCGCTGTCGTCCGGCAGTGTTTCGGTAATGACCACTGGCGTGAGTGTATCCGAAGACAACGGTATCGCGCCGGCGGCCGCTGAATCGACCGCAGATGCACTGCCCGACGATGCGCCAGCGCGGTCGGCATTGCCGCAGCCCACGAGCGCGACCGCTATCACCACGGCCCATAGCTGCGTCGCAACCTGTACGGGGAATCGAGCGTCAAAAAGCGTTCCCCTGCGCGACTCATACCGACTGCTTCGTGGCTCGGTTTCCGTCGCGCCAGTCGGTGCGCAAGAGAGCGCGGAAGTGGTGCACCTGGCGCCCTGGGTGTTGCACCCAGAGGGACGGCTGCACTGACAAGTAGCGAATTCGGCAATCGAACCAGCAGTCATATTAGGAGTCTGGGGGGAGAAATGGAGGCTCCGTAAAGTGCGATCAGATGGCACGTCACAACAGTTCACCCTGCAGACTGTTACACAAGAAATGCAGCGTGCACAGTGCACATCACACAGCAGAACTCCTGGCTACTCTCCGCCCACACGCCAGCGCACCACCACGTACCATCCACCGGCTGCGACCGCGGCAATCATGATGCCCAGCGGCAGGCCGGTGCCGTTGAACAGTGCGGCGGCTACTGCTCCGGCTATTGCGCCCACCCCAAACTGCACTGTACCCATGAGCGCCGACGCGCTGCCGGCGGCCTGAGGGAATGGCGCCAGCGCCGCAGATGACGCGTTGCCGCCTACAAAACCCAACGCGGCCAGCATGAAGAAAATGGGAATCGCTACTGCCGGCAGTCCACCGCGGCCGGTGGCCAGTGCCACGAGCAACGCCAATCCTGCCGCAAACACCACCGCTCCGCCAATGCGAAGCAACCGACCAGGCGAGCGTCTGTTGAGCAGACGCGCATTCACCTGCGCCACGCCAATCATGCCGGCCGCGTTGGCGCCAAAGTACAAGCCAAACGCTGATGGCGAGACGCCGTTGAGTTCCATGTACAAAAACGGTGCGCCGCCGATGTACAGGAACATCGTGCTCCACAGCAGTCCACCACCAATCACCGGCGCCAGGAATCGCGGATCACGCAGCAAACCGGCGTATGTGGTCACAATCGCGCGCGCACCCGCTTTGGCACGGCGCTCCACCGGCAATGATTCCGGTAGTGCCACTGACTGTACCAGTAAACACAGCAGACCGAGCCCCGCCAACGCCCAGAATATGCCGCGCCAACCGAACATCGTCAGCAGCGTGCTGCCCAGCAGGGGCGCAACAATTGGCGCGACGCCCATCACCAACATGAGCTGCGAAAAAATCCGCGCCATGTCGCGTGGCGCAAACAGATCGCGCACCACCGCGCGCGTAATCACCATGCCGCTGCACCCACCCAGCGCCTGCGCAAAACGCCACGCGGTGAGCGAACCAAGCGATGGTGCCAGCGCGCAGCCAATCGCCGCGACAACGTACAGCGCCATACCACCAAGCAACGGCGCGCGACGTCCAAATCGATCGGCCAGCGGTCCGTATATCACCTGCCCAATCGCGAGTCCCGCGAAATACAACGACAGTGTGCGCTGCACCTCGGCCGCGCTGGCGCCAAAATCGGCACCGATGGCCGGAAATGCCGGCAGGTAGGTGTCAATGGACAGTGGTCCAAAGGCCATCAGCGTGCCAAGCAAGAGCACCAGCCCAAGTGGCGCGCGTGCGAGTCGCACCACGTCGGCGGGCTCCACCGGCGCCGGCCCCGAGTCTGGAACGGATGCAGATCTGATGTGTGTCACGACAGAGTAAGCTAAAACCATGAGCAATCGTGCCGAACGTCGGTCAGTTTGACCGGCAGGCGCTGGCGTATCTGCGTCAGGCCGATAGCTTGCCTCGGTAACACTGCACAGCGCCGCTTTTACTGCGGTCTCTGTTGCCCACTCCCTCGGCCCCGCTGCGTGAGCGCTTCGCTCGTTCTCATTATCGTCGTTGCGACGGCGTACCTCGCAACGCATCTGCTCTACGAGTGGCTGGCCAAGCGCCTGCTGATCGTATCGGGTGCCGAGTATCTGGTGCTCGGCATTTTGCTCGGGCCGCAGGTGTCGGGTGTGATTCCGGTGGAGGCGGCCGATTCGTTTGGACCCATCATTGTGCTGGGCACCGGATGGATCGGGTTGACCGTGGGCATGCAGTTTTTCTTGCCACGATTGGTTCGCATTACGGGCGTCACGTTTCGGCTGGCGGTGATTGAGTCGCTGGTCACGCTTGGTGCGGTGACGTTAGCGCTGTGGTGGGCGCTGCCGGCTTTGGGGCTCACCTCGCAGTTCTGGGCGATTGTGCCCGCGCTGGCGCTTGGTGCGATCGCAGTCGCCTCCACGCCGGCCGGTCTGGATATCGCACTTCGCGACCGCAACAAGCGCGAACCAGTGGTGAATCAGCTTGAGACGTCGCTGGGTGTGAATGCATTGGTCGCGATTGTGACCACCGGCATTCTGTTTGCCTGGGTCCATCGCGCACCGTCAAGCGCGCTGCGTCCTCCTACACCCACCGAATGGGCGGTGATCACGGTCGGTATTGGCGCGCTGGGCGGATCGCTCTTTCACCTGTTTCTGGGTGAAGAGCGGCAGGTAGACCGTCTTGTCGTATCGCTTGGTGGGGCGGTGATTCTGGCCAGCGGTACGGCCGCCTATCTCAACGTCTCGCCCGTGCTGGCGACGCTGGTGATCGGCATCGTGCTGGTGAACACCAGTCGCGCGCGCAACGAGTTGCGCAGTGTGCTCGCGGCGGCAGAGCGGCCGTTCTATTACGTGCTGCTGTTGCTGGCTGGTTTGTCCTGGCGACCGAGCACATCGGCCACGGTGGTGGCTGTCATTCTGCTGTACCTGGTAGTGCGGACAACATCCAAGGTGTACGCCGCGCGTGCGACAACGGTGTGGAACAACGCCACACCGCAACTCGGGCGGGATTGGGGCAAGGCACTGATCGGGCAGGGGCGACTCACGGTGGCGCTCGCACTGGACTATGCGCGACGTCCCGAGCTACCGATTGGCGACGTTGTCTTTACGGCGGCGCTCGCGTCGGTGCTGCTGACCGAGTTTGCGGCTGCCCGATTGGTTCGGGCAGCGCTGCTGCCCATTGTTGAGCCGCTGCGGGATCTGGCGCAGCGTTTGCCGTGGATGGACGCCGACGAAGTGCCAACCACCGCCACTGGGGAGCAATCGGCGGACACGGGAACCTTGAGTGCCGGCGTGAGTGGCACATTCGTCGTGCCCAATGTCGAAGGGGCGAGCACACTGCTGCCGCCAGATGCCAAAGTGACGCCGTCGCTCGGCGGGTATGCGATTGGACGGCGCAACATTGTACGCGAAGGGGCCCCGCAGGACGCACCATCGGACGTGGCGCCGAACGCGCAGCCTCCCAAAGCGTCGCCTGATTCTTCCAACGACCCGCACTGATGCGTCGCGTCATCGTTCTTGTGCTGTTGTACCTGCTCATGCAGGCCGTGTTGCCGCTTGGCGAGGGTACGCCGGCGGCGCTGGTGCTGATGGCGTTCGGGTTTCTTATTCTGGGCGCATACAGCGTAGGCGAACTGGCGACAACGATCCGGTTGCCCAAGATCGTGGGCTATCTGGCGGCCGGACTGGCGGTCGGTCCGGCAGCGCTGGATTTCGTCTCGCAGCCCGTGATGGAACAGCTGGCGCCCGTGAGTCAGCTGGCGATTGCGCTGATCGCGTTCCTGGCCGGCGCGGAGCTGCAGCTCAAAGAGGTGATGGAACGAGGCACGCTGCTGCTCAAGATCATGACGGCCGAACTGGTGGTCTCATTCATCGGTATCGCGGTCACGCTCATTGCGCTGCACGAGTTCCTGCCGGTGTTGCAGGGTGCGCCGATGACGGAAATCGTCGGCTTTTCGATTCTGTTCGCGTCTGTCGCAATCATTCACTCGCCGGCAGTCACCATGGCGTTGTTGAGCGAGAGCGGTGCCAAGGGTGTGGTCGCGCGAACCACGCTGGGTGTGGTGTTGGTGGCCGACGTGGCGGTGGTGCTGACGTTTTCCGGTGCCTTGGCATTGGTGCGGGTGATGGTGCCTCCCTCGGGCAGCGGCGGAATGGGTGTGCTCGCGGTCATTTGGGAGATTGGCGGTGCAGTGCTCGTTGGTGCAGTACTGGGCGCGGTCGTCGCCCTGTATTTGCGATTTATTCGGCGCGAGCTGTTCATCTTTGCGATTCTGGTAGCGTTTTTTGGATCGGAGATTGCCGGCCTGCTGCATGTGGAGACGCTGCTGACGTTGTTGATGGCCGGTTTTGTGGCCGAAAATGCGGGCGGCGGCGGCGGTGAGCAGCTTCGACACGCCATGGAGCGTGCCGGCGACCCAATCTTCGTGGTGTTTTTTGCGCTCGCGGGAGCGCAAATTGATCCGCAGGCCGTGCTCAAGCTGTGGCCGCTGGTGATCCCGCTGGTGCTGGTGCGTACGGCTGGTTTGTGGGCTGGTACCAGGATTGGCGCTCGTTGGGCGAACGCCGAACCCGAAGCCGCCAAGTACATGTGGATGGGTCTGATCAGTCAGGCGGGTGTGGCTATTGGACTGGCCAGTGTGATGGCCAGTGTGTATCCGGAACGGGGCGAGGAGCTGCGCACGCTCTTCCTGGCCACGCTCACAATCAACCAGACGCTGGGCCCGATCATGTTCCGCATTGCGCTGCTGCGCTCCGGCGAGGCCACGCCTGAGTCGTTCCGCGGGGGACGGCAAACGGAGCCGCACTGACGACAGCTCGCGCACGACAGCTCGAGGACGACAGCTCGCGCTGGAGCACAAAAAAACAGCCGCCACAGGCCAACAATCATGGCCCGTGGCGGCTGTTTTTTGTCTGATGGAGCGTCGCTAACTCTTGTCGGCTGCGTTGATTCGCAGCAGCAACCAACCGGTGATTCCTGCGACCAGTGAACCACCGAGAATCCCGATTTTCACGACTTCAAGCTTTTGGCCCTCGCCAAAGGCCAGCGCCGCGATAAAGAGCGCCATGGTAAATCCAATACCGCCGAGCGCACCAATGCCGGCGACTTGGCGCCAGTTGGCCCCAAACGGCAAGTCGGCGAGTCGAAAGCGCACCGCCAACCACGAGAACACAAAAATGCCGACCGGCTTGCCAATCACGAGGCCAAAAAACACACCGAGCACGGCCCGGTCACTGAATGTCCCGCCGATGCCGCCGGTTGTGCCGCCGAACGCAACACCAGCGTTTGAGAGCGCAAAAATGGGCATGATCAGAAACGCCACGATGCTGTGCAACTTGTGCTCAAGTCGCAGCAACGGAGACTGTGCGCGCTGCGCCGTATCCTCAAGCGCAAAGATTGGCTCCTGATGGCGTTGGGTGGTGCTGAACTCTTCGGGATCGTTTTCGCAGGCTTTGTGAAAATCGTTGAGGTGCTCACGCGCTTCCCTGACCAACTGTGCACCGTCAATACGCGTGCTGGCCGGAATGGTAAGTGCCAGCAGCACACCGGAAATGGTGGCGTGCACTCCGCTCTTGAGGAACAGCACCCACAGCACCGCACCCAGCATGAAGTACGGCACGCTCGATCGCACACCAGAAACGTTGAGACCGACCAGAAGCACCATCACGCCGGCCGCGACAAACAGCAGTGTGGCCTGAATGGACGCGGTGTAGAACAACGCGATCACGAGCACCGCCCCGATATCGTCTACAATCGCCAGCGCGGCCAGAAAGATCTTGAGGCTGGTGGGGACGCGCGACCCAAGCAGTGCGGCGATGCCGAGCGCAAAGGCGATATCTGTGGCCATGGGAACGCCCCATCCGCGCATATCCGGCGATCCCGCCGTGATGGCCACGAAGACGAGCGCGGGGATGACCATGCCGCCAAGCGCGGCGAACAACGGCAGCGCCGCCTGTCGCACCGAGGCCAGCTCACCTACCAGAATCTCACGTTTGATTTCCAGGCCAACCACAAAAAAGAACACGGCCATGAGACCGTCGTTGATCCAGTGGTGCAGCGACTCGGTGAGGCTGAAGCCGGGCGCGCCGATGGTGACCTTGGTCTCCCAGAGATGCTCATAGCTTGCTCCCCACGGCGAGTTGGCCCAGATCAGCGCGGCGATCGCAGCAAAGAGCAGCACGATGCCGCCCGACGCTTCGGCCTGTGCAAAGCGCTGAAACGGCGCCAGCACGCGCTCAACGAGCGGTTCAGGCGTTTCACCATCAGGAGGAGGCGTGACCGGTGGAACCGTTTCTGCGCCGGTAATTGAAGCGTTCGTCACGCGGAATCACGCCGTGAAAAAGATGCGTTCATGAGCAGGCTATGGACTGGGCATCGATTGGTGCGCACGCCAGGATAGTTGGCGCCCGCGCGGACAAGCGGTCGATACTTAGCAATATGACCCCGGTAAACGCGCCAACGGACCCCTTTGATTCCAGGTACGTCCCGGGGGCGTCACATGTTTGGTGACACAGTAGCTGTGACGGAGCAGTGCTTCACGCCGTCGGAAGATGCTGCCCCTTCCCCAAGCAGTGCTCTGCACGGACCAGATGCGGCTCAAGGGAACGTGACGATGTTCGCGAGGTACAGCGAAGGGAGGTTAACGGTGAGATTGCGTGAGAGCCAACCTTTGCCGAAGCCCAAGCAATATAAGCGTACCTCATCTGGAGGGTGTGTGGTGCAGACGCAGTGTGCAGCGGTGCGAGCCCGTGCCATCGGTGACCTTCGGGTCAGCGAAGATCTGGCGCGCGCGTGAGCACCGACCGGTCACTGCTCTGGCGCACGGTCGCCATGTCCAGCGTTGCCGCTGCCTTTGCTGTCGGCACATGGTACGGATCACGCATGGAAGCTGCTCGGCAGCCGTGGGGGCGTGAGCGACTGCTCTCCACGGCGCTCGATTCCGTGCGCGTCAACTTTCTGGACTCCCTGCCGGAGAGTGAGCTGATGCGCCGCGCCGTCAGCGGCATGCTGCGTGAGCTGCACGATCCGTACGCGGCTCTGCTGGAACGTGAGGGCATGAACTTTTACCGGGGTACATTGCGCGGCGAAAGTCAGGGGCTGGGCATGGTGCTTCGACTGCGCGGCACAACGGCGCTGGTTCGGCGCGTGCTTCCCGGTTCGCCGGCGGCAACGGCTGGTGTGCGCGCGGGTGATGAAATCCTTTCGGTTGACGGACGGACGGCCAGCGACGCGTGGTTGTCGCCGCGCGCCGGCACGCTCAAGGGCGACAGCAGTCTGGCGGTGACCGATACGGTGCGCATGCGCATTGCGCGGATTGCGCCCGGCGATACCACGGATGTGTCGTTGGTGAGCGCTTCATGGCACCGTTCTGCCGTGACAGAAGCATTCATGATTGCCAATGGCGTGGCCTACGCGCGTTTGGCCAGCTCAGCGACCGGGTCTGCAGAAGAGCTTGAGCGCGCCGTCGATTCGCTCGTCGATCGCGGCGCCAAGTCACTTGTTCTCGATCTGCGCGGAAACCCCGGCGGGCTGTACGACGAAGGCGTGAAAGCGGCGTCGTTGTTCTTGTCGCGCGGCGACGTGGTTGCGTCGCTTGATCGCCGAGGCAGCACGCAACAGCAGGTGCAAACAGCTCGTGGGACGCGCTGGCCCGACATGCCGCTCGTGATTCTGGTGGACGCTGGCACGGCCAGTTCGGCCGAGCTGATTTCTGCCGCGTTGCGCGATCATGGACGCGCGCTGCTGGTTGGCGACCACACGTACGGCAAAGGTGTCGTGCAGCGTGT
>JBBSPO010000122.1:0-10536 GCA_038258695.1 Gemmatimonadales bacterium | reverse complement strand
GCCTCTGCGCATCCCTCTCCTGAGGACTCCCACCTATGCACTCGCTCCACCGACCTCATCGCCTTGCAGGCGTTGTCGCCCTCCTGGTCTTTCTTGCGGCCTGCTCCGCTCAGGACAACAATCCCGAGTCATCAGCAGCAGGTGACGCAAGCAGCAGCACCGCCTCCGCGACGTCCAGCGCGCAGTCGGCCGCTCTGGCGCCCGCTGACATCCCGATGCTTTCCCCCAGCGCCAGCTTCACGCTGGCCGATGATGAGCGCGTGCAGGGCGTGGCAATGGCCCCCGATGGCTCGCGCATTATCGTGAAGACGCAGGCCAGACTTGGGGCTCCGGTCACACTGCGCTCGTATGACGCAACGACAGGCGCAGCAGGGCCCTCGGTCACCATCAACAGCGTAGGCCTGTGGACCTTGCACTGGATGGCCGACAACCGCCTCGTGGCCGCCGATCGCGATGCGCAGTTGCGCTGGCGGGTGTGGGACGGCACCACACTCGAGGCGCAGACACCCCTTCCGCAGGATGCGACGTGCGCTGATGGCATCGCCGACCGGACCACGGGCGCGATTTACTCGACCAACGGCATCTCGGCCATGGGTGACGTCATCTGCCGCTTCGACACAAACGACGGATCCATCACGCGCACCGCAAACGGCCTGCTGCGAAATCCCGACGGCTACTGGGTGCGACCGGGCAGCGACGAACTCGTGGTCCAGCACGCCCGAGGTGAGGAACTGCTCACACTTGACGGCAAAACACTTGAGCGAACGGCCGCCACCCCGTTGGAGGCAGGTGAAAGCATCGCGGCCGTGGGCAAGCGCCTGTGGATGTCGAACGGGATCACGAGGACGTCGCATCTGGAACCGGGCGACATCGCGGTGCCCGACATCAACAAGCTGCACACAAGCACGGCCGGCACGTACTTCCTGCATTCCGACGGCATGGATGACTTCGTGATTTATGCGGCCAATGACGGGCAGGCCGTGGGAAGGATGCCCGCGGGGATGAACCCGGCCGGATTTTCCGACTGGTCAATCAACGACTCAGCCTTCGTACGCCTGACAATCGATGGATCAGTGGAGATCTATAGTTTTTGACAGTTTTAACAGCTTTATAAGCGGTCTGAGACCTCAACCCCGGAGCATGCGCACGATGACAAACCCCGCGTCTTTGACGAGCACCGATGACTGGATTGTCAGCATCGACACGGACGTCAGTGTCAGTTTTGTGGTCTCGCTGGGAGGTCAGGCCTGGGGTTTCTTCAGCCCCCGCTTGCGGTATGCGTGCATGTGCATCGTACCCCGTCTGGGGGCTGGATTCACGCTGGGAGTGAACCTGCCCGGCGGCAGCATTATGTCGCTGATTGATCGGCAGGCGTCCGATGTTTTCAAAATGGATCAGACGAATGTCACCGTGTTGCGACCATTTTCCGCCAACAGTTTGAGCGGTGGCTCCATTGCGTCGTTCTCAGTCGGTGCCCGTGGCGTGGTAGCCGGTGCCGAGGGGCATAAAACGATGGTGAAAGCGCGGACGGGCAGAGAAATTGTGCGCGTGAGAGGCGGCAGCGTGAGCCTCGGATTGGGGGTGTCTCTGAACATGGGCACGGTCACGATGGGTACCATGTACGGTCCGTTCGAAATTCGAACACCCATCATGAAGGCCCGGCGAACGGAGCGCTAACGCGGTCCATAGCTTATACTTAAGGATCGCGTTGAAACGCTGAGTCTCCATGGAGATCGCCTCCGACACCACGAATGCGGACCGGCATCCCAAAGCGCAGTCCCTTACGACTGCAAACCCCGCATTCCATGACTGAGCCATCCTCCAGCCAGAGACTCATCGACCGGCGGCGCTCTGCCGTCCCCAACGGTGTCGGCATGGTCAATTCGGTTACCGCCGCCCGTGCCCTCGGCGCCACCATCATCGACGCCGACGGCCGCGAACTGATCGACTTCGCCGGCGGCATTGGCGTGGTTAATGCTGGACATTGTCCACCACCGGTGGTTGAGGCGATTAAGGCGCAGGCAGAGAAGTTTTTGCACGTGAGCTTCAATGTGGCCACCTATGAGCCGTACGTGGCGCTGTGCGAAAAGCTCAACGCGCTGTTGCCGCATGGCGGGCCCACCAAGACCATGCTCTGCAGCACTGGTGCCGAGGCGGTAGAAAACGCCATCAAGATTGCGCGCCAGGCCACTGGTCGGCCTGGCGTGCTTTGTTTTACCGACGCCTTCCACGGTCGCTCGCTGATGGCCATGTCGCTCACCAGCAAGGTGGCCTACAAGCCGGCCTGCGGCCCCTACGCCCCAGAGGTCTACCGGCTGCAGTATCCCAACATGTATCGCGGGGCTGATGGGCGCAGCGAGCAACAGTTCGTAGCGGCCGAGCTGCGCCGCCTCGAGGAATCAGCGCACAATCTGGTGGCCGCCAACCAGCTGGCGGCTGTGATCATTGAAGTCGTGCAAGGCGAAGGCGGTTTCTACACGGCACCGGCTGGCTACCTGCATGGCCTGCGAGAGTTTTGCGATCGACACGGCATCATGCTCATTTTTGACGAGGTGCAAAGCGGTTTCGGGCGTACGGGTGCGTGGAGCGCCTACGAACATTTCGGTGTGATCCCTGACATCAGCACGTGGGCCAAGTCCTTGGGCAGCGGTCTCCCGATCGCGGCGGTGATGGGCAAGGCGCATATCATGGACATGGCTGCACCCAGCAGCATCGGCGGCACCTACATTGGAAGCCCGGTGTCCTGCGCGGCGGCGCTGGCCACGCTCGCGTACATGGAGCAGATCGATATCAATGCGCGCGGCCGTCATGTGGGCGAGGTCATTCGCGAGCGGTTCCTCACCTGGCAGCGGCAGTATTCACAAATCGGGGATGTGCGCGGGCTTGGTGCCATGATGGCGCTGGAGTTTGTGCACGACAATGATCCGCACCGCCCCGATGCCGCACTCTGTCACGAGCTCATGCTCGGCTGTGCCAACCTCGGTCTGATCGTCATTCCGGCCGGCACCAACAAGAACATCCTTCGCGTGCTCTGCCCGCTTGTGATTGAAGACGCGCTGCTCCATCGCGGGCTCGACATCATCGAATCGGAGCTGGCGCGACTCTGCGCCCGCTCCGAGCTCGTGACGCACTGACTGCGTCCGCTGGACATGTCGCGAATCGCGCGGCATCGCCAGCGCGCAGCGTTCCCGAAACCCAAGGCAGGACATGCAGCCTTTTTCCATCGCCGGCGTTCAGATGCGAGTAAACGCGGCCGCGCCCAATGTGGCCGCCATGCTGCTCAAGCTGGACATTCTGATGAACATCTATCCCTGGGTGGATATGGTGGTCTTCAGTGAGCTGTGCGCCTACGGTCCGCTCACCTACCACGCGCAACCGGTGCCCGGCGAGTTCGAGCAGCAGATGTGTGCGGCCGCCGCCAAGCATGGCGTGTGGTTGTTACCCGGTAGCGTGTTCGAACGCCGCGACGGCCTGATTTTCAACACGGCCAGCGTGATCAATCCGGAAGGCACGGTCGTGACGCGCTACCGCAAGATGTTTCCGTTTTACCCGTACGAAGTGGGCGTGACGCCCGGCGCCGAGTACTGTGTGTTTCCGGTGCCTGGCGTGGGCACATTCGGTGTGAGCATCTGCTACGACATGTGGTTCCCCGAAACCTCGCGCACGCTCGCTGTGATGGGGGCAGAGGTCATTCTGCATCCCACGCTCACCGGAACAATCGACCGTGACATTGAGCTCAGTATTGCACAGGCCACCGCGGCCACCAATCAGTGTTTTTTCTTTGACGTGAACGGCCTCGACAGCGGCGGAAGCGGACGCAGCATTGTCTGCGGCCCGGATGGACGTGTGCTCTATCAGGCCCAGCACAACGAAGAGTTCTTCCCCATTGAGATCGACCTCGAGCGCGTGCGACGCAGCCGTGAAATGGGCGTCCTGCGTTTGGGACAGCCGCTCAAGAGCTTCCGCGATCACGCGTCCGACTTCTCGATTTACCAGCCGGGCATTCGCCATCCGTACCTCGACAGCCTGGGCCCGCTCATCAAGCCCAGCCGTTTGCAGGAACTCACAGAACTCCAGATCCGCGAGCAGGCCGCCCACGCGGCGGTGGAACCGGCCCTGGCCGAGCTTCCTGCACACCTCAAAGCACCCATCGGCCAGCCACTCGGCTGATCACATTTTGCATCATTTTTCGTGGAGCGCCAATGAACGTTGTCAGCTGGTTTGAAATTCCCGTGTATGACATCCACCGTGCCGCCGCATTTTACGGCGCGATTTATGGATTCCAGATGGAGACTACGCACAACGGCGAGTACACCATGGCCTTTTTTCCGGCCGACTCCGGCACTGGTGGCGCGCTCGTCGCGGGCCCGGGCTGCACGCCCAGCGATGTAGGGGTGCTGGTGTATCTGAACGCTGGCGCTGATTTCGATGGCATTCTGGCTCGTGTCGACATGTCTGGTGGACGAGTCGTCATGCCCCGAACGTTCATCAGCGAACAGTCTGGTAGTTTTGCCGTGTTTATTGACAGTGAGGGTAATCGACTGGCTCTGCACGAGCCACCGACGCCCGCGTTGTGGGTGAACCCGCCGCGCCCGTGATCAGTGACGCAGCGCCCGCCGCTGCCCAGCTGGAGAGTGTTCCGGCCTCACCTGTGGTCGCCAAAAGCGAGTCGCAAAAGGCGCGAAAGCGCTCGGCCAGCAAGCGCCGCTGAAATCAGGACCGGTGCGGGTGTGCCGCCGCAGGTTGCT
Source organism: Gemmatimonadales bacterium (assembly GCA_038258695.1). Taxonomy (GTDB): domain Bacteria; phylum Gemmatimonadota; class Gemmatimonadetes; order Gemmatimonadales; family Gemmatimonadaceae; genus JAABRT01. The sequence continues at coordinate 5,788 of JBBSPO010000122.1, read as the reverse complement.
TCAACGTGCACCAGTGTGCGGCACGCCCACGCCCTCTCGCCCACCTCAAGCCCGCCTGAATGTCTGAGTCCATACCGAGTACCCATCGCCAGCACTTTAGCGCCGCACGGCTCCGCTCCTTCCAGTGGAGCCAGCTGCGGCTGCATGCCACGGCGCTCGACGAAAGCAGCACGCCGATTCCTGAAGTTGCGGAGCTGGTTGAGAACCTGCTCGAGATTGAGCAATACTGGGCGTATCCCGGGCGCGACGCGGTGGCGGCCCTTCAGACGCTGCTCAAAGGCGGCAAGTTCCACGCACTGCATCAATCGGTAGACCGCATTGTGCGGGATTTGGCCACCGGAAGTTCACGTGGCGAACCGGTGGTGCACGATGAGGGAGCCGGGGGCCTTGTTGACGAGCCCTTGCTCGCACCGAACGGGCGGCAAAACCACTTCGAACTGCTCGTGGTTGGCGAGATGGATCGCGACGAAGAAGCCGCGCTCAAACGGCGCCTGCACGAGGCGCATGATCGTGCCGACGAGTTCACCTACGACGTGCTGGTAGTGCAGACGGTACAGGATGCGCTCATGGCGCTGGTGTTCAACCCCAACATTCAAACGTGCGTGGTGCGCTATGGCGTACCATTTGCGAGCTCCAACGTGCGAGGTATTCTGGGCCCCTACGCGCGCGAGTTCGAACACCTCGATCTGCGCGGATACAGCAAGGCGTCCATGGGCCCGATGCTGGGGTCGATCATGCGCTCGTTCCGGCCGGAGGTCGATCGGTATTACGTCACCGACACACCAATTGGTGAACTGGTCGACAGCACGCTGCACGACTTCCGTCGCATTTTTTACAGCACCGAAGATCTGCAGGAGCTGCACCTGACCGTGCTGCGCGGCATTCGTGAGCGCTTCGATACGCCGTTTTTCTCGGCGCTCAAAGAGTACAGCAAGAAGCCGATGGGTGTCTTTCATGCCATGCCCATCTCGCGCGGCAACTCGGTGTTCAAGAGCCGATGGATTCAGGACTTTGGCGAGTTCTATGGCCGCAACCTGTTTCTGGCCGAAACCAGTGCCACCACCGGCGGCCTCGACTCACTGTTGCAGCCCACGGGTCCGCTCAAGCGTGCGCAGGAGCTCGCATCAACGGCCTTTGGTTCGCAACACACGTTTTTTGCCACCAACGGGACGTCGTCGAGCAACAAGATTGTGGTGCAAGCACTCGTCGAGCCCGGCGATCTGGTGCTCATTGATCGTGACTGTCACAAGAGCCACCACTACGGCATGGTGCTGACCGGCGCTTGCCCGGTGTATTTGCACAGTTATCCGCTGCCCAAGTACAGCATGTACGGCGCGGTGCCGTTGGAGCACATCCGTGAGCGCATTCTCACGTTGACCGCCGCTGGTCGGCTGGACCGCGTCAAAATGGTGCTGCTCACCAACTGTACGTTTGACGGCGTGGTCTACAATGTGGAGCGCGTCATGGAACAGGTGTTGGCGCTCAAGCCCGACATGATTTTTCTGTGGGATGAGGCGTGGTTCGCGTTCGCCAGCTTCAGTCATCTCATGCGCCAGCGCACAGCCATGTATGTGGCCCAAAAGCTCCATCAGAAGTACCGCACACCGGAGTACCGGGAGACGTACCGCCAACACATCGCGTCACTTGAGCCGGGCGAGCCGCCGCTCATGCCCGACCCCGACAAGGTGCGCATCAGGGTGTACGCCACGCAGAGCACGCACAAGACGCTCAGTTCGCTGCGCCAGGGCAGCATGATCCACATCTGGGACGAAGATTTTCGGCGCAAGAGTGAGGCCGCCTTTCACGAGGCGTACATGACGCACACCAGCACCAGCCCCAACTACCAGATTCTGGCCAGCCTGGATGTAGGACGTCGACAGGTGCAGCTCGAAGGCTATGAGCTGGTGGAAAAGGCCATTGACCTGGGCATGATGCTGCGGCGCACCGTGCGCGAACATCCGGTGCTGCGAAAGTGGTTTGACATCATCACCATCAGCGAGCTCATTCCCGCGCGACACCGGGAGAGCGGTATTGAAGGCTATTACGCGCGCGACAAGGGCTGGAGTGACATCGGACGGGCGTGGGCTGAAGACGAGTTTGCGCTCGACCCCACCAAGATCAATCTCTTTACCGGGCGCACCGGTATTGACGGCGACACGTTCAAGAACCGGTACCTGATGGACAAGTACGCCATTCAGGTGAACAAGACATCGCGCAACAGCGTGTTGTTCATGACCAACATTGGGACAACGCGTGGCTCGCTGGCGTACCTCACCAAGGTGCTGCTGCAAATCGCGCACGAGTTGGAAGAGCGCAACGCGGGCATGGAGCACGCCGAAAAACGACTGCACCTGGGCACAATCCGGTCGCTTACCGAGCACGGTCCGCCGCTGCCCGACTTCAGCGCTTTTCACAGCTCGTTTCAGGCTGTACCCGGTGTACCGGGCGGCAACCTGCGCGCGGCCTACTTTCTGGGATACGAAGAGTCGCGCTGCCGTCACCTGTCGCTTGAAGATTCCCTCACACGTATGGCTGGCGGCGAAACACTGGTGTCGGCCTCCTTTGTGATTCCCTATCCACCGGGCTTTCCCGTACTGGTGCCGGGACAGGTAATCAATCATGAAATCATCGACTTCCTGCTGGCCATCGATGTGAAGGAGATCCACGGCTATCGTCCGGAACTGGGTCTGCGCGTCTTCACCGATGCCGCCCTTGGTCGCCAGCGCACTGGCACCGCCATGGGTGCCCGACGACTGCCGGCAGGCGACTTCAATACCGCAAGCAGCGCCTCAGTGCCTGCCCCCCGCCTTGTCGCACCCGCCCTCGCCAACGGAGACACCGCATGAATACAACGCTCACCAGCAACACCGTCACGAAAAAAACCGGCGCGAAAAAAGCCAACGGCAAAAAAGCCAAAGCGAAGTCGCCCGCGAAAACTGCGGCCGTTAAAACGCCGCGCATTCGCGATGTCAGCGACATCCGGCGCTTCTTTTACCGCAACGAAACTCCGATCTATTTCGTGAGTGCCACCAACTGGAATCTGCTTGGCGCCGACGAATGGATCAAAGGCTTCCAGTTCATTACGTACATAGAAACGTTTGACGGGTTGCACCCCAACCTGATGAGTCCGCAGGCGGAAGAACCGCACGAAGAGTTCCAGAGCATTGAAGACATCAACAACTATCTGCTCGGCCATTCCGAAGTCCGTGAGTTCATTGAAAGCCGAACCGTCAACGGTAACGCGGGCAAAGTGCTCTTTCTCATGTTCAATGAAGAAACTGAGCGACGTGCGAAAGAGCTCGGCCTTGAGGTGATGTTTCCTTCGGCGCAGATGCGCGAGTACCTCGACAACAAGGTGAACACCAATCGCATTGCCGAAAAAGCGGGTGTGCCGTGCGTGCCCTACGTGCTCTCACCGGTGAACAGCTACGCGCACCTCAACGAGGTGTCCAAGCCATTGGGCAACGACCTGGTGGTGCAGACCCCGTTTGGCGACAGTGGACACACCACGTTTTTTATCAATACCGAAGCCGACTACGATAAGCACGCACACGAAATCGAATCGGAATCGGAATGTAAGGTCATGAAGCGCATCAACTGCCGCGGTGCAGCACTTGAGGCGTGTGTGACGCGCCATGGCACATTGGTCGCACCACTCATGACGGAGCTGGTGGGCTTCCCGGAACTCACACCGTACAAAGGTGGATGGTGCGGGAATGAAATTATTGCGGAAGCCTTTACGCCTACCATCCGTAAAAAAGCCCGCGAATACGCACAGCTGTTCGGTGACCAGCTGCGCAAGGAAGGGTACAAAGGCTACTTCGAACTCGACTTTCTCATCGATCTCGATAACGGGCAGATCTATCTTGGTGAGCTCAACCCACGCATCACCGGGGCCAGCAGCATTACCAATCACGCCGTGTTCGCACTGAGTGATGCGCCGCTGCACCTCTTTCACATGCTCGAGTGGATGGACACACCGTACGAGTTGAACGTGAAGGCGTTGAACAAGCGGTGGGCGCGCGCAGAGAACATCGATACGTGGGGCCAGATGGTGATCAAGCACACCACCGATGAGTTCCGTCGCGTCACGGAAGCGCCGCGTTCGGGCATTTGGCGCATGCGCGAGGATGGATCGGTGTATTTCTGGCGCATGGATACGCATCGCCGCTACGTGGAGAGTGATAACGAGGCGTTCTTTCTCCGTATTACACGTGTGGGCGACTGGTTGTATGAAGGCGCCGATATCGGCATTCTCGTAATGCGCGGTCGCACCATGACCGATGACTTTGAGCTGACAGAGCGGTCCAAAAAGTGGCTCGAGGCCATGCGTGGGCAGTACCAAAGCGAGGCAGCTGCACCTACGGCCGACACCTCCCAGCCGCACCAGTTGGAGATTGGTGGATTCAAGATGATGTAACTGACGGCAAATCCGTTAGATACTCATGATGTTCGTTAATCTGACTCTGGTTCGTGAGCCGTGGCCTGGCGCCCGTTGGCAAGCGTTTTTTCAACATGTGTGGCCACTGTACAAGCGCTGGTTCGTGAGCGAAGGCGAAGCAGCGCGACCCGACCGGGAAACCAGTGTCGCGCGGCTTGCTGAGCACATGCCGGAGCTGCTGCCGGTGTACGAGGCATTCAGCGCGCTCGCCGGCCATGATGATCTCTCGGACCGGTTCCTGACTCTCTGGTGCCCGCCACCATACATGGCGGGCTGCTCAGTGCTCGCGTGCACCGGCGAAAAGCCGTTGCTGGTACGCAACTACGACTTTGACCCGCGATTCTTTGACGGCCGTCTCACGTTTACTGAATACTGCAAACCGGTTATTGGCATGCAGGACAGCGCGTGGGGTTTGCTTGACGGTATCAACGCCGACGGACTCGCGGTCGCGCTCGCCTTTGGCGGACGCAAGGTGACAGGCACTGGCTTCGGGATTCCCCTTATTTTGCGCTACGTACTCGAAACCTGCAGCACCGTTCAAGAAGCCTGCGCGACGTTGTCCCGTCTGCCGTCTCATATGTCGTACAGCGTAACGGCCATGGATGCGGCAGGGCATCACGCGACCGTCTTCCTCAATCCCGACCGGCCAGCGGAAGTGCTGTCGCAGATCGCCGTGACCAATCATCAGCACGAAGTGGAATGGCCCGAACACGCCGCGTTTTCACGCACGGTTGAGCGGCAAGAGGTGCTCGAGGCGCTGGCGAACAATCAGCGCCTCACACGCAGTGCGCTGCTACACCGGTTCCTGCGTTCCCCGCTGCACAGTCGACAGTTTTTTCAGGGTTTTGCGACGCTCTACACGGCGGCGTACGATATGAAAGCGGGTTCGGTCCGCATTATCTGGCCCGACCGACGCCTTGAAGCCAGTTTCGACCACTTTGAGGAGCAGAAGGCGCGCGTTGTGCTCTTCCGTCCGGTCGGCCGGTCTCTCGCCAAGTAACTGCCTGTCCGCCCACTTCACGGTCTACGTTGCCATGTCATCGATCGCCCCGGACGCCCTGTTCCGCCACGAAAACTTCGTCAACGGTGAATGGCTTGATGCCGGCGACGGTGACTTCACGGTCGTGCTGGACAAATACCACGGCACAGAACTGGCCCGCCTCCCGCACGCTACCTCGGCGCACATGGAGACGGCCATCGCCGCTGCCGCGGACAGCCGTGCGACACTGGCGGGCTTGAGTGCCGGCGACCGTAGTCAGCGACTTGACGCATTGGCTGATCTGCTGCAGCAGCGCGAGGACGCGCTGGCACAGTTGATCGTCGCCGAGGCGGGCAAACCCATTGGCT
>JBBSPO010000121.1:0-10561 GCA_038258695.1 Gemmatimonadales bacterium | reverse complement strand
GCTTTCCCGCGGCATGAAGCAAAAGCTTGCCATTGCCTGCGGCCTGTTGCATGACCCCGTGGCGCTCATGCTCGATGAACCACTCACCGGTCTTGACCCCGTGGGTATCCGACGCATGAAAGTCACCATTGCCGAGCGTGCGCGCGCCGGCGCGGCGGTGATTCTCAGTTCGCACCTGCTGCATCTGGTGGAGGAGCTGTGCACGCGACTGCTCGTGATCCGGAACGGCGAGCGTGTGGCGTACGGCACGATCCCTGAAATTGTGGCTGCCAACCCGTCGTTGCATGGGCTCTCACTTGAGGAGATGTTCATCGCACTGACGGGCGTGAATCCGCACGCCGAACCGAAGTCAGACGGCGCAGCCCTTGTCGCCGGTACAACCGAAGCTGCTGCCCCGTGAGTCGTTCTGCCGCCACATCGGCGCTGAGCTATTTGTTTGCCACGACCCTGCGCAATCAGGTACGGGCGCAGCTCGGTCGTGTGCGGCAACCGCGCTACATCATCGCGATGGGACTCGGGCTGTTGTATTTGTACTGGGTTTTCTCATTCAATACATCCGAAGAGGCGAATCCATTTGTCATCCTGGCATCGCCAGGCGTGGCCCCCACCATCCTTTCGGCTTTGCTGCTGATCATGGCAGCGCGTTGGTGGCTGGCCAAACCGGATCGTGGTGCGCTCGCGTTTACTCCAGCCGAAGTACATCTGCTCTTTCCCGCACCGCTCTCGCGTCGCACGCTGGTGCACGCCAAGCTGCTGCGCGGACAGTTCGCGATCCTGCTCAACGTGGCTATCTGGGTGCTGCTGCTTCGCGGTGGTGCTTCGTCAATTGAAGGCTGGCAACGTGGCATTGGTTTGTGGATCCTGTTCTCCACCTTTTCGCTGCATCGGCTTGGTGCCGCACTCGTCCGATTGAACGCCTCACAACATCATTCAGCTGGACGGAAACGCGCGGCAGTGCCACTGCTGATTTTTGGCGCGCTGTTCACCGCTGTCGGCGTGGTACTGTGGCGTGCGCGACCAGCGATTACGGCGTCGTGGAGCATTGGCATTCGTGCCGCACTCGACACCACGTATCAAGCGCTGCAACAGCCCGCGGCGGCGATTGCGCTGGCACCTGTGCGGGCGCTCGTGACACCTGGTTTCGCGGAGAGCGGTGCCGCCTGGCTCTGGTCGCTGCCGCCAGCGCTGCTGGTGTTGGGGTTGCACTACTTCTGGGTGGTGCGAACAGACGCCGCGTTTGAAGAAGCCGCACTCGAAGCATCACAGGAACGGGCACGCGCGATTGCGGCCAACAGCGGCGCCACTCTGTCGGCGAAGCGGTCGGGGCGCGGTAAGGTTGCACGTATTCCGGCGCTGCCCATGTGGGGACACCCATCGGTGGCCATGGCGTGGAAGAATGTTGCGGCGGCTGTTCGTGCGGGCGGGTGGGTGCGACAGCTGGTCCTGATCACGCTGATTTTTTCGGCCACACTGCTTGTGTTGCGATTGTCTGTGGGTCTTCCGGTGGACGTGATGCTCGGCATGTCCGTGGGTTGGGGCTTCATGCTGTTGCTCATCGGACCGGTTTGGACCCGCTTTGACTTGCGCCTCGATTTACGCGATGTCGCCACGCTGCGCACTCTGCCACTCACCGGACGGTCTATCGTTGCCGCGTCGGTTATTGGCGTGGCGTTGCTGCACACGATTTCCATTGTTTCGTTTTTGTGTGTACCGCTGGTGTTCGTGATGGCTGACAGTACCGCGCGTGCCGATCTGCTCGCGCTCATTGGTTCGCCGGCGCCAGCCATGATCACGGCGGTGCTGGCAATTTTCGCGCTCAATCTGCTCACGTTCAGTGTGCAGAACGGATTGGCGCTGCTCTTTCCTGCCTGGGTGCAGCTGGGCACCGACCGGCGCGGATTTGAGGCGCTCGGTCAGACCATGCTCACGGTTGGCATTACCGTGATCGGTGGTGCGATCGCCATGGTGTTCCCGTTTCTCTTTGGCATTTCGCTGTGGTTCCTCGCACAGCGTGCCTTTGGCGCCTGGGCCGCGTTGGGTGCCGTGCTGCTGGCCACGCTGATCTTGCTGGCGGAACTGGTGCCGCTCTGGCTGGCGATGGGTGGCACACTCGAGAAGATTGAACCGTCGGATGTACCGGGTCAGCGTACCTGAATGCCGTCGCCATGGCCCCGGTCATGGCCATCGAATCGCGGATCCGTGACACACCTGCCGCCCGTACGTCTCATGGGGTTTCAATGCTTCGGTCCTCTGCCTAACGTGCAGACAGGATGCATTGCCATCCTGTACTGAACGCGCCCATTTTTCTGCCGCCATGGCTGACGAACCCAACGAATTTTCCAGCGACGACGATAGCGAAACACGCCCGGCGGTCTTCGTGACCACCCGGGAACCGATTCGGCTGGCCGTCTCCCGCCTCGAAGACCCGCGCGCGCCGGAATCGCGTGCACTTGGCGCCTACATTGACGGCCGTTGGGTGGCGCGGTGTGCGATGCCGCCCGAGGCCATCGAGCGACTGGTCGCCCTCAAGCTGTTTGAAGAACCAATACCCGTTGGTTTATTCGCGTACGAAGAATCGCCGGGTTTGCAGTGCCGGTTGTTCGCGCTCGTGCCGCGCGATGCACTCGAGGAAGCCGCGCACGAGCACGAGCCGTGGAAAGCCAGCGTGCCCAGCTACGAGTCGAGCGTGTCAGAAGGCGGAGATGGTGAGGGCGGCCCCGAAGCGCCGTACGAAACCATCCTGCTCGGTCACATTGTACGCTTCGAAAAAGATCGCAAGCACCCGGACGATCTGGCGGCTGAAGCGGTGGATGTGCTGCAGAAAATTCTGACCGGTGGAGACGAACTGCGCGACGCCGATAAGCGCGCGATCGACGATCTGCTCGATTCGCTCTAGCCAGTTTCATGAGCGCGCGTGACTGACGGATTACCGCCCACGCGCCGCACACGCGTGGGCCCCGGCGCTTTGGTAGCCGCAGCATTCATTGGGCCAGGTACCGTGACCACCTGCACGCTGGCGGGTGTGCAAGCCGGCACGGCGCTGCTGTGGGCGTTGGCGTTCGCCACCGTCGGTACCATTGTGCTACAGGAAATGGCAGCCCGGCTTGGCACCATCACGGGTCTTGGCCTGGGCGATGCGCTGCGCCGTCGTGTGCACACGCGGTTTGCGCGCGCCGCCGTGCTCGCGCTCGTTGTGTTTGCCATTGGTTTTGGCAACGCCGCATATCAGACCGGCAACCTGCTGGGCGCGGCACTGGGCCTTGATATTGCCTTCACCGGTGGCACACGCTTGTGGGCCGTGACAGTGGGAGTTTGCGCGACCGCGCTGCTGCTTACCGGCCGCTACCGCATCATTGAACGTGTGCTGGTGTCGCTGGTGATTTTCATGTCACTGCTGTTCGTGATCACGGCCTTGGCGGTATCGCCTGCCTGGAGCGAGATTGCGCGCGACCTGGTGCAACCACGCCTGCCCGACGGCACCGCACTGCTGGCGCTCGGCCTGATCGGCACCACCATTGTGCCTTACAATCTCTTTTTGCACGCCAGCGCTGCCGCCGAACGTTTTACCGACGGCGACTCGTCCACCCGACTGCGTGACGCGCGTTGGGATCTCGTAGTCGCGATTGGGTTGGGTGGCATTGTGTCCATGGCCATTGTCGTAACGGCGGCAGCGGCTCAGGCCAATGCGCTGTCGGCGGGTGCGGCCATTGATTCGGCCGGCAGTATGGCCACACAACTTTCGCCGTTGCTCGGTCGCTGGGCAACGATTGTGTTTGCGGTCGGACTCTTTGCCGCCGGCATGACGTCGGCCATCACGGCGCCGATGGCGGCGGCGTGGGCTGTAGCCGGCGCGATGGACTGGCCGCGTGATCTTCGCGATTGGCGCCTGCGAGCGGTGTGGGGCAGCGTGATTGCGGTGGGTGTGGCGGTGGCGATATCTGGTGTGCAACCGTTGCCTGCCATTCTCGCCGCGCAGGCCGCCAACGGATTGCTGCTGCCCGTGGTGGCCGGATTTCTGCTGTACGCCATGAATGATCGTGACGCACTGGGGGCCGCGACCAACAATCGGTTTGCCAACCTCGCCGGCTCGGTGATTGTGCTGATTACTCTGGGGCTTGGCGCGCGTGCCGTGTGGAGTGTGATCTCTCGCGTGTGGTCAACGGGCTAGATACGCCGTTACAGCGGAAACAAACCGTCAATCGAGAGATAGCGCTCACCCGTGTCGTAACAGAACGTGAGTACGCGCGATCCGTCGGGCAAATCGGGCAGCGTCTGCGCCACTGCGGCCAACGACGCACCAGATGACAGTCCAATAAAGATTCCTTCTTCACGGGCCGCGCGCTGCGCGTAGCGCACGGCGTCTTCTTCGGTCACCTGCACGGTCCCGTCGATCACGTCCGTGTGCAGATTGCCTGGAATAAAGCCGGCGCCGATGCCCTGAATCTTGTGCGGCGCAGGAGCGCCACCGCTGATCACCGGCGACTTCACCGGTTCTACCGCGAGCGCCCGAAAATCGGGCCACTGCGCCTTGAGCACCTGAGCGCACCCGGTAATGTGGCCGCCGGTGCCAACACCGGTGATCATCCAGTCGAGCCCGAGTGGAAAGTCTTCCAGTATTTCTCTGGCCGTGCGATCGGCATGCACGCGAATGTTGGCCGGATTGTCGAACTGCTGCGGCATCCATGCCTTGGGCAGCGATTCGGCGAGTTCACCGGCCCGCGCTATGGCCCCCTTCATGCCAAGTTCACGCGGCGTGAGCTCAAACCTCGCACCGTAGGCCGCCATGATGCGACGGCGCTCGATGGACATGGATTCCGGCATCACCAGCACCAACGGGTAGCCTTTCACAGCGGCGACCATGGCCAATCCAATACCGGTGTTTCCTGACGTCGGCTCCACAATCACACTGCCCTTGGACAACGCGCCGCTCTTTTCGGCGTCTTCAATCATCGCCAGCGCAATGCGGTCTTTGATGCTGCCGCCCGGATTGGCGCGCTCAAGCTTCATCCATACTTCCACCCGGGAGTCAAACATGCGCTGCAGGTGCACGTGAGGTGTGCGGCCGATCGTATCAAGAATAGAGTGTGCGCGCATGCCAGCCTCTCTTAAATATGAAACTCGATACCATCATCAGCTGGTCGCATGTCCACGGTGCTTTCAAACTGTACCCGTGAACGCGCTGCCACACTGTGCGTCAGCCATACGTTGCCACCAATCACCGAATGGTCGCCCACCACAGTGTCGCCACCCAGAATCGTCGCGTTGGCGTAAATCACAACATCGTTGCCAATGGTGGGATGTCGCTTGCTCGCGGCCAGGCGCTTGTGCACAGCCAGCGCGCCCAACGTGACGCCCTGATATACGCGCACACGGTCCCCAATGTTCGTGGTCTCGCCAATCACCACACCGGTACCGTGGTCAATGGCAAAGCCGTGGCCGATCTGCGCACCAGGATGGATGTCAATGCCGGTTTCGCGGTGTGCCCACTCACTCATGAGCCTGGGCACCAGCGGTACCGCCTCGCCATACAGCACGTGCGAAAGCCGATGCACGGCTGTCGCCAGAAACCCGGGATACGCCAGAATCACCTCATCAACACCATGCGCGGCAGGATCACCCGACGCAAGCGCCTCAGCATCCTCCAGCAGCGCGTCACGCACCTGAGCCAGCGCTTGCATGTATCGCCCACCAATACCCGATGCGACCTCAGCTGGCATCACCATTGCCACGGTCTGTTCGGCCAGACGCGCGAGCGACGCCAACTCGTCTTCTACCGCTTGTCCGTCACAGGCTGGTGCGGACCCGAAGTGGGGAAAGAGCACCTGCAACGACTGCCGCACCAGCACTTCGGCGCGTTCACGAAGATGCGCGGCAAAAGGGTGCGCTTCACGCGCGGCTACAACGGTGCGGGCAAATGATGCAGTCACAATGTGTGGCGGAAAGACAGGCGCAAACTCAGAACGATCCGAACTTGAATGTTAGTGTACCAACCCCGCCGCTGAGATCACGGTCCCCCGCCAACGGCAACTCGCTACCATCGACATACCGGTAGCCGAGGCCAACGGTGGTGCGAAACCAGCGCGTCACATTGAGCTCAAGATTTACCGCCGGCTCAAAGACAAACACCTCCGACTCAAGGCGCTGCGTCGCCACACCGGAACCAGAGTTGCGAGTGCTCTCGTACTTTGCCATACCCCCGCCGAGCAGGGTGTAAAACGTGACGTGTGCGACACGCGAGGGGCGCAGGATATACTCCAGCTCCAGCCCACCGTACTCAAGGCCCAGCGAGCCGTCATCGCCGTTGCCGAACTCGAAACCCGTGCGGATGTTGTCACTGCTGGTCGCGTAGCCGCCGAGTCCGACAACCAACTGCCGGTTGATAATCAATCCGCCGCGACCGCCGGAAACCAACGCATCCTCTCCGGCAATTTGAGTGAGCTTGAACACCGGTCCACCGAAACCTCCAAACCGTGTGCCACCGCGACGATCAACCAGTGTTTCATCACGCTGGGCATCGGCGGGAACGCTCGCCAGTACGCTGGCACAAACGCCGAGCAGTACGGCGCTTTTGATTGCAGACCACCTCATGTGTACTTCCTCCGTTTCAGGATGAGTGTTCTGCTTTCGTACGCCAAAGTAGTCCCCGGGTTTCGTTAACGATCAGCCTCGCTCCATAAGCGAAAGTCGGTCTGCCTCAGACTGCGCCACGTAGCATTGCATGCCAATGGGTACAAAACCAGCAGATTGCATGGCTGTGCGATACCAAGCCGCAGGGCGCGGGCGCGGCCAGTCGGTGTCGCCCTCGTATTCATCACCCTGGGCGAACAGTTCGAGGTACGCCACACCGGCCGAGCGTTTGGCAACCTGTCGCAGCCCCAGACGAAGTGTGGCCGGTTCGAGGTAGTTGAGCATGCCAACACACAACACCAGATCATACGTTTCGCGCGCTGGAAGCAACGCATCAAGATCAGTGATACCGCCGTGCAACAGGCCGCGCTTTTTGCCGTGCTTTGCGACGGCCCACGCACTGGGGTCTACACCTGTGTATTGCACACGCGGACGCTGACGCTTGAGCGCCACACCCCACTGGCCCTCACCACAACCAACGTCCAGCACACTCTGCACTTTACGCTGCAACACCCACTCGGCGAGGTGCAGCACAAAGTCTACCTGTCGTGCAAACTCGGCCGGAGTTCGAACGCGATGTGTGGCGCTTCGATACCATTTTTCAAAGTACGCTTCGTCGTATTGCTTGTGTTCGTCTTTGTTCGTGTTGCGTACCGCACCGGATGACGCATCGCTTTTTTCAACGTGTTCAACATCGGGTACGTCAACACGATTGCCCGACGGTTTGGCGACACGTTTGGAGCTTGCTACACGCGCGGGTCGAGCGCTCATAGAATGCCCCAGAACATCTGGTCCACATCAATCGCAAACTGCCAGATTCCATTGCGCAGACCACGCGAGACATCGATACGCAGCAGATCGTAGAACAGCAACGCGCCCACACCCACTGACGGATACACACCGTCTCGCACAGGAGAAATCCGGGCGTCATCTTGTGTGCCGCCCAGCACCACGGCCTGCGCAAACGGCATGAGCTGCATGCGTGCAGGGCTCGCTCCGTATTTACCGAGCGGTATGCTGGGGAATGGTACCGGCACGCGCCATTCTACGCGCGGTGAGAACAACTGTTTGCCCACCAACGAGTGAAATCCGTAGCCCGGGCCCGACCATGGTCCACCGCCGAGCTGCAGCCATTGCGGCGGCGTATCCTCGCCGGCAGTGATGCCAGCACGCGCGCTGAGCACCAACTGCTGTTCGCCACGCATTGGCCACTGCAGTCGAACGTCAGACTCTGCACGCAGCGCGCGTGCATTGATACGCACACCAGCATCGTTCAGTCCGCGTGCGGCCGAACCGATAACTCGCCATTGCAAGGCGCCCTGACGTTCCCCAACCTCGCCAAACACACGACGCTGCGACACATCGGCACGCACTCCCTTCAGCGACCACGCCGGCCTGACCGGCGCGAACGTACCGCTCACAGGCCGCGCCACAACGAACAGCGAGTCTTCCTGCTCGTAGGCGAGACGGAGTGTCAGCGGTGCCCTCGTGCCCGCGCGCAACTGTACACCCGCGGCACGCACATCAACCGGCGATGTGTAATCACTGCCAAAAAGCAATGAGGCCAGCGAGTTTGTCGCACCAGCGCGCTCGGCGATACCAAGTGTGCGGTACTCGCGCTCAGCGAACAGTTGCAGCGTTGGCGCGCCTCCCATGGCCGGTCGGCGGTCCAGACTGATGCGTCCCTTGACCTGCCGATCGTCAATTCCGTAGCGCGCGTTCACACGCACCGTTATTGCCGAACGCCATCGATACGACAGACCTGCACCCAGTCCAAGACCTTCCACGCGCGAGTGTCGGATAAAGTCCGACACGCCGCTTCCTGACGCGGCCACAGATGTTGCACGCGTCAGCGCTGACGCCCTGACTGCATTTTCTGCAATCTGCTGTGCATTGCGCACATCGTCGTCGCGCGCCACACGCATGTCCGGAGGCAGCGCGTCGGTAACGTTGCCTTCAAAGGCGTAATTTGCGAGTGAATCCCGCGACACACTGCTCCACGACGGCAACATGAGCGTTGGTGTGGATACACCCTCATTCACCGTGTATCCCGACACATCCCAGTGACCGCGCACAATGCCACGCGCCGGTACATCGAGCCACGTACTGCGCCGCACGACTTCCACTTCCTGTCGGCGTGGCAACCAGTAGCGCCCGCGCACCAGACTGTTTTCAAGTGTGACGGCCAGCGCCTCAATGCGCTTGTCGAGAATGGCTGCACGCGTGAAGGTGAGCTGCAACCGCACCACTGCTGATGTTTCGCGGTCCAGATACACACTGCCGACTGCGCGCGCGGCATTTACGTTGCGTGGACGAAAGAGCACTTCGTCCACCATCACTTCGCGATCGGGCAAACGCATGGAAAACGCGTCTCCGCGCTGAAACTCGTACAGCGAGTCGGCACCGGGGGCGAGCGGATGCGGTACGTCGGCCACGTCGTAACCGTCACCAAGCCGGATACGATCGGGCAGGTTATCCAGCACGACGCCGTATCGATCCCGGTAGTAGCCAACACTGGCCGGCATGAGTGTTGTATCGCGTCGCCCCACCAACTGTTGCGCGCTGCGCCCCGGTTGCCACCACGAGACACGCAACGCCAGCTGCTCGGTCTGAACAACACGTGGCGGGTCGGTGAAGCCCTCGCCCAACTGCGCCAGGAAAGCCAGAAAGCCACGTGCTGTCGCCTGATAATCAAGCAGCGAGCTGTCAGCGAGTTGAATGCGGCGCCGTTGCATGGCGCGTGTGACATAGTCTTTGGCCACGGCATCGTCCCAAACCGGCCGCGCCGTCTGGGAGGAATCGGCGCGGCCCGTTTGCGCGGCCAGCGAACCGGTCCAAACAAGCGTGGCCAGCACGACTCCAACGATCCGTTGCACACAGCGTGCGCCCGCGCAGAACGGGCTCACACGCGTTCGGAAGAGTGACAGAAATGAACTGGCATGACGCACAACCTAGCGCTGCGACGCACGCGCCAAAGATCGCGTGACACGGCCGCGCGTGGGCGACGCGCTCATTTCAGATACAGGCGCCGGGGCCGGTACCACCTGCCAACCAGCAAAGGCGCCGCGGTGCGCCTGCGCCGTTGCTTCAGGAAGCACGACCAGATACGCCCAACCGTATCGCCACCCCGAGGTGCGTGCCGAATCGGGTCGGGCCGTTCGGGGCGCACGGAATGCCACCCGGGCCACGACTTGCGCCGGCAGCGGCGTGGTCACACCCGACGGGTCGGCCAGATGCACGCCGGCCGAAGCAGAATAGGCCGGCGAGAGCGGAGCGGTGGCATAGTGCAGGGCCACCACCGTGTCTTGCACACTGGCGCGCCGACTGAGCCGCGCGTCAATGCGCGGTGCCGCACCACTGCGCGCCAACGATGACAGCTGCGCGGAATCGACGTCATACAACACCGATCGAAACCGACGCGACGTGTAAGCGAGCAGCTGTTTCACCGCACTGCTGTCACCCGAGGCGAACGCCAACAGCGAATCACGGGCCGCTGTGTCGCGGGCGATTGATGGCATGCGGTGTGGAGCCAGAATATCCAACGCGGTGCGCATTGCCATGTCATCGTTGGCGGCGTATTGCCACAGCGCTTCATCGCCACGTGTGATCTCCAGCAGGCGTCGCATGGCGACGCGCGTGCCGTCACCCAGCAATGCCATCTGTTTGGCCGGATCGGGATCAATGGCCGCGACCGACTGCGACAGCAATGCCCGAAGCTGCCGCTCAAGCAGTGGTACGGGCGCATTGCCCCAGTCATCGAGCATGGCACGCGCCACGGCCGCATCGACGGCGTCGCTGAGCGCACGCGCCGTACCAGGCGAGAGCGACGGTGGCACAACCGAGGGATCCAGCCGGCCCTTCTGAGTAACCAGCACGTCGGGGGTCAATCCGCCGGTCACCTTACCCGCAACGTCCGATCGGCGCTCCAAGCTCG
>JBBSPO010000120.1:0-10572 GCA_038258695.1 Gemmatimonadales bacterium | reverse complement strand
GAGGACGTGCTGTATTCAGGCACGGTGGCCGCCGCCATGGAAGGCCTCGCGTTGGGCATTCCGTCCATTGCCGTGTCGTTTTCCGGTACGGTGCTGCGCGCCGATGCATTGCTCGATTCGCAAACCGAGCTGCTCGCGCGTTTGTTGGCGCATCTTACGTCGCTCCCGTCGTTCCCTGCAAATACGCTGCTCAACGTGAACTTGCCGGCTATTGAAGCGTCGCAGATCAAAGGCGTCAAGCTCACTCGTCTCGGTCGACGCGTATTCTCCGATTCCATCACACGCATGAAGGATCCGTGGGGACGCGAGATCTTCTGGGTGGGCGGTGGCTCGGTGGAATGGAGCGGTCCGGCCGATTCCGATTTTGCGACGGTGCAGGACGGCTATATCTCGGTCACTCCGTTGCATCTCGACCTCACGCATCGCGACCAACTCGACGCGTCGGCGGATTGGTGGCAGGAGCTGTAGAACCGTCGTTCCGTGGCGCGCGTCGCCGGCTTATTGAAACGCTTCAGGACAAGGGTATCAAAGACCTTGCCGTGCTCAGCGCCATCGATGCGGTACCGCGCCACAAGTTTGTGCCCGCGTCCACGCGCCATCGCTCGTACGAGGACGCGGCGCTGCCCATTGGATCGGGGCAAACCATTTCGCAGCCCTTTGTGCACGCGCGCAGCATTGAGCTGCTCGAGCTCTCGGGCCGTGAGCGCGTGCTCGAAATAGGGACCGGTTCGGGCTACCAAACCGCGCTGCTGGCTCAGCTGGCTGCTCAGGTGTTTTCGGTGGAGCGGGTGGGCGTGCTGATTGAACGGGCGCGTGCGCTGCTGGCCGAGCTCGACGTGAGGAACGTCAGCATGTTGTTGGGCGACGGCACACTCGGTTGGCGCGACTACGGGCCGTACGACGGGATCATTGTCGGGGCGGGTGCACCGCATGTACCTTCGGCATATTCGGACCAGTTGGCCGAAGGGGGCCGACTGGTGTTGCCGGTGGGCGGACGCGAGGAACAGGTGTTGTGCGTCTTCACCAAGCGGGGCGACCAGCTGGAACGCCGTGACATCAGCCCGGTCCGCTTCGTCCCTTTGATTGGAGCCGGTGGCTGGCCGCCCGGCTAAGCCACCCGTCGCCGACCATCAGCTCGCTGCAAGCGTGTTGAGGGTGGCACATTCTGATCGTTAGCCCGAGTCTTTCATGTCCTCAATGTCGCGGTCACCGTTGCTTCCTCCGTACGCCATGCCACCGCTGGAGCAAGCGGATGGCGCTGCCGACGTGGGTGCTGATGCTGCTATTGTCTCGTCGCGGCGCATGCCGTTTGTACCGCCCTCGTTCAAGGGTGAGCTGCTGGCAGCGGTGACGCATGAGCCGGAGAGCGAAGCATCGCGTGTGGCGTTTAGCCAGGACGTGAGCCACGACGCGAGCCATGACGCGAGCGCCGACGCGAGCCAGGACGCGAGCCACACGCTGAGTCAAAATCCGAACGTGGATAGTGCTCGGCGCGAATCGGACGACTCGGATTTGCCCTGGATTGAGGAGTTTGGTGAAGCGATTCCTGACTTCAGCGAAACCCTCTCCAGCGACGCCAGCGAGCACAATGACGACATGGCGTTGGTCGACGATGACGCAGGCGAAGTGATCGCTGCGGATTCGTCTGCGGAAGCATCGTCTGATGACGCCGCCGAAACGTGGGCGATAAACGAAGCTGGTCCGTCCATTGCGCACATTGCCAACGAGTTGGCATCGGCCAGTGCGCCACCGGCGGGAGTCTCGCCCACCGTCGCACCGTCGCCGGCTGCCCACACGCCATGGCAGGACGATGAGGCGTGGATGGACATCATGCCCACGTTGCCCAACACCGGCTCGCATGACCCAGCGATGGACACGTCGTGGGCGAGAGCGTTTTCCGATCCGATGCCTCCCATGACGCCACCGCCCCTGCCGACGGGCGACACGCAGGCGGCGGCGGCGTCACTCGAAGCGATTGCGCGTCAGCTGCGTTCAGGCGAGCTTTGCGTTCCCGGATTTCACGCCGAGGCGGGGGACGCTGCTGCTCTTGCGGCCGCGCTTGCGTCGTTACTGGGCGGTCGCGCGTGAGGCGTCCGGTGGTCGGTCGCTTTCATCTTTTGCCCTTGTGTTTTGAGCCACCCGTCGCCGCTGGTTGAACGCGTCTCGCGCGCTATCCGTGATGTGCCGGACTTTCCGAAGCCCGGCATCACGTTCAAGGACATCACGCCGCTATTGTCGGACGCCGCGCTGCTGCGCGATGTTGTGCGCGCCATGCAGGCGCCGTTTGCCACTGCTGATATCACGCATGTCGTGGCTGTGGAGAGTCGGGGATTCCTCTTTGGCGTACCCATGGCCTTGGCGCTCGGGGCCGCCTTCGTGCCGGTTCGCAAACCCGGCAAGCTGCCATCGCGCACTGCTCGCGAGAGCTACGCGCTTGAATACGGCGACGACGCTATTGAAATCCATGTTGACGCGCTGGCCCAAGGGGCGCGCGTGCTGGTGGTAGATGACGTGCTCGCCACCGGCGGGACGGCCGCGGCCACCTGCCGACTGGTGGAACGCCAAGGCGGGTTGGTGGTGGGCGTGTCTGTTCTCATGGAGCTTGCGTTCCTGCGCGGTCGCGATGCGCTGGGCGGGCGGCATACGTTTGCGCTCTGGTCCACCGACTAGCGGCTTGTAGTTGGGCTGCGGGGTGCCGCGAGCGAGTGCCGGAGCGTGAGGCGATGCTCTGTTGCCACTGCTTCGCTGGTACTGCAGCCTTCCAACTCACGTGGCTCTGCGACTAACTTGCGGTGGATTTTGGCGGTCTGCCCCCGTAGCTCAGTTGGATAGAGCAGCGGTTTCCTAAACCGTTGGCCGGAGGTTCGATTCCTCTCGGGGGCACTACGGGTGACGTTTCGCAGCCGATTGACTATCTTTCCGGCTTGCGCTCGATTGAGCATCTGGCCTAAACCTTGTTGCCCCGCAGTACACCAATGGCGAAGACTTCACGTCCGGTAAACCCTTCGGCGCCTCTGGCTGCCGGTTCTGACGATCCGCTTGAAAATGTCACGATGTGGCTTCAGGCCAACGGCAAGCTGGTTGGCATTGGCGTGGCTGTTGTGGCGGTCATCGCACTCGGCATTTATGGTGTGCGTGCCTCCGACGCCAAGAAGCAGGCCAATGCGTCAACGGCGTTGTACGCGGCGCAAGGCGCGCTGTATCAGGGGCAGGCCGACTCCGCGCGCGTGGCGTTGCAGAGCGTGATCGACCGTTACGGCAGCACCAGTTCGGGAGAGCAGGCGGTACTGCTGCTGGCTCAGTCGCACTTTGACGCGGGTGAGTTTGACGAGGGTATTGCCATTCTGGAGGGCGCCCGCAGCGGGGCTTCGGCGGCTTTTTCGGCTTCCATGGATGTGTTGCTTGCGGCTGGCTCCGAGGGCAAAGCCGACTTCGCGAAGGCAGCTGAGTATTATGAGTCTGCTGCCAAAGCGGCAGGTTCATCTGCCGAACGTGATGCTCACCGTTTGGCTCAGGCTCGCGCGTTGATGCGTGCCGGCAGCAACGCTGCGGCTCAGACCTTGTTCGAAGAGCTGCGGGACACGCCTGGTTCGCCGTACGCTCAGGAGGCTGCGGTACGGCTGGGTGAGCTGATGGCGTCGGGTCAGTAACGGCGGGCTATGAGCCGACCATCGGCCGGCGGTTGGTAGTCGGTCGTCGGTTGGGTGTCGATTGTTGGGTTGACGGGTTGGGTTCGCGACACTGCGAGCTCGACCCGTTTGTCATTTGGGGTCGCGCGTTGTGGGCTGATTGGCGCTTGCGTAGCGGTGTGTGCTGCAGCGAAGAAGCGTTGAGGCCGTCAGGCGGAACGGGGCCGGTGTTGCACGTTCGCTCACAGATCTTCCACGGCAGACTGAATAGTGACAGTAGAAGAGCATTAAAGAGCCACCATCAGTAATCTTCGGTTCGGTGTCGGTCGAACCGTATGCCGATAATACTTGTTATGTAAACCAAAGTACGTGGATAACTGTGGACAACGTTGATAGCCTCTGCTACTTGCGGATTGGGTGTGGAGTCGTATATAGCTGCCGTATAACAACTTACAGCGCTTAACTCAAGTGAGTTGTCATCTCACCGCTCACGTTCGTCTCTACAGGCCAATCTCTCCACATTCCTGAGGTGAGAAACCGGGTAGTCGAGCAACGCTGTTTTCTCGGTCAGACAAGAACCCTCGGTGGTGCCATAAAGCACCTCGCCCGAGTGATTTACGCGATCAACGATGCGTTCAGTGCGGGCTCAAATGAGCAATAGTGCCGCGGAACACGACGCGCCCTTCACCTCGCAGCGACGGCTCTACGGAATATCCTGAGGCGGCTGTCGCGGTCGAGCTTGCCGCACCTGCCGCACCTGACGCACCTGAGGCACCTGCCAGGTCCCGGTTTCGGAAAGTCACTTCGACCTCACGACCCGATCGTGTCACCAACCGAACCGGTGCTTTGGCCAGCCCCCACTCGATAAGAAGGATCGCCGCCGCAACGGCGCCGGTCCCGCACGCCAGTGTCTCTCCCTCGACACCGCGCTCGTAGGTACGATACGCCCAGCGACCATCCTCCAGCGCACTGATCCAGTTCACATTGGTTCCGGCGGGTGCGAATGTGGCAGACTGCCGAATTGACCGACCTCGCTCCTGCAAAGAAACGCTGTCCAGCTTGTCGGTTACAATCACCACGTGTGGAACGCCGGCCAGCGCGAAGCCTACCAAGGATTCTCCGGACTCCAGCACCACGCCTTCCTGCTGCGGCACAACGGCCGTGACCGGCGCCAGGTCAATCTGTGGCTCGCCCAATAGAACCCGGGCGTGCACCCGACCGGCGTCGGTATCAAGCACGACGGCATCCGGCGCAGCAAGATGGTGAGCGACGGCGAACGTAGTGCTGCACAACGTCGCATTACCGCACAGCTCGCCTAATGTCCCATCGCTGTTAAAGTACCGCAGCAGCAGTGGTTCACCCGTCGCTCCAGGTTCAAGCAGCACCACACCGTCGGCGCCTATCCCGTTGTTGCGATTGCAGATAGCCCGCACCACTTCAGGTGATTCGATAAGGGCACGCGATACTTCACGTGCGTCAAATACCACAAAGTCGTTTCCTGAACCGGTCATTTTGGTGAACGGCGTGCCCGACAGCGCGCGCGCTTGTTCGGCGGAAATCGTCACGAACGCACTCCCGTCCATCAATACCGCCCGGTCATGCCCCACCAGCGAAGTCGCCAAACCATCCACACTGCCTCGCGAACAATGCGCTTGGACATTTTGGACTCACCTTCGGTGCGGTCATTGAAGACAATCGGGATCTCGGCAATACGAAATCCTCGCTTCCACGCGCGATAACTCATCTCGATCTGAAACGCGTACCCGTTGGACTTGACCTGATCGAGCGGGATGGCTTCGAGCACTTTGCGCCGAAAACATTTGAATCCGCCGGTTCCGTCGCCCAGCTCCATGCCGGTGACCAAGCGTGCGTAGATATTGGCAGCGTACGACAGCAGCAGCCGGCTCATCGGCCAGTTCACCACGGTCACGCGTCCCTGCCGATACCGCGAGCCGAGCACCAGGTCGGCATCCTGCACGGCGTGCAGAAACTCCGTGAGGTGCGCCGGATCATGTGAAAAGTCGGCGTCCATCTCAAAGATGTACGCGTAGTCCCGCTGCAGTGCCCACTCGAATCCGGCCAGATAGGCACGACCGAGCCCAGCCTTGCCGGGCCTGTGCAGAACATTCACGCGCGGGTCGGCCGCGGCGAGTTGGTCGGCCAACTGCCCCGTGCCATCGGGCGAGTTGTCGTCAACCACCAACACCTCGAGGCGCGAATCCTCGGCCAGAATGCGCGGCACAATGCGTGTGATGTTTTCGCGTTCGTTATACGTGGGCACGATCACCAGCGCACGTTCGCCTTCCGGCACGGCGGCCTGCGGAGACCACGGCGTAGGCTTGTCAGGCATGCACGCTCCGTCGCTCGGACACAATGCCAACCACAGTCAATCCAGCGGCGATCAGCAACGCGATGAGCGTGATCAGCCGACCGGTGGCGTTTTTGGCGTTGTCGAATCGCAGCTCAACACGTTGCGCGCCGGCCGGCAGCGCCACCCCCGACAGGACATAGTCTGCCCGGGCGATCGTGGCATCGGATCCGTCCACGGTCGCTTTCCAGCCGGGATAGTAGTTTTCTGAGACAACCAAAGCGGCACCTTCGGGCACGGCGCCCGTGAGTGTGATATCGATGGCGCCCGGCTCGTACGACGTGACCTGCGCGGTGACCGCGACCGGTTCGGGCAGCGCCGAAATCTGATCGGCTGGCTGCGCGTTCACGTTGGCGTCCGGAGCAAAGAGCGCGGCACGCTGCAAATCAAAGCGCGGATCGAGCACGGTAGCGAGCGTTGCTTCGTCATCGGCCGTAACACGCAGCGGCACGACCCAGGCGTACGGATTGGCGCCTGGCAACCTGTGCAGATACACGGTACTTCCAGCGGCGTTGGTGGTTGGTCCGGCCAACAGCTCGGCGCCGTCAAGCGGCAGCTCCGGCAGGTTGGTGTACAGATATTGCGAGTTGGTGAGCGCCCAGAAGTTCGGGTTGCCCAGCAGTCCGTTACCCGCCGTTTCAATGAGACGGCGATATCGACCGAGTTCGTTGCCGTGGTAGCCGAGCACGTCGCGAATGCCGTGCGACATGAGTGCGGATCCGCCGAGGAACGGATCGCGAGAGGTTGGTTCAACGCCGCCTTGCAGCGCCAGCGCGAGTACGCGTCCCGGCTGCTCTTGCGACTTGACATAGTCTATTGCCGCATCGCTCGCATACAGGGTTTCCGCACCGGGACTGAACTGCCAGTAGTTGCGCCCAACGCTCCACAGGTCAATCGCGATCACCGCCACAAGCACGATGCCCACGGCGCGTGCCGGCAGTCGGTTTTCAGTGCGCAGCCACGCCAAGGCGGCCACGATGATGGCGATGACTGCAACACGCCACGCGCCGGCCAGCACCGCTGGCGCGTTCTGATCAATGAGTGTCACCACGCCCGGATTCCACATCACCGATTCGGCAATGCGGGTAAAACCACCCACCGAGGCAATGAGCGCCGTGAGCAAACCAGCCGCCCCTGCCCCGATGGCGAATGTTTTGGACAATCGTCCGGCCAGCAGTCGCTCAGCGCCGAACGCCGCCAATACCGCCGCGGCGAAGCTCACAACATATAGAATCGTGCTTGGAGCACGGAAGTATTTGCTGCCGGGCACGATCGCGTAGACGAGCTGATAGAACGGTGTCCCCCCGCCCCACGCCCACAGCAGCGTCACGATAAATGTGCCCAGCCAGAACCATGCGTGCGCACGGGCGTGTTTGTGCACACCACCAAATAATCCGGCGATCGCCAACAGGATGACCGCCACTCCCAGGTACTCGCTGTGGAAGTGGATCTGATTGGCGCCCCAATATTTGTCGAGAATGCCGGAGAACTGCGGCAGCCACATGTTGATGGTTTCTTCAATGGGCATGGAGAACGACGTGGCGTAGTCGTAGCCTTTTCCGCCCGCGCGTGGCGACCATTCCACGTATTCGCTCACCGGCAGGAACTGCACGGCGCCAATGGCAAAGCCAATGGCAATCGCGCCCAGCGCATAGGCCAACCGCGGCAGTCCGCGACGTGCGGGGCTCTTCGTGCCCGTCGCACTCGTCGCACTCGTCGCACTCGTTCCACCCGCGACGCTCGCGCTCGTGGCTACCGTCGGGTGGGCAGGATGACGCTTCGCGCCGTTGCCTTCGCCCACGGTTCCCGGTACCGCTACGGCACTTGGCTTGAACGCCACGAACAGCGCGAACGCGCCGGACGTGAGTAGCAGGTATTGCAATAGCTGCGGATGGGGCGAGAGTACCCCGAGTCCTACCACGAATGCGAGCGCGCCCCATGCCCAGCGTCGGCCGTCGCGAACGCCAAGCAGCAAGACCCACAGCGTGAGTGGCAACAGCGCGCTGACAAACAGCTTGCCGTCATGTCCGGGAGACGGGAATGATGCCAGTTGACCGCTCATCATGTACGCCACGCCGCCGACCGATGCCGGCAGTAGTCCCATGCCGAGCGCGCGCAGGAACCCGATGGTGAAAAATCCGGCCAGCATGGTGTGCAGTACAAAGCCCCACGTCATGGCGACGTCGGTGGGCAGTAACAGGCGCAGCAGAAACGTGGGATAAAAAATGTCGCCGTGCATGGCCGCGATGTACGGCAGGCCGCCTTGCAGATACGGATTCCACTGCGGAAAACCCTCTCCCGCTCTGAGTGCTTCGGCGGCGAAGTGACGGTAGGGATAACCGGCGATGTACTGATCACTGCGTGGGTTCACGAGGAACTCGCCGCTGAGTGCCGGCCATGCGAAGAGCAGCGTGCACACAATGCAGGTGACAGCGGCCCACGCCAGCGCATAACGAGGCGTCCAGTCCGGCAACGCGGTGTCCGATCTATCCATGCGAGCAGTTCAATAAGTCAGAGAAAGACGCCATCACGTGAGCGAACCCACGCAGACGCAGGAGCGTCACGAGCGGACTCGCTTGAGAGCAGGCGTCAGAGCAAGGCTGATGAGCCCTGGAAGCACTTCGAGTAGCGTCAACCATAAACGGGAAACGATCGCCAGCACGGTCGCCTCAGCCGAGACGGCCAGACCCAGCGCACCGAATCCCGCAACCATTGCGCCCTCGCGAACACCAATGCCGCCGGGCAGAATCAAAAACAGATATCCTACAAGGTACGAAGCAGTCCAAATTGCGACGAAAGTAGGGATCGCGCCACCGATGTCGGGGAAAACGGCGCGGGACAGGAAGGCGAAGGCGAGTCCGTAGCCAAACCACGATGCGATATTGATGACCGTTGCGGTCCACAGCGTACGGTTGGGCAGCTGTTGCGTGGGCGACGAAAGGTTTGGACGTGTGCGCGAAATCCACGCCAGCACCGGAGGCAGGAGGGAAGGTAGCGCCAGCACGCCGAGCACAAATACAGCGCTTCCCAGCCACGCGAGCCAGCGGTAGCTCGGGTTCATGGCTTCGAGCACCGACGCACCGGTGAGCGCAACCACTCCGAAGCCAGCTCCGATATTGAGCAACGTGCCAATCATCGCGGATCCGGTGGCCGCGACGGGATTCACGCCCTCACGCTGTGCGAGAACGACCAACGCGCCAACAGACCACAACTTGCCGGGCACATAGCGCCCAAGGTTGGCAATGGTCCAGATGCGCACCGCGGCGCCGAATCGCAGTGAACTGCCCCAGCCGGTGGTCAGCAATCGCCAGCTTTGAATGAGCGACGCGTGGGTGAGCAGCACGACGATGCTGGCCGCCAACAACATCCACCAGTTGATGGTAAGGTTCGCGGCCGTTGCCCGGAGTTCATCGGCTTGCGATGCGACTTCCCGTGCAATGAGTGCCAGCAGCGCGGCGAGCAAAATGAACTGCAGCGCTGTAAAGAGCACTCGTTTCAGCGACTTTGGCTGAGGCAGCGCCACGTGATCCGGCACGTGATCCGGTAGGTGATCCGGCACGTGATCCGGCACGCCGTCCGGTGTCTGCTCGGGCGCGTGTTCTGGCGCCGGTTCCGGCATGCGACCCGTCACGCGCTGTCTCCCAAGACTTTCCCGCTGGCCTGGGCGTACAGCTGCAAGTACCGGTCTGCAACCTGTTGTGGACTGAAGCGCGCGAGCAGCTGTTCACGTGCGCGCAGTCCCATCGCGCGGGCCTGCTCTTCACTGTCGGCCATGGCATCAATCGCGCGCGCGAGTGCGGCGGTGTCACCGGTTTTGACCAGCACTCCGCCGTGTTCGGGCTGAACAACGTCGGGTAATCCGCCGGAATCGTACGCAATGACGGGTGTGCCGCAGAGTTGCGACTCGACGGCTACCAAGCCCAGTCCTTCTTCGCGCGACGGCATGACGGTGGCGAGTGCGTTCTGATAGAACGCTTTGAGCGATGTGGCAGGTAGCGCGCCGTGCCAGGTGATGCGGGATTCGACGCCGAGCTTGATGGCGAGCTGTTGCACGGCATCGCGATCGGGGCCATCGCCGATGATGTCGCAGTGGACGTCGTGGGCGGTACGGGCGAGGGCGTCGCAGAGATCGGCGGGGCCCTTTTGTTTGTTCAGGCGGCCGACGAAGAGGAGGCGGGGGGGGGATTCGTGTGGGTTGAACTGCGCGTTTGACGGCGTTGACGGTGGGAGGGTGGACGGTGAACGGTTTGGGTTTGACAGAGGGGTGAAGGACTCTGTAGCTACGGGCATGGGGGCGACCTGCACGTGTACCGACGGGGCAATTGATTTCGCCTCCGTTGCCAGCCATGTGGAGACGGCGGTTACGGTGCTAGCGCGGCTCAGTACGGCTCGCATGATGGGGTGCGCGTATGTTTTTGTGCGGGCGAGACGCACGTCGCTGCCGTGCATGGTGATGACCAGCGGTGGGTTGCCGGATTGTCCGATGCCGCTGTAGGCAAGCGCGAGACCGGCGGGAAACCACCAGTGTGCGTGCACAATGTCATACGGTGTGGCGTTGCGATGGGCTTCGCGCAG
>JBBSPO010000119.1:0-10676 GCA_038258695.1 Gemmatimonadales bacterium | reverse complement strand
TTGGCGGCGTCAATAAAGCCGCAGGTGTTCACGATAATGACATCGGCTTCCGAGGCGTCATCAACTGACTCGCCACCATGCGCCACGAGTTCGGCCCGGTATCGCTCCGAGTCAACGGTGTTCTTGTCACACCCAAGTGTGAGTACGGAAAATCGCACCGTCCGTCTCAGCGAAAGTTGCCGAACAACAACTCCACCCCGAAGTCCTCACCACGCAAAAACTGGATGGCTTCCTGCAGGTCGTCTTTGGACGCGGAGGTGATACGCACCTGCTCGCCCTGAATGGACACCTGCACCTTCTTGATCTTGGCGGCCTTGATGGCGGCCGTCACCTTCTTGGCCGTTTCGGCGTCGAGTTCTGTTTTGAGCTTGATCTCGCGGCGCACCATGTCGCCACCGGCGGGCTTGATGTCGCCGATATCCAGATTTTTGACGGGAATGCCACGCTTGATCAGCTTGGTTTGCACCACATCAAACAGCTGATGCATTTGGAAGTCGCTGTCGGCCGCCAGATCCAGACGCGCTTCAGCGCGCTTGAACTCGACTTCGGCTTTGGAGCCTTTGAAGTCGTAGCGCTGCGCCACTTCCTTTTGTGCCTGATTGATGGCGTTGTCGACCTCTTGCAGGTCGACACCGGTTGTTACGTCGAAAGAATATGTTGAAGCCATACGAACGGTCGGGAGTTCAGCCGAGGAAACTCTCGAGAACTTTGGCACGGCTGACGTGGCGCAGTCGCGACAGCGCCTTCTCCTTGATCTGCCGCACCCGCTCTCGCGTGATGCCGAGCAGCGTGCCGATTTCCTCGAGTGTCATCGGCTCGTGCTCATCCAGACCGAAGTATAGCCGGAGGATCTTCGCTTCGCGCTCTTTGAGGGAGTCGAGCGAGTCTTCGATGGCCTGTGCCAGCGCCTTTTCGATGGTCTGCTCATCGGGGGTGGGGCTGACCGTGTCGGCCAGGTAGTCGAGCAGGCGGTTGTCCTCGCCGGGCGTGAGGGGCGCGTCGAGGGAGAGGTGCACCTGCGAAATGGACATCGTTTTGGCGACTTCTTCCTCGGTGATGTCCATCCCCTCGGCGATTTCGGCGTGTGTCGCCTCGCGACCGAGTTCCTGTAGCAGGGCGCTGGCTCGCTTGCCGATGCGGTGCAGCGCGCCGGCCCGGTTGAGCGGCACGCGCACAATACGCGACTGTTCGGCGAGGGCCTGCAGGATAGCCTGACGGATCCACCATACGGCGTAGGAGATGAACTTGATCCCCTTGGTTTCGTCGAACTTGTGGCCGGCGCGGATGAGGCCGAGGTTGCCTTCGTTGATCAGATCGGAGAGCGATACGCCCTGGTTCTGATACTTTTTGGCCACCGAAACGACAAAGCGCAGATTGGAGCGCACCAGTTTGTCGAGCGCTTCTTCGTCGCCCACACGAATGCGTCGCGCCAAATCGGCTTCGTCTTCGCGAGAGATGAGCGGATATCTGGCGATATCACGCAGATACTGATCGAGCGAGCCATCGTCGAGGGAGGACCGCTTTTTGGCTCCTGTGCCGTTGCTGCGCCCACGCGGTGCGGGCAGTTCCTGTCCTACCTCGCGCACTTCACGTGAAGCGCGCGACGAGGAAAAACCACTATTACGAGAAGTCACCAGTGACGGAGAGGGCACGGAATCGACACGGGCTTGGGGTGATCTCTCAGCGGATGCGCTCTCCAAGCCGCCTCCACCGGATATTCGTGAGCCACGGCGCTGTCGTCGTGGAATCGGGCGAGTAGCTGTAGTACACCATCATGGGTGTACCGCGCATGAGCGAATCCGGCACAAAGCCCCAGTAACGGCTATCGAGCGAGTTGTCACGGTTATCGCCGAGCACAAAAAAGTGTTCGTCGGGGACCACGAGCGGGCCCCAGTTGTTGCGCGACGGACGATAGCTGCGTGGCAGTGGTTGGGGTAACGCGGCGCTGGCGGTGCGCACCAGGTAGCTGCGCTGCCAGCGAAAGTCTTCGGCCACCGGGTCAACGCCGGGATCGGTGTGCACCACGTAGCGTTCGCTCTGTTCGACACCATTGAGCAGCAAGACGCCCTGCTCCATGGACACCGTGTCACCTGGCAGCGCGACCAGCCGCTTCACAAAGTTTTTGGTTTGATCAGACGGCCATTCAAACACGACCACGTCACCACGTCGCGGCTCGCGCACGGCGGGCAAGCGCAACGTAGTGAGGGGAATGGTGGCGCCATACACCAGCTTGTTGACCAGCAGAAAGTCACCCACGAGCAGTGTGCTTTCCATGCTGCCCGAGGGAATTTTATACGCTTCCACCAACACGGCGCGCAACACGAGGAACAGCGCAATGGCGGCAGGGAACACGCGCAGCCATTCAAACAGCCATCGGAAGCTTGTGCGTGACGAGCGTCCGTTGGCCGCGCGCAGTGCAGCGGCGCGAAGCTCGTCATCGGCCGCGAGCGCGCCCGGCGCTGGCGCGAGGCGTGCGCCGGCGACAGTGTGGGACTGGGCGTCAGTGTTGTGCATTGACGTGTTGTGCGCGTGATCGCTCGACACGTCGGTGACGTCTGACTCGGTTTGTGTAGTGCTAGTACGATCCATCACAAACGACCATCCTGGAGGGGAACTGCTGTCGGAATCAAGCCTCACCCGCAGGGTGACGCAAGCGGTCTCCGTTCACTTTGGCCAACCGCTGCGTCGCGCTCCCTGTTCAGTAGTTGTCGATTTGTGCGCGCTGCAACGCGCCGGAGTAATCCACGTATCCGACTTTGGTCTCCGAGTAGAAGTCGTAGACTTCCCACCCGCCCTCGCGGTGCCCGTTGCCCGTTTCCTTGACACCACCAAACGGAAGGTGCGCTTCGGCGCCAATTGTCGGCGCGTTGACGTACGTGATGCCGTTGTCCAGATCCTGCAGCGCACGGAAGGCCACCGTGACGTCACGTGTATACACCGACGACGACAATCCGTAGCGCACACCGTTGTTGACCGCGAACGCTTCTTCGACTGAACCAACGCGGATCACCGACAAGACGGGACCGAAAATTTCTTCCTGCTCGAGTCTCGAGCCCGCCTTCACATTGGTAAAGATGGTGGGCTCATAAAAGTATCCGTGCGCCAGCGCTTCATTTGTGGGACGTGCGCCACCGCACTCGACGGTTGCTCCCTCCGACTTTCCGATCGCCACGTACCGCTCCACTTTTTCGCGCGATGCTTCGTGCACCAGCGGACCAACATCCGTACCGCTTACCCGTCCGTCGCCCAGCTTGAGCGCACGCGTACGCTCCACAAGCCGCGCCACAAACGCATCGTGAATCCCGTCTTCCAGAATCAGACGACTTGTGGCCGTACAACGTTGCCCCGTGGTCCCGAACGCTCCCCACAGCGCGCCCTCAACGGCGAGCTCGAGGTCGCCATCGTTGAGCACGATCTGCGCATTTTTGCCACCCATCTCGAGTGACAGACGCTTGTGCATGCGGCCGCACGTTTCGCCCACAAAACGACCGGTCTCGGTGCTGCCGGTAAACGACACCACCGGCACCGCCGGATGCTCAACAATCGCCTTGCCCACCACTTCCCCCATGCCGTGCACCAGCTGGATCACTTCCGGCGGTAGCCCCGCTTCGAGCAGAATCTCCACAAATGCGTGCGCCGTATGCGGGACATCTTCGGCCGGCTTGAAGACGATCGAGTTTCCGCACACCAACGCCGGAAACATTTTCCAGGTGGGAATGGCCAACGGGAAGTTGAACGGCGTCACGAGACCGGTCACACCAATTGGCCGGCGATAACTCATTGCCCATTTATTGCGCAGCTCGCTGGGCACTGTGTGGCCAAACAAACGGCGCCCTTCAGTGGCAGCGTAGAACGCGGTGTCGATGCCTTCCTGCACATCACCGCGTGTTTCGGCGAGCGGCTTGCCCATCTCGCGCGTCATCAAATCGGCCAACGCTTCCTTTTGCGTGGTCATGAGATCGCCAATGCGCCGCAAGACATCGCCTCGCGCCGGTGCCGGTGTGCGCTTCCACGCATCAAACCCGCGCTGCGCACTGGCGACTGCGCGCTGCACGTCGTCAACACCAGACGCAGGAAAGCGACCAATCAGATCGCGCGTGTCCGCCGGGTTGCGATTCTCAAAGTATTCGCCGGTTGACGGACTGACCCACTCGCCGCCAATGAAGTTTTTGAAATCAGCCATGAATCATGTTGGTAATGAGAAAAAAATCAGCCAACCCGTCGCCGGTCAGGCGCCCGAAGGCACACCGATCACCGGCGCCGGAGAGGCGGCTGGTGTTTCTGCCTGACACGTCCAGCGTGCTGGTCGGTCAAAACTCTCGTACGCATAACCCACGCGTGGCAATACCTCGCGCGCCACGAGCACCACGCCTGAAACAATCACCAGCAGCGACAACAAATGCGCGCGTCCCATGCGATGCCGCCACGTGCCCGCAGCGCTCCACATACCCACCAACGCCACCAGCGCACCGGCGGACACAAGTCCGGCCAACGGGAGCCCACAGCGCGCCGCCCACGGCCAGAACCAGATGCCAACGCCCGCCACCAGCGCAACGCTCAGCTTGCTGAACGCCCACCACCGCGCCTTGCGGCCTGACGGTGCCACAGACTCGGGCGATGTCGCACGTACCGCCGGCGCAGCCACGCCACGCGGCATACCCGTACCCGGTGGCCCTGCAGGTGCCACTGACGGCGGCGCCGACGGCAACAGCTCTTCGTCAGATATTGACGCGAGCTGTTTGTCGATCTTCGCCATCTCCTTGTCCCAGTCGCGCTGTGTCATGTGTGTGTCAGGTCCGTGTCTGTCTGCGGCGAGCTCGGATTGGCTGTGCCTGGTAGCGGTTGCATGGGACCCATCTCAGGCCGGACTGGATTCACGCGTCAATGCATAACGCTCAATCTTCTTGTACAGATTCGAGCGCGGCATCTCAAGCGCGCGCGCCGTTTCCGACACATTCCAGTCGAACGCCCGCAGCTTGGCCAACAAAAACGCGCGTTCTGCCGCGTCCTTGAACTCTTCAAACGTACGACAATCGGTGAGCGATCCAAGTCCGCCCGACTCAATCACCCGTTTGCCCACCAGTCGATCGACATCACTGACCGCGATGTTCGGACCGGACGCAAGAATGACCAGACGTTCCACTGTGTTGCGCAACTCACGCACATTGCCCGCCCACTCGAGCTCCGACAAACGTGTCAGTGCCTCGTCGCTGATACCGCGCCTCGGCAAGCCATCACGCTGCGCAAACTGCTGCAGGAAATACACCACCAGCGGTTCAATGTCTTCGCGACGCTCGCGCAACGGTGGCACTTCAATGGGCACGACATTCAGACGGTAATACAGATCCTCGCGAAAGCGCCCCTCAGCGATTTCGCGCTCCAGATCCTTGTTGGTGGCGGCGATCACGCGCACTTGCACCTGCACGGGTTTGTTGCCGCCAATACGCGTGACCACGCCGTCCTGCAGCACGCGCAACACCTTGGCCTGCGCCGACAGCGCCATGTCGCCGATTTCATCGAGAAACAACGTGCCACCGTCAGCCTGTTCAAACTTTCCCGGACGGTCGGCGACAGCGCCGGTGAAGGAGCCCTTCATGTGACCGAACAGTTCGCTTTCAATGAGCTCCGACGGAATCGCCGCGCAGTTCACTTCGACAAAGGGTTTCCGTGACAGTGGCGATCCGCGATGCATCGCACGCGCCACGAGCTCTTTGCCGGTGCCGTTTTCTCCGGTGATCAACACGCGTGACGGCGTAGCCGCCACCTTGTCAATGCGTTCAAGCAACGCCCGGATCACATACGACTGTCCCACAATCTCATAGCGCGATTCAATCGTTTCGCGAAGCCGCGTGTTCTCCTGCGAGAGATCCGATTGCGTGATTGCGTTGCGCAACAACAACAGCACACGATCGGTGTCGAGCGGCTTTTCGAGAATGTCGTACGCGCCGAGCTGCGTGGCTTCAACGGCAGTCTGAATGGTGGCGTGTCCGCTGATCATGACCACTACCGCATTGGGATCGAATGCACGCAAGCGCGTGAGCACTTCGAGCCCGTCTATGCCGGCCATCTTCACATCGAGAAAGACGAGATGCGGCGCAAACGCTTCGTACGCCGCCACGCCGGACACGCCGTCACCGGCGGTTTGCACTTCATAGCCTTCGTACTCAAGTAGTTGGCCCAGCGCCTGGCGAATACCAGGTTCGTCGTCCACCACCAGAATGCGACGTGTGCTCATTTATCGGTTGTCCGGGAGTCGGTGCGATACACCGTGATGCGTCCACGTGAAATGCGCACGTCGGCAACGGACGGCGGCAGGATGACGGGATAGCCGTCGCGGGCAATCATGGAATCAGCAGTTGCTCCACGGCGCGTGAGCTCCACGAGCTTGGGCACCAGCGGTCGGGGCACACTGAACTGCCCCATGATGACCTCGCGGATTCGGAACTGGGCACGCCGATCATCGATCAGGTCAAACGTGCCACCAATCACGATGGTATCGCGTCGATCGAGTGCGCCGGCGAGTGGGCCGAGCACTGATTCACCGCCAAAATCTTCGAGTGGAATATCGGCCTTCACGTAGACCATGTCGTCAACCACGGTTACCATGGCGCCCTGAGCGGACGTGGGGAGCTGCCGCGCAAAGGCCTCAACCAGAAATGAGGCCAGCTGTCCGGGTTCGAGCGTGACCATCGCCGGTCCCGACGGGCTGGCCAACTCGCGCAGTTTGGTCTGCGCGGTTTGGGCCGCCGCGGCGTCTATGGGTTGCCAGACGGCCCGCTCCAGCGCCCGGGCCGGTGCGGTGCTCATGCTGTCCGGCTGTCTGGGCTCAAAGGGGATCCAGGCGGTCAGTGACTCGGGAAGCGGCAGCTTGCCGCCGCTCCACCACCACCAGCCGATCGCCAGCATCATTACCAGCACGACCGTCCCGATCAGGCGAATCAACGCAGCCACAGGCGGACTCTCCGGCAAATCGGCATTGGGCGGTGACAGGGGGGCTGGGGCATCCCTGAAAGCTAGCCCGGCGTCTGCATGTGGACGAGGGCGCGACCTTTTCTGATACGCCTGCGGCCCATTCGTCACGCTGCTGGCATGTTCGCGCACAATCACTCAAGGCCCGTCGAAAGCGTCCGACACTGACACGATACGCGGTGAGGAATGGAGTCTTCACTCGCACTGCCCTCCTGCACATCCCATGTCCACGCAGTTCGCCGTCGCCCCGACCGCCTCCGAGCGCGATCCGATTGCCGATGCCCGCGCCCTTGTGGCGATGGCCGTGAATCTGGGCGCGCGCTCACGAAATGCGCACCGATTGGGTCAGGTCACCGATCGCAAGGCGTCGCTGTACGTGAATACGCTGGTGCGTCACGCCGCGCGACTGCTGCAATCCACCGACACGCACAATATTCCGGTCCTGCACGCGACGGGCCGCGGACCGGGCGGCAATGCGGTACACTTTGTCATCCGCCACGACACGCTGGACGGTCCACCGGTGGCCCAGCGGTTTGTCACGGTGGGCTCAGATGCTCGCCTGCGCTGCTGCGTGGTGTCAGCCGTTGACGGATCGCGGATTTGGGCCGACTACGACGTGAGCTCGGCGCCGGACGACCTGACGCTGCGGGTGGTGCTGGACGCACTGAGCGAGCTGATCAACCGGCTGGAACAGGCGGTCACGCAACTGGAGATCAAACAGATCACGCGCGAAGCGCAGCTCGAAGCGGATATGGCGAACGCCCAAGCGAAACTCTCGGGCATGACCGCCGAGGGCGGCGGACCCAAGCGCCACGCGACGTCGGAGGAGCCGGTGAGGCCATGGACTCGGCACGTCGCAGGGGCCGGGGTGAAGCAGACGGTGGACGGTAGAGTGGCGGCGGAGGAAGTGCGGGTGGAAGTGGTGGGGGAGGTGACGGAGGCGGCGGCTGTTGAGGCGCGAGAGGAGGTGCCTGTGGTGGCGGCTGTTGAAGCGCCTGCGGAGGCGCCGGTGGCGGTGAGTGAGGAGGTGCCGGTGGCGGCGGCTGTTGAAGTGCGCGTGGAGGCGGACGTGGAGGAGAGCGAAGGTGAAACAGCGCGGTCGGAGGACGAAGGCGCGAGTACAGTCGCTGAGGCGCGACCGCGGCGCGGTTTCAAGCTGTCGCGACTGGGGAATGCGATTTAAGGGGGTACGGACGTTTTGTGCGTCAACGGTGAACAGTTTTCACAGAAGTTTGACGGCGTCAACGGTGGCGGTTTACGGTGGACGGTTTGGGTTTTTGGGGTGGTGCGGGTTCAGTCGGGATTAGCGTGGCTGGAGAGTGGGCTCGTGGGTCGCGGTGGGGCGATAGCGCAACGCCTCGGAGATATGATTGGCGGCGACAGATCGCGCGCTGTCCAAGTCGGCGATCGTGCGCGCTACGCGCAGCACCCGATGGTAGCCACGGGCGCTGAGGCGAAGCGTTTCGGCGGCGCCCACCAGGAGTGCGCGGGCGTCCTTTTCAAGGGTGACCGTTGAGAGCAGGAGCCGAGCTGCGGCGCTGGCGTTGGTGTGTGCTGGTTGGCTGGCGGAGTGATCGGTGCGTGTGTATCGGGCACGTTGCAGCTCGCGCGCCATCACGATGCGTTCCGCGAGCTCAGCCGATGGAGTGCCACGCGACAGTCCATCGAGTGATGCTGGCGGCACTCTGCGCACGGGCACATGCAGATCGATGCGATCGGCCAGCGGACCGGACAACCGGGCGCGATGACGTTCCAGTTCGGCCACCGCGCAGGTGCAGCTGCGTTCCGGATCACCCGCGTAGCCGCACGGGCACGGATTGGTTGCCGCCACCAGCATGAAGCGCGCCGGAAAGCGTAGCGATGTGGCGGCCCGTGACACGGTCACTTGTCCCTCTTCCAGCGGTTGCCGAAGCGTTTCGAGCACGTGTCGTGGGAAGAGCGACAGCTCATCGAGAAACAGCACACCCAGATGGGCCAAGCTGACTTCGCCCGGTCGCGGAATACTGCCGCCACCGATCAGACCCGCCGCCGACACCGAATGATGCGGTGCACGAAATGGACGCGCCGGATACGCCGTATCGGTTGAAAGCAAACCGGCCACCGAATGCACGGCGAGCACCTCCAGCGCTTCGGCGTTTGACAGCGGCGGCAGAATGGTTGGCAAGCGGCGCGCGAGCATGGTCTTCCCGGCGCCCGGTGGTCCGATCAGCAATACGTTGTGTCCGCCCGCGGCGGCGATTTCGAGCGCGCGCAATGCTTGCGCCTGACCAACCACGTCTGACATGTCTACCTGTTCGACATCGGTGCGCATCTCTCGCGCGCGCGGCGGGTGTGCACTGCTACGGGTTCGTTGGTGCGACTGCGTACCCCTCTCGTGGCCGCTGGCATTGGCGCGGCCGTTGGCGTTGGCATTGGCGACGCCGTTGGCTTTGGCGAGGCCGTTGCCGGTGCCGTTTGCGATATCGTGGCCCTCCATCACCCGCGCCGCACCGCCCGCGCGCAGCAGCTCCACCAACTCCGCCAGCGTTTGTGGGGTGATCACGCGAACACCGTGCACATGCGCCGCTTCGGCTGCGTTTTGCGGGGGGATGATCAGAACGTCGTTGCACGCTACAGCGCGCCGAGCAACGGCCAGCACGCCGCGTACCGGACGCAAACAGCCGTCGAGTCCCAACTCGCCTAGTGATCGCACACCCGATAGGTGTGCCGCATCGAGCTGACCGCTGGCGGCCAGTACCGCCAACGCGATTGGCAAGTCGAACGCCGTGCCTGCCTTGGGCAAATCACCGGGCGACAGCGACACCGTGATGCGACGCGGAGGCACGGTGAATCCGGAGTTTGTCAACGCCGCGCTTACACGATCTCGACTTTCCTTGACGGCCGTCGCGGCCAGCCCCACCAGTGTCCATTGTGGTAATCCGTTGGCCACATGCACTTCGACAGTGATGTCGACGGCTTCAATACCAAGGACGGCGGCGGAGGCAGCGGCTGCAAGCATGAGGCATACTGCACCGTCGGCACGAAATGACCATCACCATTTTTGCGCACGCCACATCGAATTTACGCAGCGCGGGCTCAAACGCGCGCGCCCGTATTGATGGTTGCGCCGCCCGCCCACTCAGCGTGTGTACTTGAACATCAGCTCCACCACTTCGTCGTACACAGCGTTCGCCGCGTCGGCATCAGTCTTCGCCGCACTGGCCGCACAATGCTTGAGGTGGTTGCGCATCAGCTCCCGCGACACGCTGCGCAGCGCCTCCTGCACCGACGCAATCTGCGTCAACGTATCGGCGCACCAGCGTTCCTCGTCCACCATTTTCTGCAGACCTCGCACCTGCCCTTCAATGCGTTTGAGTCTGGCCAGATTCTTTTTCTTGATAGAGGGATCAACTGCTACCGCGTGGCGCCCGCACGCACCGCCCGGCGCCATACCTTCTGCACCCTCGGACGCCATCTCAGCCACACCGACTTTACCGTCTCCGGTCATGAGTTCCCTCTCATATTCCTGGGGTTAACTGCAACATCTTGACAGCCGTTTGACAGCGTCAACGGTTCGGGTCAACAGTAAACAGTGCAGGTAAACCCAAACCGTAAACCGTCAACTTCCACCGTGAACGCTGTCAAACGCGGTTCCGATCTGTCCACCACCCAACAGCCGTTTGACGGCGTCAACGGTTGGGGTTCACAGTAAACAGTGCAGGTAAACC
>JBBSPO010000118.1:0-10789 GCA_038258695.1 Gemmatimonadales bacterium | reverse complement strand
TCGTATCTTGCGCCCGTTGGTCCACACGGCCGCCCCCCCGCCCCCCCCCCGGGCTTGCCACTGCCGCGTTGCGCCCCAAGCCGCCCGGGTTGGGGGGGCTGGGCGGCCTTTCGGGCGTGGGTGGCGGGGGCTGGGAGGCGTTTGGCGCTGGTTGGTGTCAGAGCGGCTGGCTCGGCGTTGGAGAGGCCTCCAACCACGTCGTTATTAAAGGGAGTGTGCCTCATGGGAGCTGGCGTGCTCCATGCCATGCGCAGCCTTTATTATGGACGAGTATTGCGTCTATATTAAAGGATCCGCTCATTTTCTGTACAGCCTTCCAAAGTTGCTGGAATGGATATCGCCCATACAGAGCGCGACTCTCTGCCCAGTGGACGCTACGTTCGCCAGCCCACTGGCTACCGCGCGTTCTATCCAGACGCGCTTCCGCCCGCTTCGGCGGGCACCGTTGTGGGCGAACTTCACAAGCTGCTATCCGAGGCAGATCGTGCGTTGGGTCGTCTGGACGGATCGATCCATACCCTCCCGAACGCCGACCTCTTCGTGTTCATGTATGTACGGCGCGAAGCGGTCCTTTCGAGCCAGATTGAGGGGACACAGAGTTCGCTTCACGACGTATTGGCCGCTGAGGCCAAAATCCTCGCCGTTGACACCCCGCACGATGTCGTGGAGGTGGTCAACTACGTGCGTGCCATGCACCATGGTCTCAACCGGCTGAAGTCTCTCCCTGTATCAACACGCCTGATCAAAGAAATACACGCTGAACTGCTGCATGGCGTTCGTGGCTCGCAACTTGCTCCGGGCGAATTGCGCACGAGTCAAAACTGGATTGGTCCGTACGGGTGCGCGCTAAGTGACGCGACATTTGTACCGCCGCCGCCTCACGAGGTACCTCGACTCCTTGGCGACCTCGAACGCTTTCTACACGCTGAAAGCGAACTGCCCATGCTTGTTCGAATCGGGATGGCGCATGTGCAGTTTGAAACGATCCATCCGTTCCTTGATGGCAACGGCCGAGTGGGCCGAATGCTCATCACGTTTCTCCTGTGTGAAGCGGGAGTGCTGCTCAAACCAGTTCTGTATTTATCGCACTACTTCAAACGTCACCGCCAGCAATATTACGATTTGCTGCAGCGTGTGCGGGATCATGGAGAATGGGACGCCTGGCTCAGGTTTTTTCTCAACGGCGTTGTTGAGGTCAGCAAGCAGGCAACTGAGACGGCTCGCAATGTGTTGTCGCTTCGTGAAGAGGATCGTGAGACAATCACCACGCAGTTTGGACGCACAGCTGGCAATGGGCACCGGTTGCTTGACCATCTTTATGTTCAGCCGATCGTTTCGGTCGATACGGTGAAGCGTCTCAACGGGACCACGTATCCGGCAGCGAACGATCTCGTCGCGAGGTTCGTCCGCGCTGGAATCCTCAGCGAGATGACCGGGCAGTCTCGCAATCGGCGATTTAGCTATTCGCGTTATATCACGCTGTTTGCCGAT
This sequence comes from Gemmatimonadales bacterium, assembly GCA_038258695.1. Taxonomy (GTDB): domain Bacteria; phylum Gemmatimonadota; class Gemmatimonadetes; order Gemmatimonadales; family Gemmatimonadaceae; genus JAABRT01. Next base: position 9,298 of record JBBSPO010000118.1, on the reverse strand, counting down.
GGCGCAGTGGAGGGGCGACAAAATCCGCGCTAAGGGCCTTCGCAGGCGGTAGGCGCTCCAGCACGACGTGGCAAACCGTATCTCGCTACTCGAATCTCGAGCCTGTCAGAGCCTCACCATACGTTTGTTCATAAGCGAACACTGAGCACCGGCGGTGTCACTCAAACGACAGAGGCTTACATGCACGATTCGCCGAAATGGCCTTGGGGAAAGCTGGAACGAGACCATTCCGGGCAGCTCATTCGTTGGCAATCACTGGCCGAGCATTCACAAGACGTAGCGCTGGTGTTTCGCGCGCTTCTCATGCTGCCAGGAATCGGGAAACGCTTGGCGTTGCTCGCCGGGAGGCAGTTGGACGAAGTCACAGTTGATCGGCTGTCATATCTCGTGTTTCTGCACGACTGCGGAAAGGTCAACGCGGGATTCCAGTCTCGGATCGACCCAGCGGCTCGCATGGTCGGGCACATCGCACCTTTGGGCGCGATCTGTGGGCGGCGCGCCGATCGCAGCCTCAGCGAGCGTGCACTGGTCGCATTGGGCGCGGACCGACTGGAGGCATGGGGCGAAGCACTTACGCCCCTGTTCGACGCGATCCTGTCGCATCATGGAAAGCCGTGGCCGCGTGACGAGGACGGCCGCCTGTCGGCTAAACACTGGCTGCCACTGGGTGGCTACGACCCGGTCACAGAGCTTGCCCGATTACGCGCAGCAGCAGACGCCGCATTTCCGATCGCGATCTCTCAGGCATCGCAGTTGCTCCCGTCGTCAGATCGCTTCACACATGCCCTAGCCGGTTTAGTCCAACTTGCCGACTGGATCGGCTCGTCTGGCTGGACACGTGATCGTGCAAGTCTCCCTGCGGAGGCGTGGTCGCAGGAAGTGTTGCAAAGTATTGGACTCGACCCGGCTCCCTTGCGAGCACGTATCGCAGAGGAGGCGCTCACATTCAAAGCTGTGTTCGATCGAGAGCCATACTCACACCAGATGTCCAGCGGCGAAGGGACCTCTCGCCTGATCATCCTCGAATCCGAAACGGGATCCGGAAAAACAGAGGCTGCGTTGTGGCGCTTTTTGCGATTGTTTCGTTCGGGCGAGGTAGACGGTTTGTATTTCGCGCTGCCCACGCGCACGGCTGCCGCACAGTTGCACAGTCGCGTCAAGAAAATGACCGAGTCTCTCTGGGGCGCAGGTGCGCCACACACAGTGATGGCCGTACCTGGTTATCTGAGCGACGACAACCGTGGTGGCTTGCCATCCGCAAGCGACGATATGGATGGGCCGGAGTCTGATCGCCGAGCAAACACGCCTTGGGCTGCTGAGCATCCGAAGCGCTTCTTCGCCGGCATGATTGGCGTGGGCACGATCGACCAGGCACTCATGTCCGCACTTCGCGTAAAGCACGCGCATCTCCGCGCGTCCTGTCTGATGCGCCACCTGCTCGTTGTTGACGAGGTGCACGCTTCGGACGCGTACATGCAGCGCATACTTGCGCAACTTTTGCGGGACCATCTGGCGGCTGGTGGACACGCGATGTTGCTCTCGGCCACCTTGGGTGCAGAGGTCCGACAGGCGCTGATAGAAGAAACCAGAGGTGGTCGTGCCCGGGATGCGCAGAGGATCTCGTTTGAGGCCGCCTCCCAGGTGCCCTATCCGCTGCTATCGGATGATCACAGCGCAAAACCCATTTTGTATGGTGGGCAAGCAAGAACCAAAACTGTTCGAGTTCGCGCTGAACCGCTGTTGGACGAGCCCAGTCAGGTGGCTCGCTTGGCGCTTGCCGCGGCGCGGCTTGGAGCAAAGGTGCTGGTGGTTCGAAATACCGTGTCGGGCGCAGTGGCCGTACAGCGTGCCTTGGAACACGAACAGACAGCAGACAAGCCGGTACTTTTTGATGTTGCGGGGCAGTACACTCTGCACCACAGTCGGTTCGCGCGCGAAGATCGCCGGCTGCTCGATGACGCCGTCGAAAGTGCCGTCGGCTTGAATCGTGCCGATGGTGGGGTGGTAATAGTTGGCACCCAAACGCTGGAGCAGTCACTTGATATCGACGCTGATTTCCTGATCACTGATCTCTGTCCTATCGATGTACTGTTGCAACGTATTGGCCGACTGCATCGCCATGCGTTCGATGGTAGCGGTCATCGCCGTACCCGGCCACACGAGTTTGCGTCTCCAACATGTGCGGTGTTGACACCTCCAAACGGACTTGCTGAATTTCTTCCCAGCCGGCGGACAGGGGGTCTTGAGCGACACGGCCTTGGCCATTCCCAGGCGCAGGGAATTGTGCGCGGCGTGTATCCAGACGTCACTCTCCTCGAAGCAACCCGTCGTTTGGTTTTGGAGCGCCCACTCTGGATGATTCCATCAATGAACCGATGGCTTGTGGAGTCTGGCATTCATCGCGATGCACTGGATGCAATTGTCGAAACGTTGCCGACGGATCAACGAGAAGATTGGTACCTCAACCGCCAGAGAGTTGTGGGGAACGAGCTCGCGCAAGCAGGTTCGGCTTCCAGCAATGTGCTGCGCAAGGATCGCGACTTCATGGAACAACCTTTAGATGATGCAGAACGGATTGGTACCCGTCTGGGTGAGAACAATCGCTTGATTCGATTTCCGGAGGGAACCATAGGACCATTTGGCATAGCTATCACGCAGATCGCTGTGCCCTTCTGGATGCTCAGTGGCGTTGAGGAAGAAGCCGCAGTAACCATTGTGAAGACTCGCGCGAACGCGGACTTTGATTTGCACATTGGCGCCCGGCACTTCGTGTATGGTGCGCACGGACTTCACCCGGTAGTGACTACATCATGATTCAGCATTCATTGCTCGACGACGCGGTGTTCAGTATCATCGATCGCGCGTCGCAGGTGCGTAGCGTGCACACGCTGCCTGGTGTCTTCGCAGCGCTTGTACGAAACGAGATTGACGACTTTCCGGCACTGCGACCGCATCAAAGGCATGTTTGGCATGCGTTTCTGGTGCAAGTCGGTGCGCTCTATTTGCATCGCAGTGGATTGACAGAGCTACCGGATTCCGAGTCCGCGTGGAAGGCCGCGCTGCTTTCACTGACTCCAGATGATTCGGATGGCGCGGCGTGGGCGTTAGTGTCTCCGATCGACAGGCCAGCGTTTTTACAGCCACCTGTTCCGGAGGGGTCGTTGAATGGCTTCAAGTATATCGCGACGCCGGACGATCTGGATATGCTTGTAGCGGCGAAGAATCACGAGGTGAAACGCGAGTCGATGCGATCGGCGTATATGGAACATTGGATATTTGCGCTACTGAGCTTACAAACGCAGGAGGGCTTTCTCGGGGCTGGAAACTATGGCATCAGCCGAATGAACGGTGGCTTTGCTAGCCGACCGGGCATCGGAGTTGCACCAGGTGGAGGCTTGGGCAGACGATTCCGTCGCGATGTGCATCGGCTTGTTGAGTTGCGCGCACAACTGCTCGATGAATATGACGCGTATCCCTCCACCGAAGGGAAAGCACTTTTGTGGCTCTATCCATGGGATGGTGTGGCATCAATACCGATCCACACCCTCGATCTATTTTACGTTGAGGTATGCCGACGAGTGCGGATCGGCCACCACGAAAGCGGTGTCATGTTCGCGCTCACCAAAGGAACGAAGACGGCGCGAATCGATGCGAAAGCGCTGAAGGGTCGAACGGGAGATGGCTGGACGCCACTTATCGCTGATGGTTCGGAACGAAAATCACTCACTATCGACCCCGGAAGCTTTGGATACAAGCGTATTACCGCGTTGCTCTTCCCGAGGAGATCCGATGCAAGCGCAGCTGAGCGCGCACCGCTGCAAATGATCGCCAGCAATGATGACGCCGAAGGACTGTCAGTCTTGGCGCGCGGGATTGTACGAGGCCAGGGAAAGACAGAAGGTTACCACGAACGTCGAATCAAAGTGTCAGCGTCGATTCGCCGATTTATGGTTGAGCGTCCGACAGAGGAGGGCGCTGAGATTGCTTCAGGCCGCACGCAGGATGCTGGCACGCTCGCACGAAAGGTGTTGTTCCCCGCGGTCTTGACCGTTTTTACAGCGGCACCTCTGGATGGTGAGCGAAAGCGCGATGATGACACAGCAAAAAAGCGCGCTGGACGCGTGCTCGACACATTCGATGAATTCGTCGATCGGTCGTTCTTTGAATCCCTGTCCGAAGAGCTGGCTGTGCTTGACAATCCGGTAGAGCGGGACACCAAACGATCTCAATGGATATGGGGCCTCATGCTTCACGCGCGTCTATTGCTCGATCAATGTGCTCGAGCCGCTCCAGCTGCCGCCATGCGTACGTATCGAACGCGAGCACGATCCCGGGATGTGCTCGAATATGCCTTTCGCAAGCACTTCGGTGATGTCGTCGAAAAACGCACAGATGCCAACGGAACGATTCTGTCCCCGGCTCTCTCAGTAGCTCCGGCCAACATCCCTCCTTCGCAATCATGATGACGCCAAGCACGGAACAAACGTCCATCACGCAATCGCGGTCTCAACTACTCAGTGCTGTAGGGAGACGAGTCTGCGATCCACGCATGTCCACGGGCGCACTCGCATCGCTTCGTCGGGGCGACCGACAGGACGTCGCACGGCAGGCCGCTTTTTTTGCAGTCGTTGTTGACGTGCCCGACGAACGACTGGTGCAGTCGTCTCTTCAACGCTGGGCTGCCGTTGTGCAGTGCATGGCTATCACCGGGGTCCCCGCCACCGTTGACACGCGCGACGGTACTCTGCTCGGTCGGTCTGGACTGGCCGAGTCCAGGTTCGCACGACTGCTGGCGTCTCATGGGGACGGATTCTTTGACCAGCTGCTACTGCTCGCCCGCTATCTGCACAGCAAGGAGGTGCGGCTCGGATGGAAAGATCTTGGCGAACTGGCACTGACCGACGAGAGGCACGAGGAGCGGGCAGACGCGATCCGGTTATCATTGGCGCGCGATTACTACAGGGCACTCGTCGGCACCGTAGCAGCGTAACAGCGTATCGCTCTTTTCCCTTCACCCTCACAAGACTCTCCTCCATGATCGCTCCTCGATTTCTACAAATTCATTTCCTCACGTCGTACGCCGGCGCCTTGCTCAACCGTGACGACGCTGGTCTTGCAAAGCGACTGTCGTACGGCGGAGCAGTACGGACCCGCGTCTCGTCACAGTGCCTTAAACGACACTGGCGTACGAGCGCTGACGGCTGGAGCCTTGCAGCAACTGGTGCCAGTCTCTCCACGAGAACCCGCGACGTCTTCAGGTACGCCATTCGAGAGCCGCTCATTCAGTCCGCACCACTGGTGAGCGAGGAAATCATTGATGCAGTGGGTGCGGCACTCTCACGCGGATTGTATGGCGAGAAGGCAGACGACCCAAAGAAGAGACAGGCGCTGCTGCTCGGCTGGCGAGAGATCGAATATCTCACGGCGCTACTTCTGGAAGTAGCCAATGCTTCCGCGGACGCCAAGTCAGCGGCCGACGCGGTACAAGCGCTGTTTAAGGGAAAAGAGACCAAGGCCAACCTTTCCGTTGTTCGTGACGCTGCGGGCGCACTCGCTGCCGGGCTCGAGGCGGCGCTCTTTGGACGAATGGTTACCTCAGACCCTGCGGCCAATACAGATGCAGCGATGCACGTTGCGCATGCTTTTACGGTGCACGAGCAAGAGTCCGAGACAGACTACTTCACCGTCGTGGACGATCTCAAGCTGCGGGACGAGGATGCGGACTCCGGCTCGGCCGGCATCTTCGATACCGAACTTACATCCGGGCTCTACTACGGATACGTCGTGATTGACGTGCCACTGCTTGTCGCCAACATCACCGGAGTAAAGCCGGAACTGTGGGCCGATGCTGCAACCGATCGCGCATTGCCAGCGACGGTTGTACAGCATCTGATCCATCTGATCGCCACAGTCTCGCCTGGCGCAAAGAAAGGTTCAACCGCGCCATATGCGTTCGCCAATACGCTGCTGGTCGAAGCTGGCGCGCGACAGCCACGTTCGCTTGCGGCTGCATTCGAGCGACCTGTACGGGGCGGACGCGACGTGTCTGTGACGGATGCGGCAGAGGCCGCGCTCTTTGGCAGACTTCGAACCATTGACCGCGCATACGGTACCGACGGGTCACGACAATTCCTGTCGCTGACGCAGGAGCATGTTGCCGGCGTTGGTGACGCCGTATCGCTCGATGACATCGCAGCGTGGGCTGCTGACCGTGTCCGAACCGCCGAGATTGTCTGATGTCACATCGCTATCTCGTGCTCCGGCTGGAGGCACCGATGGTGGCGTTCGGCGACACCATGATTGACAGTCTTGGACGAATCCGTGAAACCCCGTCGGTCTCCGCAGTGAGCGGGTTGCTCAGCAATGCGTTGGGCATTCGGCGAGAGGACCACGGACGATTGAGTCGGTTGCAGAACAGGCTCGTGCTGGCCTGTCGAGTTGATCGCGTCGCGCTGCGATTCAGCGACTTCCAAACGGCTCAGCTTAACGGTAAAGACCGAGGCTGGACGACGTCGGGCCGTGTGCAGGAGCGCGCCGGCGGTACAACCACGTTCGACAGTCCACACATTCGTGAACGCGATTACGATAGTGACGTCAGCATCACGTTAGCGCTTCGTTTACGCGACGCTGCTGAGTCACCGACGCTTGAGGACATCGCGCACGCTATACAATGGCCATCGAGACCGTTGTTCCTGGGACGCAAATGCTGTTTGCCGTCGGCCCCGATGTTCTATGGACTGTTGGACGCCGAGCATGCATTTGCTGCCTTGCAGCAGATACCGTTGCGCGAATCCATGGCGCAGCATCGATGGGATGCCCACCAACTACTTCGCAAGATCGTAGTCACACTGCCACCGGACGAGCCGTGCCCTCAGGGGTTTGAAAGGGTTTTCTCGACGGAACGGCGCGATTGGCCTGCGGGCGTGCACGCTGGAGAACAACGGCGGTATCGCGGAACCGTTGATAGCGCGGTGTTCAAGGCAGGGGAAACCTCGTGACGCTGTTCATGCACGCTTTCGAACCAAACATCGGCCAGCTCATCCGCTTTGCGACTCGCGAGCACCTGCTGCCGCCGGGCGGTGACCTGGGTTACGCGTTCCATACCGTATTCAGTGGCGCGCTCGGCGAACTGTCACCCAAGCCGTTTGCCTGGTGTGCGCCGGGTACGCGCAGCGGCGGATCCGGTGGTCGGGTGTTATGCTACTCGTCTTCTCCGCTGCCCGCGCTGATGGAGCATGCTTCGTCGTTCGCCGAGCCAACGCTTCGAACGCTACTCAATGTTGAGAGCGCAGCCAGCAAAGCTATGCCCGACGAATTTGCAGAGGGAACACGACTTGGTTTCCGCGTTCGGATCAGACCGGTTGTGCGCACCGGAAAGGCTCGAGATGGTACTGGTGGAAAAGAACGAGATGCATATATCGACGGCACAACCGGTCGCGAGCACGAGACAGGACGAGCGACGTGCTATTTACAGTGGATGGAAGCGCGACTGCTCGCGGGCGGTGCCAGCATGGAGCACGGTACGCTTGACTCGTTCACGCTGAGTCGGATTATGACGCGTGACCGCAGCGGTAAAAAATCGCGACGTGACGCTCCGACGGGACCGGACGCTGTCGCAATGGGAACACTGACAGTCACAGATTCGAAGCAGTTTCAGGTGTTGCTTGGTCGTGGTGTCGGACGGTTTCGGGCTTTCGGGTTCGGCATGCTGTTGCTCTCGCCGCCGAAGAGTGCAGTTCGCTGATGCTTGCCGGGCGACTCGGACTCGAAACAGCGAGAATACCACATGCCGATCGACACGGCTTGCTGCATCTCGATCGTGGGCAGCTCACCGTTGTAGACGGTTGCCTGCGATTTCGCTGCGCGGGTGGCGGAATGCTTGAGCGGGGAGAGTACACCATTCCGCATCAAGGAATTTCACTTGTACTGCTTGGGCCTGGTTCAACCATCAGTCATGACGCGTTGCGGTTGCTTGCTCGACATGGCACGGCCATGGCCGCCGTTGGTGACGACGGCGTGCGATGTTACACGGCGCCACCGATCATGCCGGATTCGTCGGCGCTGGCGAGGCGGCAGGTGGCGCTGTGGTCAGATGCAAGACGTGGCCGCATGCTGGTCGCGCGAAGGATGTACGCACGACGACTCGGCGTCATCATGCCACACCGAGACATCACCGTCCTGAGGGGTATCGAAGGCTCGCGCGTCCGCGCGCTTTATGGCCAGTTGGCTACGAAGTACGGCGTGGAGTGGAACGGTCGGAAATACGACAGGTCCAACCCCGGCGCGACCGACGACATCAACCAGGCCATCAATCACGCGGCGAGCGCAGTGGAAGGCGCAGCCGCCATCGCGGTCACTGCCACCGCGACGATTCCACAGCTCGGATTTATCCATGAGGATTCGGGCCAGAGTTGGGTGCTGGACATCGCCGATCTGTATCGTGATGCCGTCACGTTGCCCTGCGCGTTCCGTTCGATGGAGATAGTTCGCAAACGTCCCGGCGAGCCGATTGAGCGCATCGTCCGCAAACTGACCGGTGCTGCGATGCGGAAAGAAAAGTTGATACCGTCGATGATTGAGGTCATAAAATCGCTACTGGCCGAATCGAAGGCAGGGGTCGCGATTGATACGGATGATCGCTCTGCGTCGCAGCCGGACCCAACTCAGGCAGCGTTGGAGGCAGAGGATAGTGAGCCTGACACTAGTCGTCACGCGTGACGTGGCCGCACGATATCGCGGATTCCTGTCGTCGGTCATGCCCGAGATTGCGCCAGGGGTATATGTGTCCACAGACATGACAAAGGGCGTACGAGATCGCGTTTGGGCCGTGGTGACTGATTGGTGGGACAGCGTGCCGGGCGGCTCCGTGGTCATGGCGTATCCGGACGCGCAGGCCGCTGGCAGGTTGGGCGTGCGCGTACTCGGCGTACCACCGGTTTCGCTGGCCGATTTGGACGGGGTGCGAGTGGTTTTTCGCCAGTTTACGGAAGCCGACGGCCACGCGTAAACGGTTTCCCGTCGGCTTCCGTAAATGTGTGATATTCCGTAGTACGCTATTTGACAACGAGTTGTAGATTAGAGTCTCCCCCGCCCACGCGGGGATGGACCCACGTAGCCCGTCTCGCCGTCGCGGAGAATCTCGTCTCCCCCGCCCACGCGGGGATGGACCCCCGTCGACCCGCGCGACGATATGATCCAGCTTGTCTCCCCCGCCCACGCGGGGATGGACCGTAATCGCCTGCGCTGTCACTCTCGCTAACCGTGTCTCCCCCGCCCACGCGGGGATGGACCCGGCTTG
>JBBSPO010000117.1:0-10815 GCA_038258695.1 Gemmatimonadales bacterium | reverse complement strand
TTGAAGCGGTGAGGGATCCTACAACGGTGCCGAGCTGGCGAGCGATTGTTTGCACGAGGCAAAGTGCGTGAAATGAAAACGGCCCTACTCACACTGAGAAAAGCCCATACAATCGAGGGGGCTTCGCGCGAGACGGCTTTTCGTTCTCGTGGTGCGTGAAAAGCCCTGCGATGGTAACTGCTCCAGCAACGCCGAGATCGGGGTAGATCTTTTTGAACACGAGCATCATATCTTGCGATGTCTGTTCGCGCACTATCCTTATCGGACAACTTTGAGCGAGTGTCCATGTCGCGCGCTAACTTTTTCGCTGCTCCAGTACGCTTTCTGAAAGAACCTTCGCAGCACCGTCCCATTTTTTAGCGATGCGCCACTCGGAAGCTGACATGACAAGCGGGGATACCCTCGCATTGCGTCGCCTCGCTCTTGCCTGGTTCGATGCGACAGGACTCACGGCCTCGCCGCCCGAGTGGTTGACTGAAGCCGCGCGTGAGACAGCGCCCTCGATGCCCGCCGACCTCGCTCCCGCGATGCTGCAGCAGCCACCGTTCGTGTGGCTCCACCTCGCATCGTGTTTTGATTTCGCTGGTGATCTTGATGGGGCGCGCCTGCTGCTGGACCGCGTCGAGCGCAGTGCACACACGCTGCGTCCGCCGCGCGAGGCGCGCCAACTGCTGGCCCTCGTGTGTGCACGGCGTGGACGCCTTGCTCGCCAGACCGGCGATGTGGAAGCGGCCCGCGACTGGTATCAGCTGGGCCTCGCGCGCACTGACGGCGCGCGTGATCGGGATGCATGGAGCAGTTGCATTCTGGGACTCGCCAACTGTGCGCAGTTTCAACGCGATTGGTACGCTGCCGAACGACTCGCGCGGCTTGTTTGCATCAACTACACCGTGGTGCCGGCGTATTCGCGTGTGAACGCGCTGATCACGCTCTCAGTGCTGAACCAAAAGCAGCAGCGGTGGGACGCGGCGCTGCGCGTTTCGTGGCAAGTGCACGACCTTGTGCCAGAGCGCGACGAACGGCGAGGGACCGCACTCGTTCAGCTCTCGAATCTCGCACTCGAACGTGGGGAGTCAGGCGCGGCACAGCGCGGGTTTGACGTGGTCCTCTCCTTCGCACAGAGCACTCGCGTACGACGGCCCGCGCTCTCCGGCGCCCTCGCCGCAGCACTGGCCGGTAATCCCCCCAAAATTACGGGGCGCCAGCAGTGGAGTTAAGCAGCGAGTGCAAGCTTCATTGACGGTGTGATCCCACCGAGTGCCATGTTCGGTCGTTCGTTGTTGTAGATCCACAGCCACGCCGTGGCAGCCGCTTGCACCTCCGCAATCGGAGTGAAGAGCGACTGCGACAGCCAGTCGTACCGCACCGTACGGTTATAGCGTTCGACGTAGGCGTTCTGCTGCGGTTTGCCCGGCTGAATGAAATCGATCTGAATGCCCCGGCGTTTTGCCCAGGCATTCAGCGTGTGGCCGGCATACTCCGGCCCATTGTCACAGCGAATGTGAACGGGCGCCCCGCGCCATTCGATGAGTTGATCGAGCGCGCGCACGACCCGCTCGGCCGGCAGCGACAGATCCACCTCCATCGCCAACCCTTCGCGGTTGAAATCGTCGATGACGTTCAGCAGGCGAAAGCTGCGCCCATCGGCCAACTGATCGTGCATGAAATCCATCGACCAGGTGTCGTTCTTGACCGTGGGTACCGCCAAGGGTTCGGGCACCGCCCGCACGAGCCGCTTGCGCGGTTTGATGCGCAGATTGAGCTCCAGCGCGCGGTACACGCGGTAGACGCGTTTGTGGTTCCACGGGAGCCCCTTCACGTTCCGCAGGTACAGGAAACACAGTCCGAAGCCCCACGCACGGTGCGCCGTGGTCAGCCGCAGCAGCCAGTCCTCGACCACGGCATCCTCGTCCGTCTGCTTGCGCTGATAGCGGTAGCACGTCTCGCTGACGGCGAACGTGGCACACGCATGCTGGATGGTCGTACGCGCCGTTTGCACTGCATCCTCGGCCAGCGCGCGGCGCTGCGCTGGCCGCGTCATTTTTTTGTGAGCGCCTCGCGCAAGAGATCGGCGCTGAGCTGGGCATCGACGTACAGCTTCTTGAGGCGTCGATTCTCGTCCTCGAGCTCTTTCATGCGCGACATCAGCGACGCGTCCATGCCGCCGAACTTCGACCGCCACTTGTAAAACGTGGCGTTGCTGATGCCGTGCGTGCGACAGAGCTCCGGCACGGGCGTGCCCGCCTCCGCCGCCTTCAACACAGCGATGATCTGGCTCTCGGTAAACCGCGATGTTTTCATGGAAATCTCCTCGGGTCAGTGTACGAGAATTTTCCACTTTTGGCGACCCCGCTTTTCTGGGGGGATTACCGACCCAGTGGCGCGCCGCTCCAGACCCGGTGACACACCGCGCCGTGTACACGCGCATTAATGCACTGCGTGCCGAGATCCATGGCAGTACGCAACCGTGGGAGTGCGTTAACGGGCGTTTGGATGTACTGCACGCGTTGCAGGCGATCGGTGAAGCTGAGCTCGCCAAACAAGAGTTCGTTTCACTGGAGTCTCAGCTCTCCGCCCTCGCCAGGCACGGTGCGCGCATGGAGTGGGCCGAGCAGAAGTTGCAGCTGTTGCGTGTGGAACGAACGCGCAGCGTAAGATCTTTGGTGATGGTATCGGCGTCTCTGTGCACGCACAGTATCGCCGAAACATGGGCGTTTTGTCGACTCCGCTCCCTTGCACCACCAACCCTGCCTCCATGAGCGCTCGTGAGTCCGCGCGCACGCAGCATGCACTGCGCGACCGCTTGGTGGCGATCGGTCTCAGCCGCGACGACAATGAGCTGGTAGCCCGGGTCGCCCGCGGACAGTGGGCGCTTACGTTCGATTCCAGACCACTGCCGGTGCATGTGCTGTTGCAACATGGCTCCGACACGGTGGTCGTGGTTTCCGTGCAGTGGTTGGAATCGGTTGATGCGTTCGCCACGCACCAAGGTGTGTTTGAGGCGTGGCACGGCGTGGTGCTGCTACCGGCGAGTGCGAGACCCGAGCAACAACGATGGCTGGTCCAGCACTGCCCGCTCGCCCAGGTGGTCATCACCGGGCAACCGGGCAAGACTACGGCACTCTCCAGCGCGCTCATCGCGGTGCGCCATCATGTGGTCGCGTCCGTGCTCGGTGCCAGACTCGGCCACGTGCACTCTGCGCTTGTCACGCGTGTTTTGCTGGCGGCGCTGTCGCTCCACCCCGAACAGTCAGATGTTGCCACACTGGCGCGTGCCGTGCACATGCACCCACGCACGCTGCATAGAAAGCTTACACGCGTACATCGCTCGTTTACGCCGCAGCGCCTGCTCGGCTGGGCGCGATTGCTGCACGCGGCGTGGTGGCTGCGCGATCCCGAGCGCTCGCTGGAACACGTGGCTGACGTGCTGCAGTTTTCGGCGGCGAGCAACATGCGTCGCATGTTCAGGCACTACGCTGGTGTCACCCCGCAACAGCTGCGTGATGTTCCTGATGTTCAAGGCATCGAACGTCTCGTTGCGCTTCTGCGAGCGGATCTTGAGCGAACCAACACGACGTGATTCACTTGCGTCGAGTTGCGTGAGGACGGCGCGCGTTGCGCCGCGCTAAGTTTGGGCAAGCCCAACGGTGCGTTCACGCGGTCTGCTCGATCGACCAGCAATCGTGATCACGTCCCGGCGCGTGCAGTTTTCGCCATTCGTGTCAATGCGTACGCGCCGGTCACGAGCCTTCAGCGCGACAGCTTTTGCTCGCGCTACCTTCCGTCTGAAAGCATGGGGCCTGTGGACAGCTCGAGCCAGTTGCACTCAGTGATGTCAACGACATATTGATCGACTATCGTAGAAATGCGCGACTCCGCGAGCTCTTGGCGCAGCACGAACAAGGTATCACCGCTCACCTGGACAGCGGGCCGCGTATCGCCAACATTTGGTATCCGGGCGTCTACGCAGGCGCGCCGCGATGCCAGGTCCACCACAGATATGTATAGTGTGCTGCTCATAAGAGGCGCGTCATCGTTTTCCACCTCGTTGTCGTAGTGCACGGCCAACAAGTGTCCGGGTCGCTCCATAGCCCGAAGCTGCGACAACGCGGAAACGTTATTCATTAACGCGGCATAGCCTCCTCCCGCGGCACGCACCTGCCGTACCGACACGCCACGACGCCGCGAAGCGGGCAACACCACACTGTCAACAACTGCGAGACGGTCATTCAGCAAGTAGAGCCCGTCTAGCGGTCCAAACCCAACGGCACGCCACTTACCAGACGCTACTGGTAACACCGCTGAGATGCGACCGATTCCCACGTCTTCCAGTTGCGCGTATTCGGCTGGTATGGGTACCGCATGCGAGACAACAGAGTCGCCCGCAATGAGTAATCCGACAGCCGTTTTCTGTGTGGCATTGCGCAGACCAAAAATCAGTGTATCCGAGAAGTTGCTGGGTGTCGTGTAGGAAAGATCTCCAACGAACGGAATGCGCGCGACTTCCACGCCATCAGTGCTCCCAATGGCCTTCCACGTCAGGGAGCCATAATCGGCAATCCACAGCAGGTCGTTCTGCCGCGCCACCGAAGCCGGTCCGAGAAACTCGCCTGGCCCGCGTCCCACCCGTCCCCATGCTGCCACGGACTCGCCCACGTCGTTCCACGCGAGCACGCGACCCGCCGCTAAATCGGTGACAAGAAACCGCAGTGAGTCAGTGCTAATGGCAAAACCGAGAGGCCGTCCGGTGAAAAACGAATCCGATTCGGCAAGCACGGTCGTTTTGGTGAGAACCAGCGTCGGCCCCGACGGCGCGGTTTGATCCGCGCGAGTACAGGCGCCTCCCAACAGGGCGAGACTCGCGGCAACGAATAGCTGACGAAAGCCGCTTGGAATGCTCAAGTTCATGGGTGCAGCAGCTCGTATGTGTATGCGATCAACGGACGACTCTGATGACCGAGAAGAATGTGTCAATGAATAAGATGGGCGGGGAGGAGCCTCGAGCCAAAAATGAGAATCACGGACTGCACCGCACCGCGCAGTGCCTTCCTCCAAGGTGACTCTTAGCAGATTGGAAGATCGTCCTTGCAACAATGACAGTGCGTGCAGCAGACTTGGTTGCACCACCCGGTGTCACTCTTCATATATCGAATGCCGCAGCTCTGCGCAGAGGCTGCGGTCGGTGTGGCTCCGAACAGGAAAGCCAGCGCCAAAATGGTGAGTGTTCCTGATGCTCCGAAAATCAGTCGCTTCATACAAACCTCCAGTAGTTGTGGTTTCCGCAAACAGTTTCATTCACTCCCTCACCCACCCGTGAGTGCAGTTTACAGATCATTAATTCGACGTTCTTAGCGTTATGTAGCTCAGCAGAATTGTGTCGCTGACAATGCGCTTCAGAGGAGCAAGGTTGGTGACCCTGCCATCCACCACGAGTGCTGCGAAATCGTCTACACTCTCTGCAGTAGCGTCATCCAACACTGTCACCGGCTTTATTCGTTGCAGCGCTAGTTGAGACTGTTCAGCGGCATTAGGCCGACGGGAGAGCACTATTTGCGCAGAAGAGGGTTCGGCAAGTGCCAGACTTACGAGTTCGAGTACAAGCTCTGAACAGTTGAAGCAAGTTGACGGTGAAAGCACCACCATTAACACTGTATCCGATTTAACTACGCGTTGAGCTGCAAGCTGCGCGATTTCACCTACTCTCGAAGTATCCAGCTGGGAGTTTGTATCTTGCCCACAGGCCATTGACCCGACACCAATAGCGATACATGAGACGGAGCATACAACGAGTTTGGCGCAAAATCCCCGAACGCGCGATGAAATGAACCGAGACAAGCTCTTGGACGAACTGAATAAAGACATCGCTTCCCCAGCAATTGGAGCTTGGTAACATCCCCAGACACCATAGGATTCTCGCACAATCAAGCTGCTTTACACTACTGACTTGATACATCATGTCATGTGCACGGGAGCTGCTAGCGACTACGAGCTACTGCACGCGAGACACATTCCACGAATCATCACTCCCCTAACACGTTGGGTGTATGGTGCGAATCGTACCAGATCTTAATCGGACAGATTTCTACACACCGGAAATGAGGGGTAGGTGTGACGGGATTGATCAAATGTCGCCGAGGTCCCAGCCGAAGATTGGTGTACATCGCGCGAATAATTGATGCCCGAGTTACCGCTATGTTTGTGCCAGCGAGCGGCGAGGGCATCGTATTTCGCATGCGCATCAGCGTGAACTGGTACTTTTATGCGGCGCCAAAACCCGAGCGCCGTTCGGACAGTAAAAACCGTTAAACAATTGTTGATTCACCCGCAGCGCATGAACGCTAAGTAAGCGCGAATCGCACGCTCTTGCAATTGTGCACTGCTGCGAGTCGAATGTTCTCTGGCGTCACCAGGTGCAGGTCATCAACAAACGCCCTCGCATAAGCGCGCTCTTGACCATCCGCCTATTCCTTGACGTAGCGATAAAAGCGCAGATGCACCGCACCATTCGCATCATCTTGCAGCAAAACCACATGGTCGGCCGCTAAACCAGCGAGTAGGGATCGCACTCCCAGCCCCCCGCCGGGCACTTCAAAGCGGCCCATGATAACGCCGGCGGTATCCAACACAGTCCAGCTGGCTGGGCTTTCAAAATCCATGATCCATGTGCGTCCCAACGGATCAACTCGCACAGTGGAGAACGCGGGAAAGGTTTCGAACGGTTTGCTCGCGGTATACTCCGCAAGTATTTTTCGGTGCTCGGCGGTCGCGCTTCGCGGGATCATAGCTGCCGCATGCGCCTGCCATGCTTCGTCGGTGATGGGCACTAACGCTCCGGTGAGCCGAGTGATGCGTTTCACGCGCCCGTCCAGACTTTGCACGTGCACTTCCCACGCTCGCGCATTGCCCACGTAGAGTTCATTTCCCACGGGGAGAATGCTTGGGTCTCGAGCCAGTCCACCGGCGACCCGTGCAGTTGGCAGCATTCCAAGCTGCTGCACCAGCGAACCATCCGGACGAATCAGTCGATGTGCTCCGACCACGTCCCCTCGTCCGTTTGTCGTGGTGGCAACGGACGCATCCAGGATGACCCGCGCGCCAGTGGCGTCGCACGTGCCTGAGCGAGCGCGGCCAACCGACGCAAATGTTTGGATGTGGTCGCCGTTGCTGTTCCAGAGCGATGCACGTCCGCCCGCGTAGTCGATCACGAGCAGCGTGTCTCCCGGTAGACGGCACACATTTCGCGTTTGTTGGAACTCGCCTGGGCCCCTTCCCCGTCGGCCCGCAGCACGGATAAACTCACCATCGGCAGTAAAGAACTTGAGCGCGCTCCTGTCATTTACCGCGATGGTACCGTCCGAGAGCGCCGTCGCTGAAAGAAACGGGTGACTCGCGTCGAACTCCTCTTGTTCGTTGGTTCGTAAGCCGCCGAGGTCGAGAAACGGTTGCGATTCGATACGCAGCGCGGGCGGAAGATCCGCCAGTCTGGAGCGAAACGGATTGAGATCGGCGGCCCATGCCGGAGGCATGGGGCTCAAGCCCGGGTATTCAACGATGCGGACACCGGCGCTGTCGCGTACCACAGAACTCGGCAACACGCGTTGCGGAAGCTCACTCTGCGCCGATTCGCCAGCGTCATCACAACCCGCGAATAGAAAGACGCATAGCGCAAGCGTCGATCTGGTCAAAGTCGTCGCGCTAATTTGCAGCGGGCCAGGGCGCGACTACAGGGAAGCAGTGATGTGTCTTGGTTAGCTGACGGGGCTATTGCCCGCGGCTCTGAGTGCAGCCTCACGTCAGGTTGCCTCACGGCAACCTCAGCTGTGCCGCACGAAGTTGAGGCGCTGACACGGGTGGGCTCAAGCGATCCGCTCGACGCGCCATCATAAGTGATCCTGTGCTGACACCTGCGCTCAGCGCCGCTGACACCAACACATATGCGTCAATCAAGGGCGCACCCACCACCCACCAGTGCATGACGATTCCTACTGCAGCTCCTCTCACGGCAAACTGCCGCAAGGAGATGTCGCGCAGCGACCGTGCTCGTACACCGGCGAGCATGACATAGAGCGCAAAGCCGAGCCCGAGCGCGGCTCCGTAGGCAAAGCCGTAGCGCCACGCTGCGCCGGCCTGCTCGAGCAGTTCTATGCGCAGCGAGGGATAATTGTCGGTAAGCAGAAGTCGTCCGAGCTTTAACGAGACACCCAAAACAGACCACGTCACTCCCCACACGAGTGCTGTGCCGAGCACTCCTCGAACCCGTCTCCATAAACGCATGCTTTGCTCCTGAAGTGGGCGTACCATTTGTTCGAGTATACGATACAGTATATCCAGTGAACAGTCGGGAACATGATTGACACTTTGGTCTGGCAACATCCTTTACACAGGGTTTAACTCTGGATGATATAGTCGCGTTCGTCGAACGTCGCCAGCAGCGTGTGGTGAAAGTAGACTGACCAACAATCATCGTCCGTTTCCTCAAGCCCAATCCGTTGGTTCGTCAGTGCATTCGCGATGTAGACGAGCCGCTTGCCGAAGCGAAAGGTCCCGGCCGTCGTTATCGTCTTCACCAGATAGTGACCCGGGTAGTCCGGCACGGGCAGCCGCGACGGGTACGGTCGCGGTGACATCTGGTAGTGCGAGCACGGCGTCGTCTGACCCAGTGCCTCGTGCGGGCGCTCGTTGTTGTACTCGTGGCGAAACGCGTCGAAGTTGCGCTGCTGCGCGGTGCAGGTCCGTCGCACCGGTTTGATGGCCTGGCGTTTGAGCGTCCGATGCATGCGTTCATGGGCGCCGTTCTCTTGGGGTGAAGACGGGCGAATCCGCTGATGCACGATGCCGAGTTGCATCCAGTACACATTCAAGAACGAGAGCCCATGAAGGGCGGCCGTTGCGAAGGGCACGCCGTTATCGGTACGAATCGCGCGCGGCAAGCCATACTCACGAAACGCTCGTTCAAACACCGGCTTCGCCAGCTCGCATTTGGTTGAGCGCAGCCCGTGGCAGGTCAGCAGAAAGCGCGTCGCCAGATCGGCAATCGTCAACGGATAGCAGTACACCTGATCGCCGGTGCGGAACTGGCCCTTGAAATCCGCCGTCCACAAATCGTTGGGGGCGTCCGCGACCGCCGGCAGCACGCCAGGGTGTGTTGTGGGACGCCGCCGCCACCGCCGTTGCACCAGCCCGCGTCGGGCGAGCAGATCGGCCACGGTGCTGGGAGCTGGCCATTCACGAATCTGCGGATGCTTCGCTCGCAGCACGACGAGCAGTTTGCGTGCGCCCCAGAACGGATGGGCTTCGCGCGCGGTGCACAGCAGGTCGGTCATGGCCGTCGAGAGTTTGTGAGGACACGTGTGCGGCGCGCGACTGCGGTCGCCAAGTCCCCGCCGCCCCTCCTCCGCAAAGCGGGCGATCCATTTGTAGCCCGTCGGCCGGCTGACGCCGTGTCGGGCGCACACTTCGGCCATCGTGAAGCGATCACTGAAAGCGTCTTGCACGAACTTCAGTCGTTCGGTCATCAGGTCGGTCTCCAACCAGGGCATGGTACTCTCGCAGAAGAGGGGGTGACCATGCAGTTTAGAAGGAGTGTAAACCATGCTGCCGGACTACTCTGTCAACCATGTACCCGGGCTGTACCCACGCGGCGCCTAACATGCAGAGATATTGTCTAGTTTCTATACATGTTAATCTCGCTACACGTATTCTACCGCCGAATCTATGTACTTGCTTGGGTAGCATTCCGCCCGGGAGCGGTGAATCCATCCCAACTAAAGGTGGGAGGATTACCAGATCATGATCTCAGTGCCAACCGACGGACTAATAACAGTCTGCGCAAACTCACGACGCCAGAGCACGGCGCCAGTATTCGCTTCGAGGGCCGCCGCCGTGCCGCCCACGAAGCCGGCCACCAACACTGCATCACCTGAGAGCGTAGGCGTCAGTGAACCAGCACTTTGCTGCCATCCGGCAAAGGTCCACCGTGTGACCTCGGTGCGCACGTCCACACCATTTAGCTTGGAATGGGGCACGGGGACAACCACTCTCACGCTCTGCAATCGCTCCGAGCCAAACTCGGCGCCGCCAAACGTGCGTTGCCGCGCATTCGCGCAGAGACTCGCCGCGCGTTCCGTCAGTCCAGCTTGGCTGGAACCGCGTCTCTGGCCGGTGGCCTAGTGCTGCTTGTCGAAGCATGCGCTCCGTGACGTAGCTGCGCATCCGCTTGACGTGGTGGCATTGACGGCGTTGCCGGCGAAGTGCGTCTGTTGAGAAGCATTGTGATCACTCCCATCGCGGCCCCCCAGCCTGCACCCACCGCCATCGGCCATAGCAGCGGCAGCGGGTTTTCAAACAACGCGAAGCCCCACCTCGACACACCGATGACGGCGCCGACAAGAGCGCCGCAACCAGCGGACAGAAGCGGCAGGTGTCTGATCCGGCGTTTGGAGGCAAGGGTTGCCGACAGAGCGACGCCGATCAGAGCGCCAAAAGAGAACTGGATCGGCAAGTCACCAATCAAAGAGGGCCAGTGAATGCCAAACGGAGCTTCCCTAGTTGCACTGACTAGGGGTGCGATAGACGTCCACCACCGAACTTCCCAGGCTGTCGAGTCTCGTCACCAGCATTCGTCCATTCCTGACTTCACGCAGGCGGCTGTCGCGATGCTTCAATCGAATATGGACAGTATTCGATGGAGCTCGCACCGGTACAACGAGCCAATGCAGCGAGGTTCCGTCACGACTGTCCTCAGGATTCCAGCCGGCGACGAACAGGCAGTTGTCACTTCCCGCAAGAGCCCCGACGTCTGGTTGATTGAGGGCA
>JBBSPO010000116.1:0-10866 GCA_038258695.1 Gemmatimonadales bacterium | reverse complement strand
GTGGGCACGCTGCTGGTGAACGTACTTGGCGCATTTTTTATTGGCGTGTTCGCACGCTGGCTGAGCATGCCGTCACTCGATCCCGTGTGGCGCATCAGTCTCACTGTTGGTTTCTGCGGCGGCTTTACCACCTTCAGTACCTTCAGTGCCGAAATCGTTGCACTGGCGCAGGAAGGAAAGATGGTGCGCGCCGCGGTGTACGTGATACTCAGCGTTTCGCTGGCTGTTGTTGCAACGCTGTTTGGCATGTCGGTTGGCGACAGGCTGCGCGGTTGATCTGACTTGTATTGAAGCTGTATTGACGCTGCATTGACGCTGCATTGAAGCTGCATCGCATCTGCATCGCACGCGCAAAGACGCTGCATTCAAACTGAACCATTCTGCCGGTTTCCTGCCATGAGCACTGCCACTGTCCCCGCCGATCTCGACGCGCACCTCAAGGCGCACTACAACAGCGCGCTCAGCGAACTGTTTGAGTTTCTGCGCATCCCGAGCGTGAGTGTGCGCACCGAACACGCGGGCGATTGTCGCACGGCCGCCACCTGGCTGTCAGATCGCCTGGCGCAAGCCGGCTTCACCTCTGCGCTTATGGAAACACCGGGCCATCCCATTGTGCTCGCCGAATGGCGCGGGGCCGGAGCAGACGCACCCACGCTGCTCATTTACGGTCACTATGATGTGCAGCCCGCCGAGCCGCTGGAGCTGTGGACATCGCCGGCCTTTGAACCCGAGGTGCGCGATGGTCGCATTTACGCGCGCGGCAGTGTCGATGATAAAGGGCAGTTGTATTTGCACGTGAAAGCGCTCCAAGCGCACCTCGCCGTGCGCGGCACGTTGCCCGTGAACGTGATTGTGCTGGCCGAAGGTGAAGAAGAAGTCGGCAGCGAAAATCTCGAGCAGTTTCTCGAGGCCAATCGTGAGCGGCTGCGCTGCGACGGTGTGGTGATCTCCGACAGCACCATGTTCGCACCGGGCACGCCCAGCATCTTGTCATCGCTGCGCGGTTTGGCGTACGTCGAAATCAACGTGCGCGGCTCAACCAGTGATTTGCACTCCGGCATGTACGGAGGCGCCGTGGTCAATCCGGCCATGGCATTGGCGCAGATACTCGCTACCATGCACGATGCAGAGGGTCGTGTTGCGATTGACGGCTTTTACGACGCTGTCAAAGCGTGGCCCGAGCACGTACGCGAACAAATGCGCACGCTGCCGTTCAACGAAGAAGACTTCCGCCACGAAGTGGGTTCTCCCGCGCTTGGTGGTGAAGCGGGGTACAGCGTACTTGAGCGGCTATGGACACGTCCCACCTGCGAAGTGAATGGACTGCTCAGCGGCTACACCGGGGAAGGCGCAAAAACAGTGCTGCCCGCTCTGGCCATGGCCAAGGTCAGTTGCCGGTTGGTGCCCGATCAGGATCCGCGCGAGGTCGAGAAGCTCATTGCCGCGCACGTTGCACGTGTGGCGCCGCCGGGTGTGGTCGCCACCGTCACCGCGCTGCACGGCGGTCGTCCGTGGCGCGCTGAACTGAGCGGTCCGTTGCACGAAGCGGGTGTGTATGCACTCGAAGCCGCGTTCGGAAAAACACCGGTGGTTACCGGAGAAGGCGGCTCCATTCCTGTGGTTGGCGACTTTGAGCGAATCCTGGGCGCACCGGTGTTGTTGATGGGCTTTGGACTACCGGGCGAAAACGCACATGCCCCTGACGAATGGATCTCCGAGGAGAACTTTCGTCAGGGGATGCGTGCTGCAGCCACGTTGATTGATCAGTACACGACCCGTACGTGACCGCTATGCCTTTGGGGTGGCTTTCCGAACGCCGGGCACCGCAGGTTCAATAGCGCGGTAACCCAACTGCGATCAGAACTCGGCAAAGATATCCGTATCCTCGTCGTCGAACGGGATCAGGCTTTCGGCGCTTGATGCTGACGCCAACGCAGCCTTCGCAGGCGCCACTTTGCTCGCCTTGCGTACCGGTGTGCTGGCCTTTGTTTCGGCGCGAGGCGCACGGCTGGTACGTGCGGCCGCATTGGAGCGCTCGTGCGTGCGGTGAGTGCTTCGCGCGGGTGATGCTCCGGCGACTGCCGCGGCTTTCGGCTTTGCTGCGGTGTCGTCCACCACAAACTGCGACGCCATCTCGTGCATTTCACCGGCCTGCGCCTGCAGTTCGGCTGCCGCACTGGCCGACTCTTCGGCATTGGCCGCAACACGCTGCGTGAGCTGTGCGATCTGACTGATAGCTGACGTGACTTCGGCCAGTTCCGTCTCCTGCTCGCGTGCTCCATCGGCGATGTTGGCCATCATCGTGCTGGCCCGTTCTACACCGGTACGGATTTCCTCAAGACGACGACGTACGCCTTCGTTGAGCGCGACACCCGCTTCGGTTTTCTGCACGGACTCTTCGATCAGTACCGCGGTATTGCGGGCCGCTTCGGCGGCGCGAATCGCCAGGCTGCGTACTTCATCGGCCACCACCGCAAAGCCTTTGCCAGCGTCGCCGGCACGCGCCGCTTCAACGGCCGCGTTCAGCGCCAGCAAGTTGGTCTGGAATGCGATTTCATCAATCGTCTTCACAATCCGGGCCGTGGAGTCAGCCGACTTCTTGATGTCCGTCACGGCTTCGGCCAGCGCATGCATGCGTTCCACACCCTGCTCTGTATCGGTGCGTGCGCGTTCCATCGCAGCGCGTGCCTCATGCGCATCGGCGGCACTCGCTTTGGTACGTTCACCCACCACCACCAGGCGATTTGACACCTGATCAATGGAGCCAGCCTGATCGGCGGCACCCGACGCGAGATCCTGGCTGCCCGATCCGATTTCAGAAGCGGCAGCGTTCACCTGTGCCACCGCCGACGTGAGAGACGCAAATGCTTCGCCAATGTTGGCCAATGCAGCGTTGAGTGAATCCTTGATCGCTGCGTGGTCACCCTTGTAGTCACCCTTCATACGCACGGCCAGATCGCGCTGTGCAACGCGCGCCAATACAGTGCGCGCTTCATCAATCGGTGCGTTGACTGCGTCGAGCATGGCGTTGGTGCCGGTGATGACATCGGCATACGCTCCGGCCACTCCCTTGGCGGAACCACGCTGTGCCAGGTTGCCGACCTGCACCGCAGTAATGGTGCTGCCCACTTCACCCACCACGGTCTGCAACGCTTCAGAGACGCGATTCACGTTGCGCGACAGGACGTCGTGCTCAGAGCGCGGCGTCACAGATGCAGCGTTCAAGTCGCCAACGGCCAGTCGGTCGGCGGCGTGTGCAATCTCACCGATGTACGACACCATGTTACGAAACGCATCGGCGAGGGCGCCGATTTCGTCTTTGGAGTGAATGTCAATCTCTTGCTCAATGCGTCCGCGCGCGATTTCAGTGGCGGCGTTGGAGAGCGACGTGAGAGAGTTCATGATGCTGCGCAGCGTGCCAATGGACAACACACCGATAAGCGTCAGCGCGATAACCAGCACTGCCGCTGAACCCCACAACGCAGTCTGTTGCAACGAACGCGCTGTTGCAAACGCTGTCGCAATGTTCGTTTCCTCACCAGCGCGTCGCGTGGCCAGCACGGTCGCAAGATCGGCGTACTGTGAACGCATGGCCTGCATGCCGCCCATGAGGTCGAGTTCCATATCACCTGAAATCATGCCCAGGCTCGTGGCGCGTGCACCGCTGGCGTAGGCTGTGAAAGCCGTGACAATGCTGTCAACGGCCACATGATCCACGGTCTCATTTCCCGCCAGCGAATCGGCCAGCGAAGCAAAGCGCTCCGACAGCGAATCGGAGGCAGTGATCGCTCCCTCATCGCTCGCGCCCACACCGTCCCGCAGCGCGCGCTGGTAGTCTTCCAGCGTCCGCTCGAGCTGTTGGCTGAGCTGAAGCGCCGGCGAATAGCCGTTCTCAATGCGCTGCTGTTCGGCCTGCGCTGACAGTCCCAGCGTCATCACAACGCCGAGTGTCACAAGAAAGCCCACAGCCGCGACTGCCGGGAGGGCGAGGATTTTTGTGCGGAGTGTCAGAGAGCGAAACATGCCGATTTCGAAGATGATTGGCGTGAGCGGGTGCGTCCGCACGCAGTTGCGGATGTCGCGTACCAGTCATGGTATCGGCGGCAAAGCGGTGGTCTTTAGCAGAACCGTGCATTGTTCCCGAAGTTTGCGTGCAGCACTGTCACGCAGCTGGCACATTTCGTCAGGACTTCCCGCCATGCCGGTCCCGCGTAAACGCAAAACGCCCTCGGCGATGAGGCCGAGGGCGTTGCGAACAGCAGTGATTCACGCGCGGGCGATTACAAACCGTCGAGCAGTGAATCGTTGTCGTTGGTACCAGCCACGCGCTTGATCAACCACTCCATACCGGCTTGCGGTGGCATTTGTGCGAGCCCCCGTCGCAGCAGATGAACTTTCTGCAGTTGATCGGGACGATAGAGTTTTTCTTCGCGACGTGTGCCGCTCACGGCAATGTCGAACGCGGGATAGATACGGCGATCGGCGAGACTGCGATCAAGCTTGATCTCGCAGTTGCCGGTGCCTTTGAACTCTTCAAAGATGACGTCGTCCATGCGCGAACCGGTTTCCACCAGAGCCGTGGCAATAATGGTGAGCGAGCCGCCGCCGTTTTCTTCGGAAATCATGCGCGCCGATCCAAAAAACGCTTTCGGCTTTTGCATGGCTGACGAATCGAGTCCGCCCGAGAGTGTGCGGCCGGTGCCGCGTTCCACTGTGTTGTGCGCTCTTGCGAGGCGCGTGATGGAATCGAGCACGATGACTACATCTTTGCCTTGCTCCACCATGCGCCGCGAACGCTCGAGTACCATGTCGGCCACTTCGACGTGTCGCTTGGCCGGCATGTCAAAGCTGGAGGCGACAACTTCGCCATGTCCCCATTCAATCATTTCGGAGACTTCTTCGGGGCGCTCGTCTACGAGCAGTACAAACAATCCCGCTTCCGGATGGTTAATGGCAACGCCTTCAACAATGGCTTGCAAAAGCGTGGTTTTACCAGCACGTGCTGGTGCCACAATGAGCGCACGCTGCCCGTATCCGATGGGAGCGATCACGTCGATAGCACGACGCGTCAGCTCTGGTCCGCTCTTGGCCTGTTGACCGGTTTCAAGCGTCAGCTTGCGGTCGGGATAGCTGGCCGTGAGGGTGTTGAAGTCGTGGCGCTTGCCCTCGATGATTGGCGGCCCGTCATTGAGCGACGTGATTTCAATGAGCACGGCGCGCCCACGATGGTCGCGGCCCCATGTTGCATCGATCTTGTCGCCCCGCCGGAGCGCATGTGCGCGCACCAACTGCGTAGGCACAAACGGATCGGTGGGTTCGGGCAAATAGCTGTGTTCTGCCTGCCGTACAAAGCCGGCATCACGCTGCAAGTCAAACCAGCCAGTGGTTGTGCCTTCCACCACACTGGGCGGCGGCGCATCACGCGGTTCGCGCTGCTCCCGCGGCGGACGTTGACCCCGCTCTGGCCGCGGCGCGCGTTCGGGACGTTCGCTACGTTCGCCACCGCGTTCCTTGCGGAAGCGCCCGCGGCCGCGTCGCGTATTGCGACGTGCACCTTGCTGACCGTTGTTGCGGTGATCGCGCGGGTTTTCCGAGGGCGCACCACCGGCGGAGGCACCAGAACCCTCGCGGGCCGAGTTGTCGCGGGCTGAGTTGTCGCGGGCCGGAATGTCGCGGGCCGAACCATCGCGGACCGAACCATCGCGGGCCGAGCCGTCGCGCGGCGAGGTGTCGCGTGGCGTCGAATCTCGCGAAGACCCTTCGCGTGATGGAGCCGCACTGCGGGGCTCGGACGAATCCGGCGCACTGAGTGCGCTGGACGAGTTGTTTGGTGCCGCATCGCTTCGGGGCGCGGAGCTGGGCGCCGAGCCGTTGGAAGAGTCGCTGGCGGCGGCGTCCGGAGCGGCAGCCTTGGGGTTTGACCGGGGACGGCGGGGTCTCGGTTTGCTGACGGCGTCAGACGCTTCGGGCGCTGACGTCGCGGCGTCAGGTCCGTCGCGATATGGATTCGGCTCGCCGCCGGTGTCCGTCTCTTGTGCATCATTGGTCCGGGGCCGACGGCCGCGGCGGTAGGGTCGCTTGGGTTCGTTCATGCTGTACTGCGTGTGGCGTGGAGGACCGGTGAAACTGTCACCGGACCGGGGTGCGGCGCGGGTGCGCCGGAGGTGCATGTCGCACGGATCAGTCGTGCCGTGTGAGTGTGTCTCACGCGAGGACTGAAGTTGAAACTGATCTGGAACTGATCATTGACGGTGGCCAGGCGCGCCGTCTTGCTTTGAAAGCAGTAGAACCTTCCCTGAGGTACGCAGGGGATTCGGATACCAACGTGGTATCCAGCTATGCTGCATGTCGATGTCTCGGGGGGGACCAACAGATGGACGCCAATGCTCGGATGCCGCAACGCATGCACCACCAGCAGGCCAGGACCTTCTTGGGTCGTGGCGCGCGTTCACCATAATACGCCGATGACGCACGGAATGTTGCAGCCAAGGCGCTTTCGCGCAAGTCACAGTTTGGTCTCCCTGCTACATTTGTCACTCATGATCGCTCCTCAAACTGACCTCCGATCGGCGATATCCAACGCCGTCTCCGCCTATGAAGCCTCTGGCAACATGGGCGTCCTCATGGAACGCCTGCACGCGCTGCGTGAGGGCGCCACAGCCGACGCGCTGATTGCCGCCGTCGAACCGTGGCGAGAAATGCCCGAAGTCGCCGGCCCCATCTATGAAACGGTGGTGGCCGAACAACCCAAAAATGCGCGCGCCCTGGTGATTCTGGCCAACGCGTACTGGCTCAGCGGACGTGGCCCGGAGGTTGTAGGCGTACTCGCCGACCGCGCCATCGCTGCCGATCCCGCCAATCGTGGCGCCTGGCACATGTGGGCGCTCACCGAGGGTAACCAGCGCGACCGCACCATTCGCTGGATTCAGGTAACCGAACGGTTTCCCGAAGACCAGTTGGCCAAGGCCGCACTGGCCGACAACGCGGCCTCACTGGCCAGCGCCGAACACGACAAGGAAGCCATGGCGCTGGCGATCCGGACCTATGAGCAGCTGCTCGCCGCCTCAACCAGCGACCAGCAGAAGCAGTCGCTGGAGACGGCGCTGACCACCCTTCGCAAGTACAAGCTGTGAGCCCCGATCACGATTCACACACATCGCCGACGTCGCCCGACAGCAGAGCCAGCGGTAATGCCGGCGGAAACGCAGGAGCGAACACAGGCGCCGCCGTAAACGCACACGCCGACACCGAAGCCTCGGGCTCGTTGGCCGAGTTCCGCGAGTTCCGTGAGCGCATGAACACGCGCATCCTGGGCGAAAACAATCTGGTCATCAACCGCTTTTTTGCGCTCGACGGACGAGCCTACGAAAACGGCGCGCTGAATGTGAAGACCAAGGAACTGCTGGGGCTCGTGACTTCACTCGTATTGCGATGCGACGATTGCATCACCTACCACATCGTACGCTGCGTCGAAGAGGGCGTGACGCGTGACGAAGCGTTTGAAACGCTCAGTATTGGACTGATTGTTGGCGGCAGCATTGTGATTCCGCATATGCGACGCGCCGTTGACCGTTGGGACGAGCTCGAACAGAAGCGCACGTAAGGCGGCGCCCCACAACGGCATTGTGGGGAGCGCTAAAACACCACGCGATTCCCCGGACCGCTGCAACACCACCGCAAGCGCTGCTACGGCGAGGGCGCCGTACCCGCCACGGTGCCCGGATCGCCGTCACTCACGTAGCGGCCGCCGGCACCCTCTTTCTCCAGCTGACGCAGCGTGGGAAAGAGCGGCATGCCCTTGCCCAGTGGAATGCGCGCAATTGACCGTGGATTGAACTTCGGATCGTACGGACTGCGCGTGGGACCACCGGCCACTTCGAATACCGCGTCATAGCTGTAGCGCAGTTCCCGCTTGCTCTTGGGATCGGTCCACGCGCCAGCCCACGCCAGTTCACGCGTTTTAGGCCACATGCCCAGTGGCAGTGCAAAGCCGCGCACCTTGTATCCCGGAATCGCCGAGTCGATCGCCAGCTCGCCGCGGGCAATTTGCTCCTGAACAAACGCGTTGTCGTATTTGTCCAGACGCGCGTGCCACAGCGTGTGGTTGCACAGCTCAAAGCCCATCGAATCGAGCTGCTGCAGCTTGGGGAAACGCCATTCCGACTTCTGTCCCTCAATGCCCTTGTTGCCAAAAAACGAGCGGCCGGCTTCGGCGCCCGACAGCAAACAAAACAGCCCTCGGCTGCGCCAATCGGGTTTGTCGGCCGCAAAATCCATCCACACACCAAGCGCGCTGGTGGGATCAACGACCAGCTGCCCATTGCGCTCGATATAGCGGAACTGGCTGGGCGACGCGTCGTCAAAAATGAACAGCACCGGTGACATGCCACGCGGAAGATCAATTTTCTTGTCGAGCATCTCAGCCAGCGAAATCGGACGGTAGCCCCGCGCGTAGAGCGTATCGAGCTCCGCCCTGAACCGCTCGCGGCTCACTTTGTAGGTGCCGTCTGCCGAGTCCACCAGATGGTACTCCACCACCGGAATGCGACCGTATTCGTTGGGCACACGCTGCGCGGCCGCACTGTCGGTCACCACCGAAAGCGCAAGAATGCCCGCCTCCTGGCCGTCTTGACCGGGATTTTCTGATCCGTTGGGACCAACGGTGTCACCATTGGCGGTGTCCAACCGTACGGTCTTCTTCAGGCTGTTTTCAGTCGTTGCCGCATTGGCCAGCGCCGAGCTGTCCGGGTCGGCTGATGAACAGGCGGTGAGCAGTGACAGGGCAAAACAGAAAAACACGAAACTCGGCATGACTCTCGGGGTCGAACTGCGATAATGAACGCTGAACCGAAGGCTACACTATCCCTGCGCGAACGTGCAGCTGTCTGGGCGGCCGATTTAAAGCGGCGGGCTCAACCGCTGGCGCGTCGTGCGTGGCGGAAGACAACCGTGTGGTCACTTCGTGCGATGGCGCGCAGTCGTGTGCTGTTGCACGCGGCCAGTCGCGACCGTCGCGTGTGGGTGGGTGCGGCGGCCGGCCTGGGGCTGACTGCCGCAACAGGTTTTACATGGTGGCAGTCATGTGGCTTTGACACGTGTCCGAGCGTCGCCGAGTTGCGCGAATGGCGCCCCAGCACGGGCGACCGTCTGGTGGCGCACGATGGTGAACTGCTTGGCATGATCGATCCTGTGCGCCGCATCCCCGTGGCACTTGAAAAAATTCCTGAACATGTGCGCGAAGCGTTTATTGCCGTTGAGGACAAGCGCTTTCGTCAGCACAATGGAATTGACGTACGCGGTGTTGTGCGCGCTGCGGTACATAACGTTGCGGCCGGTGGTGTGCGAGAAGGTGCGAGTACCATCACCATGCAGTTGGCGCGCAACGCGTTCCTCACCGAGTCAGTACGTGGTTGGAAGCGCAAGGCACTTGAAGTGCGCTATACAGCACTGATTGAAAGTGCGCTCAGCAAGGATGAGATTCTCCAGCTGTATCTCAACAAGATCTTCTTCGGCTACCGCTCCTACGGCGTGGCAGCAGCGGCGGACTTCTACTACGGCAAGACCCTGGATCAGCTCACACTCGCCGATTCGGCGATGCTGGCGGCCATTCCCAAGGCGCCCTCTTCGGCCAATCCCCTGAGCAACCCCACACGAGCGCTGCAGCGGCGGGATTACGTGCTGCTGCGCATGCGCGACGAGGGCTACATCACTCCCGCGGAATACACAGAAGCCGTGCGAACGCCGGATCGCGCCGCGCCGCATGAACCGAAACTGGAGATGAGCGCCCCCTACCTGGCAGAGATGGTGCGGCAGGAAGCTCTGGCGAGACTCGGCGAAAAGGCGCTGACTGCCGGCTATCGAGTGACCACCACGGTGACATCCTCGCTGCAGCGCGACGCGGACTTCGCGGTGCGAGCGGGCCTCGAGGAATATGACCGACGCCACGGCTACCGCGGCGCGGAAGCGCATATCGAGCTCGAAGGTCCCGATGCGATCACGCCGGCAGCCGCACTGGAAGGCCGGGAGCAGGTCGCCAGTCTGCTACCCGCGCTGGTGCTGGCAGCAGATCGGCGGGAGGCCACGCTGCGACTCGCGGACGGCAGTGAAGCGGTTCTGCCCCTCAAGGCCATGGCGTGGGCGCGTCCATATCTGAAAGCAAGCGCTCGCGGTGCTGCCCCAACCGCAGCCTCGCAGGTACTCGCCCGCGGCGACATCGTACGGATCCAGCTCGACGCGGAGGGCGCGTGGCGGCTCGCCCAAATTCCCGCAGCGCAGGCGGCACTGGTGGCACTCGACCCGGAGGACGGAGCAATCCGCGCACTGGTGGGCGGGTACCAGTTCAACCGCTCGAAGTTCAATCGCGCCGTGCAGAGCAACCGGCAACCGGGTTCGAGTTTCAAGCCCTTTCTCTATTCCGCCGCGCTTGAGCGCGGTTTCACTCCAGCGAGCGTGGTCAATGATGCGCCGGTGGAATTTCCAGACCCTTCGCGTCCGGGCGGCGTCTGGCGGCCGCAGAACGACAACGGCAGGTTCTACGGGCCGATGAAGCTCCGGCAGGCGCTGGTGCAGTCGCGCAATCTGGTCTCGGTGCGCTTGCTCGATACGATCGGAATCGGCTATGCCCGCGAATACATCACGCGCTTTGGACTGCCGCTCGAATCGCTACCGAACAACATGTCGTTGGCCCTCGGCACCGCATCGGCAGCGCCACTGGTCATGGCGCGCGGCTATGCCGTGTTTGCCAACGGCGGCTACCGCATCGAGCCCTACGTCGTGGCGGACGTGCACGATTCCGAAGGCAGGACGATCTACGCGGCCAAACCGCCACGCGTCTGCCGCGAATGCACACAGCGACTCGCAGAAGGT
>JBBSPO010000115.1:0-11179 GCA_038258695.1 Gemmatimonadales bacterium | reverse complement strand
GCGCTGCAAAACGGCGCGGAGGGGCATAATCATGTCGCAGGATGAACGCGTGCCGTCGCCGATTGATGACGGCGAGATTCATGAATGGCTGGACGGCGAACTGAGTGACGCACGGGCCGCCGAGCTCGAGGCGCTCACTCACTCGTCTGCGGAGTTCGCGCAGCGTGTGGCTGACGCGCGTGGATTGATTGCGGCGTCGTCGCGCATCCTTGGTGCGTTGGACCATGTGCCGGCCGGTGTGCTGCCCAAGGCGTCCGGCGTCCCCATCAAGGTCGCGACAAGTCGCTCCAACCGTCTTGTTGCTCGCGGTCAGCCGCGATGGTCGCTGCGTCGTATGAGCGGTATCGCCGCACTCTTGATGGTGGGCGTAACCGGCGTAATAGTTGCTCGGCGTGAACCTGAGCTGCGCGAAACAGACTCCGGAGTGGGTATTGTAAGTGAAACCGCACCAATGACGCCTGAAAACGTTGCAAGTACAGCTGACGTCACGGAAGGCGCCCGCGATCTGGCGAATCGCTCGGCATCCGACGCGTCTGCGGCAACTGGGGCAACTGTAGCGCCCACAGCGTCGGCGAAATCTGCCAGCGCAGGGGTCCCGGTCGAAGCAGCGATTCCTGCAGCGCCCGCACCTTCGCCTGCAGTCGCGATCGGCAGTCCAAAGGAACCGGTGAGTTCGAAAGCCGTTGCAACCGCCGCGCGATCATCGGAGCTGGGCGCGGCGGAGCTGGCGACACGGCGCGCAGCGCAGTTGAGTGTTGATTCACAGGTCACGGTTCAACGCGCAGCGGTTCAGGGTGAACGGCCCATGCAACTGCGGGCCGCTCCCGCCATGCAACGTGCGCAACGCTTTTCGTCAGCCGCGGTCGCTGGTGCGCCTGGAGCCAACCGCGCTGATGCGGTGGGATTTGCAGAGGTGCAGTCTGAGGTGTTGCCGGCCGAGCTGCTGCTGGGCGTACAGCGTGTGCAGTGTGCGCCTACATGTGTGCAGCTGCGTGTAGAAATCGCGAGGGACGGACGCGTGCGTCGCTGGGTACAATCGCTGGGTAGCGCCACTACAGCAGATACAGCAACGCTCAATGCGGCAACGGTGACTTCGCTGCAGGAGCGCATTGCCACGTTACAGCTTCACACACTACCTGCGGTACTCCAACTCGACGGCGCCAAGTGTCGCAGTGTGGGCTCGCTGCGAGAATCACTCAGGGTGAGTTTTATATACAACGATGCACCACGGCAGGTGATGGGTTTGCCGTGGTGCACCGATGGAACACATGTGCTGGATCGCGCAGCGAAGGAGATTGAAGACACCGCGGTCGGGAAGCTTGGGCCGCTGAACCGAGAGTGACGCGAAGCTGGTGCAGCGCCAGCACGATCAAAGCCTCGTCTGTAACTGCCATTGGACAGCGTTCACGGTGAAGGTGTACGGTTTACAGTGCAGGTAAAACTCAAACCGTTAACGGTTCACTCTTACCGTGAACGCTGTCAAACGCGCAGTTCACCCAAACCGTTTACCGTTCACCGTAACCGTGAACGCCGGTCAAACGCGCCGTTCACTTTCGCTCATCCCGCCGTCAGCAACTTGGTCTCGTCATTGGTCAGCACCCACAACGAGTACACGGCCAGCACCGTCCCAATCGGGAACGCGAACAGTCCGAACGCCGATGTTACCATGAGCAGATAGCGCGCCCAGTTCCTGCGGCCCAGCAACGCCACGCCGCCCACAAGTTGCGGCAGACCAAGCAGCATGAGAAAGACACCGATCACCAGACCCAGGGTGCCCATGAGGAAGGCGACACCGGCATCACCAGTGGCGACGCCGAAGATTCCCATGCCCAGCGTCAATAAAACGCCACCCAATACCGAGAGCGCACCGACAGCAATATTTCCGAATGCGACAAGTCGCAAGTGTGTGTGCATTGCAGACCCGTTGTAAAAGATGCGTAACGTGCGGCGAACAACACTACTACGTCAGCGACGACCGCCAGGTTTCGGCGCCAGCGACACAAGCGCCACACCACCAACGATCACTGACATCGCCAGCACAGCGCGCGCGGGCAAACGCTCGCCGGCCAGTGTAACGCCGAGCAAGACGGCAACCGCGGGATTGATGTAGGCGTAGGTGCCCACCGCCGCTGGACTGGCCTTCTTGAGCAGCCACATATATGTGCTGAAGCCAACCAGCGAGCCGAACACAATCAGATACAGCACCGACAGCATGGATTTGAGCGACACCGAATCAAACGACATACGCGCCGGTTCACCCACGACGAGTCCGAGCAGCAGCAACCCGGCTCCACCACACAACATCTGCAAACCGCTGTTCATAGGCGCATACGCCGCTTGTTCGGCACTGCGTGAGAACAACGAGCCCGCGGTCCAGGCCAGCGAGCCGATCACCAGCACCGCCGCACCCAGGGGATCGACTGGCGCGTTTCGCCATGAACCATCGGCGGGCAAGACAAGCAGACTCACGCCAACCATTCCAATGGCTACACCAACAAGCTGAGCAACGGTGGGTTTACGACCGCGAGCACGTTCCAGCAACACGACCCAAAGCGGGACAGTGGCAACCAGCAACGACATCATCCCTGACGGAACACGTTGCGCGGCCCACGCCACCGATCCATTGCCCCAGAACAGCAGCAGGCCACCCACAACGGCGGCGTTTCGCCAGGCGGTACGGCTCACGCGAGCCTTGCCACGCCACGCACTCCACGCCACCAGCATGGCGCCGGCCGTAAGAAAACGAACTGCGCCCATGAGAAAGGGTGGGATGGTATCCACCGCGAAGCTCATGGCGAGATACGTTGACCCCCACACCACGTAAATGCAGAGGAACGCGAGAATCAGTTGCCACCGTGGCGGTGGCACAATGTCCGGCGTCTGCACGATGCCGTTATTGATCACGGACGTGAGAACTGCCGGAACACCGGATCAGTCACTCGACATCGTCTGGAAACTGGGTGGGAATGGCTCGCGCCGCACCAATGAGCGCGCTGGCGGCCTTGGCGTGCATCATCAGCGTGCCCAGCGGACCCGTGAACTTGATCCGGCCGCCGGATACCGCACTGATGGGATCGAGGCCATCTTTGGCCACTTCTTTCCACGTGTCATAATCGGCGCGCAAAACAAACGTCGCGTCCACAGTGTGCGGCGGCATCACCACCGCCGTTGAACACACGCCGCGGTCGAAGTTCAACTGCACCGCAACCGGGTGCGAAAACCCGTACGCCGGTGTGGCATCCATGACGAGCGCCACTGGCCACGTCCAATTCTTCGCCAACGCGCCGTACGTCGGATCAGCGTTGATCGCGTCTTTAAATGCAGAGGCCCAATCGGGCGAAAACGGTCGGTACATTCGAGTCAGTTAAAAGAGGGCAACACCAACATCATAGTTGAACGCCGGCATCGCCACACACGAAAACAAGCCACATGTCACCGAACCACGACCAGAAAAATGAGCGGTGGGGTAGCGGGGGAAAGCTAGTCGGTCACACATTCGAAAATGTTCACCGTCCACGCTTTCTCTGACACGGCTCCCCGCAACAGCACAGCCGAGGCCGCTGCCCCCATGCATAAAACCTTGACCGGCCACGTTGTGACCCACAACACAAAACACGGATGAGCGGCCCTGTTGTGTTGTTCGTCTACGGTACCCTGCGGCGAAACTCCGGCCATCTGATGGCCGAACGGCTCGCCGGCGACGCCACATTCGTTGGAGACGCCACCATCGCCGGACGCCTGTACAGTACCGGCACCTTCCCCGCCATTACCGCCCCGTCCACCCCCGACGACCGGGTGTTTGGTGATGTCTGGGCCATCCCCGAGTCGTCGGGAGAATCGGTGCTGTCCATGCTCGATCAATATGAAGGTTACGCACCGGACGCACGTTTTGGGTCTCTGTTTGTGCGTGTGCGTATGCCGATTCAGTTTGGCGACGGCAGCGAACACGAGGCGTGGGTGTATCAATACAATCAGGGCGTGTCCGAAAGCGAACGTATCGTGTCAGGAGACTGGCTGGCACGCTAGTGGCTCGTGGCTGAGATGCGGGATGCAGTCGGCGATCACGCCTTCGTCTGACGTTCTCACGTACCACGTGGCTTGGCACGCCGCGTGGCCAGCGCGCTGATGGGATCTTCGGGCCACGGATGACGTGGATAGCGCCCGCGCAGCTCCTTGCGAACTGCGAAATACCCTTCACGCCAGAAGCCGGCCAGATCACGCGTGACCTGCACGGGACGTTGCGCAGGCGACAACAGGTGCAACGTGAGCGGTACCCGACCGCTGTGAATAAGCGGCGTTGTTGACCAGCCAAACACTTCCTGCAGCTTCACTGACAGGATGGGCGCATCGGGTTGGCTGTAGTCAATGGCGATGCGTGAACCGCTGGGCACCTCAATGTGCGTAGGGGCCAACTGATCCAGTGCGGCACGCTGGGACCACGTCAGACGCTCCAACCATGCGCCCACGAGCGACTGCTCCCCAACGTCAGCCAACGAGCGCGCGTGCAGCAGCAACGGATGTAACCACGTGCCGGACTCTGCAATCAGCATCGCGTCCGAGATATCGGGCCACTGTGCGTCGTGTCGGTGAAGAAACGCCAACCGTTCCCGCAGTTGCGTCGCGCTTCGTCCAATGGAAAGCACCGTCAACCCGCGTCGGTGCACGACTTGCAGCAATACGTCTGCCCGTTCTTCAGGACGCACATCGCCCAGCGGCGCATCATCAAGAACGAGCTCACCAAGACACGTCTGCCTTCGTGCGATCAATCGGTTGGCGTCTTCGTCATAGGTGATCACCCGCTCTTCTCTGATCTGCTGGCTGAACTGCGATCTGATACTCTCAAGAGAAATGCTTACAGCACGTAATATCCGATACTCTGGCGGTGTGCCGTCAACCTCGGCGATTGCGAGCCAGGTGGCGCCATAAAGTGAGTCGTTGGTCTCCAGCTTGGCCCCGACACCGTTGCGCATGAGATACCGTTTACGCTGCGACAGCTGCTCCGCCGGTGCACTGTGGCGATCGATCGCGCGCTGCTGTGCAATGCGATCGGGGTACGCCTTGGCAGCCAGCACTGCGATATCCTCGTGTGAAGCTTCGCGTGAGCCCGTATGTGAAATATCACGCGGATTTTCACGTGAACCTTCGTGTGAGTCGTCACTTGAGTGCGACCGTGAGTCACTACGGCCAACGCCACGCGTCAGCTCTCGCAAAAGCTCACGTGCAAGCTCACGCGCACGCTGCAAACCGTCGCGGTCTACAACGGCACCATTGAGCGCGTGATGCAATGCGTCCGTACTGGCGCCTTGCACCAACTCAACCCGAAGCTGCAAATCAGCTGGCGCCGTTGAACGGGTTCCGCGCAGGAAATCGCGTTCCTCAAGACACGCCGCAACAGCGGCCCCCAGACCGGGCACACCACGTGTCGTTGCGTGCAACAGCATGTGTGCCAAACGCGGATGCAGCGGCAACGACACCATCTCGCGTCCGTGCTTCGTGATGCGCCGGTTGTCATCGAGCGCGCCGAGCAGTGTGAGCAGCGAACGTGATTGCTGCAGCAGCGCCGGCGAGGGTTGATCCAACCATCGGAGCGACGCTGCGTCATCCACACCGGCCTCCGCCAACTCTAGCGCCAGCGGCGTCAGATCGGCGTCCAGAATCTCGGCCCGTGTAGCCGGCGGCATCATCGGATCTTCGTGTGCGTCCCACAAGCGATAGCAAAAGCCCTCGGCCACACGTCCGGCGCGACCGCGTCGCTGATCAGCTGACGCTCGACTCACCCGTACCGTTGTCAGCCGCGACAGCCCCACCCGTGCATCGTAGCGCGGCAATCGCGACTTGCCGCCGTCCACCACCACACGCACACCTTCAATGGTCAGACTGGTTTCGGCGATTGATGTGGCCAGCACAACTTTGCGTTCCCCGTGAGGCGCAGGCGCAATGGCGGCGTCCTGCGCAGCCAGCGGCATCATGCCAAACAGTTCGTGCACCACCACCGTTGCGCCTGACGCA
Organism: Gemmatimonadales bacterium; assembly: GCA_038258695.1. Lineage (GTDB taxonomy): Bacteria > Gemmatimonadota > Gemmatimonadetes > Gemmatimonadales > Gemmatimonadaceae > JAABRT01. The sequence goes on along the minus strand of JBBSPO010000115.1, from coordinate 5,170 downwards.
TTGAGCGGTGATCCGTTGGGTAGCGACGCATTGAGCAGCGACGCGGTGCGGCGTATCTCGCGGGCACCGGGAAGAAACACCAGCACGTCCCCCTCGTGCGCCTGCAAGGCTTCGCGCACAACCCGCGACGCATGAGCCTCCAGCTGCTCCTGAGCGCGTGCACCACGGTAGTGCGTTGCGACGGGGAACATGCGACCGCGGCTGCGAATCACCGGTGCGGCACCGTGTGCATCGCGCAGCAACTCGGCCACCGCGTTGCCATCGAGCGTGGCCGACATCACGAGCAGCCGCAAATCATCGCGCAGCAGATCGCGTGTATGAAGTGTGAGGGCCAGGCCGAGGTCAGCCAACAACGATCGTTCGTGAAACTCGTCGAAGATCACAGCGCCGATACCGTCGAGCGTTGCATCGCGCGCCAACATGCGTGTGAGTACACCCTCGGTAATGACTTCAATGCGCGTGCGGCTGCTGACACGTGAATCGCCGCGCACCCGGTAGCCCACGGTCTGACCGACGGGCTCACGAATTGTGCGTGCCATGAAGTGCGCAGCCGCTCGTGCTGCCAACCGGCGCGGCTCAAGCATTACGATGCGCGCAGCCCCAAGCCACGGCTGCGCGAGCAGACTCAGTGGCACGCGGGTGGTTTTGCCCGCGCCTGGCGGTGCTTCGAGCACGGCTACCGCTCGTGAGGCCAGCGCGTCATGCAGCGCTGGCAGCGCCTCGTCAATGGGGAGCGCGGTGTTCCACGTCATCGGCGTCACCAACGTCACCACGACACCAGCGTCACCCACGTCAGCCACGCCAGCCACATCACCAACGCCACCCGCGTGACCCATGTAAGCAACGTCATCAACGTCACCGACGCCGAAGTGGAGCCGGTGGTGCCAGCTGCTGCGCAATCCAGCGCTGTGCGGCCTCAAGCCCCTCATCGCGTCCGGCGCGCACGCCTTCAAGCGTTGGCTGGGCCAACAAGGACGGCTCCAAACCCAATCGCTGTACCGAGCGCCCGTCAGCACGTCGCACTTCGCCCACGGGAAATGCCACACGGAAATCTCCGGGCAGCAGCACCGCAGCAACAGGTCCGACGGTGCCCGCTGTCGTCGTGCCGATGAGCACACGCTGCGGTCCACCGGCTACGATGCGCATTGCGAGCAACTCCCCGTCACCCGACGTTTTGGCGTCTACCAGCACGACTATAGGACCCGAAAACTTTGCACCATCGCTTTGTGGGGTGGCGAGCTCACGACGTGAGTATTCGCGCGCTGGATCGACTTCGGGCGTGCGCAGACCGGCTGTGACGGGAGCGGTGAGCACGCTCTGTTCGGTGCGCGCAAACACAACCGAATCCCCGTCGAGCAGCGAGCCCGCGAGCCACGCGAGCGACGTGTTGTCAGTAGTGCCACGTGCATCGACGATGATGCCACGCGCTTGCGCCAGGTCAGCCGGGAGTGGTTCGACCGTGGCTGGTGCACCGCGGACCGAGCGAAGCGCCGAGCCCAGCACAATGCGCAGCACACCACTGCCGAGCGAATCAACGCGTCTCGGCAAGAATGGTGGCACGCGTGACATGCGGCTGGCTTCACGGTACGCGAACTCGGCTTCACTTATCGTACCGCCCGCAGACCGCACACGATATGTCGCACGCTGGCGCGCTGGTCCCTGCTCGAGCCAGAGCGCCAGCAACTCGTTGCGCGACCACTCGTTGGACGCCGACACAAACTCCTGCAGCCGGCCGAAGCGCTTGTCGATAGGCTCCCCGCCAACTGCGACCACTTCATCACCAACCGACATACCACTGCGCGCTGCTGACGTGTCGTCGATTTGCGTAATCAACACCCGTCGATCCACGAGTTGGAGTCGCATGGGCACATATCCAGCCTGTGGACCGAACTCCGGGTGTTCGGGTCCGGCTATCCGAACCTGTGATGCATCGAGTGCCGCGGTAAATCGGTACAACGCCGAGGCATAGGCGCGTGCACTGGCCGCTGTTTCCATGCTTGCAAGCGTGCGAACAAACACTTCGTCCCACGACTCATTGGCCATAGGCAGGTAGGGGTTGAACGCGCGCACGGCGCCCCACAGCTGTGTGGCTGCGAGTAAGCGTTCAGGATGCGACGGGTAGGCGTTCACGGGAGACGCAAGTGCTGCGCGGGGCTCAAGCGTCGTCAAACGCGCAACGCTGGCGTTGCTCCGCACGCGCGTGGTGCCTCGGGCGATGCTGAGCGCAAGTTGCAGCGCCGCATCAGAAGTATCTGGCAGAAGCGCTGCCGGTCCGCCAGCTGAGGCCAACACCGTATCAGCGCGTGTGGGAACCGCGGTGCCGTCGGAAAGCAGAAGCTCCTCAATCCGAACGCGCGCGTGAAATCCGCCGGACAGCGGCAGCAAGACTGTTTTGGCGTCCGACTGCAAGACACCCGTTCCTGACGACACAAACACCGCGTCACCACCTGCGTGCAGCGTAAACAGCGCCGAGGGCACCGTGGTGTTGTCGTCAACAATCACGACCAAACCCGGAGGCGCGTAGCCATCAGCAGCCACGTTTACAGCGCGTGCAAGCGCCGTGTCGGCCAGCGGCGATTGCGCCTCGGCACGCGTGATCACCTGCGCCGCACGATATCGCGCACCGGAGGTCAGTTGCCATTCGGTACAGCAATCTGATCCGGTCGCAATAGCCACGCTCCCGGACGCGAAAAGTGGGGCGTTAGGTTCCGACCGTCGTAAACGACGCCTGGCTGGAGCGCTGAGCGTGCCGCCGGGAAGCGGGAGCTCATATTCGCTTGTACCGCGTGGCGCCCAACTCACGCCGGCTTCGCTACCACTCACCGAGCGGAGATCGAGCACAGCGGTGGTACGTGGGGCGCGTGTCACCATCGCGTCTCCCATTGTGGTGCGCAGCACGTTCAGGGCGCTGCCCTGCGTGGCCATGACTGGACGGACCACTGTGAGACTGTCCGACGTGATCACTCGCACCGCCACAGGCGAGCGGCGCGTAACGTCAATCGCGGTATCTCCCACCACACGCGTGGACACATCGCGCAGTTCCGACAGCATGGCTTGCACCGCCTGAGCAAACGCCGCGTCATCAGAAGCGCTGCGCACTCGATCGACGTGTTTGAGATAGGCCGTATCCCACGCGCCCACATTCTCCAGCACGTTCGGATGAAACCAGCGCACGGCGTTCCACACGTCAGCCAGGCGCTGCAACCGACTGATACCGGCCTCGTCGCTGGCAGGCATCGGAGCGGACGGCGGCGCCATCCACGCTGGCACGATCACGACCGGTTCCGGTTTGGGTTCCGGCACGGAGGCCACCTCGGTTCGCGTTAACTGGGGAAACGACGAACATCCGCCGATCAGCAGTGAAGCAGTAGCGAGGGCCACCACGCGCGGTGCAAAGTACAAAGAACGGGGCATGGCAGAATGATTGAGGAAAAGCGGTCGGTCTGTTTGATGCGCGACGATATTGCACCACAGTGTGCGGCGCACCTGCCGCAAACTCCCCTTTGTCCGTTCCAACGTCAAGCGACTTTCGCCCATGAGTGAGACTGCCACGCAGCGACTGTATTTCGATCACCCTGATGTACTGCACTTTGACGCCAGCGTTGTACGGTGTGACGAGGCGCGCACCCAGGTAGTACTCGATCGGACAGCATTCTATCCAACGTCAGGTGGACAACCACACGATCTAGGCATGCTGGCCGACATTCCAGTGGTTGATGTCACAGAAGATGGCGGTGACGTGGTACATCATCTTTCCGCACCGCTGCCCGCGCAGATTGGCCTTGTACACGGAACGGTGGATCGGACGCGGCGGCGTGATTTCATGCAGCAGCATAGCGGCCAACATCTGCTGTCGGCCATTCTGCAGGATCGGTTTGGCTGGCCCACAGTGAGCATTCACCTTGGACGGGAGTGGTGCACACTCGATCTGCGCGCCAGCACCGTTTCGGCCAGCGCGCTCACGGAAGCGGAAGAGATCGTCAATCAACTGGTGACCGACAATCTGCCCGTGACCATTTCGTATGAAGATGCCGCCAATGCCCAAGGGCTGCGAAAACCCAGCAAGCGTCAGGGCACGATCCGCATTGTGACTATTGAAGGGATTGATCGGAACGCCTGCGGTGGAACGCACGTCAGCAGCACCGGTGCCATTGGTCCCGTGTTGCTGCGTGGCACGGAGAAAGTGCGCGACACGGTTCGTGTGCAGTTTGGCTGTGGTCTGCGCGCCGTGCGGCGTGCGCGCACTGACGCGATGCTGCTCACGGAAGCTGCGGCCGCTTTGTCAGCCACCTCCGAGGACCTTCCGTCACTCGTAATAGCGCAGCGCGACGCATTGCTCGCAAGTGAAAAAGCGTGCACCGCACTGCGTACCCAGCTGGATCGCCATGAGGCGCAGCTGCTGTTTGACGCGACACCGCTCAATAGTCAGGGGCTTCGCGTACACGCGCACCGAATCACGGATCAACCGGTGAAATCCCGGCAGCCCTTTGCACAGCAGTTTGTCAGCGGCGGCCAGGCTGTGTACGCGGTGATGGGTGTCACGCCACCGGCCATCTTGTTGGCGGCCAGCGGCGATTGTGGTGTTGATTGCGCCGCGCTGCTTCGCGAGGCATTGAGCGAGTTTGGTGGACGCGGCGGAGGTACACCAATGCTGGCGCAGGGCAGCGTGCCTTCCGTTGACTCTGCCGACGCCAGTTTCGCGGCCATCCTTGATCGCCTCGGCGGCCAGGCCGCCACCTGACGGGTTGAGCGTTTCGCTGTCTGCTCCGGCACTACGCCAGACAGCGGCGTAGATTAGCAGCATGAATATTCCCCGTCCGTCCTCCGATGAACATCCGACGTACGCGCTTACGTACATCGACGCCGCCGAACACGCGATCACGCGCCACGGGCTGAGTGATCTCATGGCCTTGCTGGAGCGCCAGCCAGCCGATCTCGCCGCCCTGCTCACTGGCGTCGGCGCCGAGGCCGCGTCGCGTGCGTACGCAGCGGGAAAGTGGACCCTCCTGGAGTCGCTCGTACATACGATCGACAGCGAACGGGTGTTCAGCTATCGCCTGCTGCGCGCGGCACGCGGTGATCGTACCCCGCTGCCGGGCTACGAACAGGACGAGTGGGTACCGCTGTCCGGTGCCAACGAGCGTACGCTGGCCAGTCTGATCACGGAGTT
>JBBSPO010000114.1:0-11188 GCA_038258695.1 Gemmatimonadales bacterium | reverse complement strand
TCGGGCACCACGGTGCGCACCGTGCGTAAATCAATAAACAGATCAGTCACGCGCAGATCACGCGCCGTTGGGTTCACCCCCAGCGCAACCACGCCGCCGGCGCGTACGCGCGAGCGCGCACCAGAGACGTTGGCATCGTCGAACGCCATGCTCAGCGTATCAATGCGCAGCGCCGTGAGCGAACCGCCCTCGCGCGCCACAAACCGCCCGGTAATACGACCTTCCAGCTCTGGCGGCAGCAGGTCTTCCGTAAGCCGGGCAGCCAGCGCCGTACTCATGGGCTCAAAGCTCAATCCCACATCGCGCAGAAGGAAATCCTTGACCTCGGCGACCAACGACACCTCGCCCACGATGTGTGACTCCATCGCATTGGCGTCGAGCTCGGTGAGCACGACTTCCAGATGATCGGGATTGTCCAACGTGCGCAACCGCACCTTGGCTGAGGCGCGTCCGCTCAACGGCAGCACGGGCCACGTCCAGTTGATATCGGCCAACGCGACGTCGGGCGCGTCGATGCGCACATCGTAGCGCACCGCTCCTTCCTGGCCCCAGTCAACAACGCCGGCCGCCGCCATACGGGAATCGGGCAACAGCACACGCCCCGCATCGAATGTCAGGGAGTCGTTGTACCATACCACGTCGCCCGCGACGTCGTACACGTCAATCGGCGGATCGCTCACCGTGAGGCGGGCACTGTCGAGCACCAACCGCCCCGGTGCATCATCGGGCGTGATGGCGTGCACGTCCTGCGCGACCAGCGTGTTGATGGTAATCGTCCGCTGCTCGAGCAATCCGCCGGGGATCCTGATCAGCGTATGCAAGCTGTCGCGCACCGCGGTCACGCTATCGCGCTCCGCACCCACAAACAGTGGATGCGGCTCCCACGGCAGCGTCACCACAATCACACCCTCGCGCAGCACAAGATCATCGATGCGCACATCGTCGCCGATACGGGGCTCGCGAGGCGGTGGAGGCGGCGCGTTGGGATCACCGAGCAACAGCCATTGCAAGTTGAACGGGCCGGTAAGATCGGCGCGCAGATCGAGGCGCACACTATCGAGCTCAAGCGCACTGATGCGTACGATGCCGCTGATCGCATCGCCTATACTGACGCGACCACGCACACGGCCAACCGAAAGGATTGGTTCACCCAGAGTATCCACCAGCTGCACATCACGCAGTTCGAGGGCTCGCGGATCGAGCGAACTGATTCCTCCTATAAGCAGTGACCCACGTCCCTCAAACGCGCCGTTGGCGGCGTTGACAATCGTGCGCAAAACGCGATCGCGACCGCTTGTGGTTTGCGTAAACCACAGCAGCACACCCGCTACTACGGCCACCAGCCCAAGCACGGAGAAACCGGTCCATTTGGCAACCTTGCGACGTCGGCCCGCCATGCTAAAACGCCTGACCAAGACTGAAGTGAAATACCAGTCGGGACAGCGCGGTGCGCGCGCTGCGTGGTGCAAACGTGCGCGGACAGGCGAACCCGCCCTGCTCAAGCTGCTCCTCAAACGTCAGATCCTGACCCGGACTCACACAAATCACGTACGGAGTCGCCGAACCATCGCTTGACGACTGCAAGTTGTCGAACAGGAACGCCTTGCCGGCATCAGCCTGTCGTGGGTTGTATCCGATATCAACCCGGAACGGTCCCAACGGCGTATCGAGGCGCACACCCACCCCTGGCGTGACACGTACTTCCTGCACCGAAAAGGCATTTACGCCTGCCGCCCACACGGTGCCAGCATCAAGAAACGCGACCCACTGCAAATCGCGCGACGGCCAGCCAAAGCGGCGCCGATACTCAACATTGCCGATCAACGAGCCGGTGCCGCCTTCCGGTGACGGCAAACGCACCGATGCACCGGGATTGACCACAAACTGAAAGCTGTTGCCGAAGGGTACCGAGTCTACACTGGCGCGATCCACGCGATACACCACCGGGCCGAGCAGATTCTGTTGATACCCGCGCACCGTGTTCTGTCCACCCGAGAAGAGCCGCTCCTGTGGTGGCAAAAAGGGGACGCCGCCAACGCTGAACGCATTTGGAGCATACACCTGCGACCATTGTACCCGGCCGGCAACCGTGCCACCGGCGATGCGCGTAAATCCGGTCGCTTCAAGCGTGGGACGATAGAACGCGTACGGTGCAAAGCTGTCGGACTGCTGTGCGAGGCCCAGAAACGCGGTGGAGCCAAGACGACCGTCGGCACGCAAACGCCCACCGTATCGCGGATCAGCGCCTGCCGACACGCGGTCGTACACCCATGACAGGTTGATGGCGCGCGTTGAGTTGCCCTGTCGGGCCAATGCGAAGTCGGCCGGCTGGCAGAGCGAAAAGCGCACGCACGCCAGCACCGCATCGGTTGTGGTGCGCCCGCGCTCATACTCTGCCGATACGCCGGCAGACGTGCGACGTGTCAACTGCCTCGACAACCCAAAGTTTACACCAATATCGGTTTCGCGCTGGAACGCATTGAACTCACCGCGTCGCTCGCTGTAAATGTTGAGCGTGGGTGCGACTGGCAGCCCAAAGAAAGTCGCGTTGGTGAGATTGACGCCCAGGAAGTAGTTGAGCTCCTGACTGAATGGATCGTCGCGCAAGAACTGCGGACACAACCCCGGGAACTGATCAATAGGTGTCCCGATGCCGATGCGCGAAGCGCGCGCCGTAAACTCCACCCGACGTCCCGCACCCAAAAAACCACGATCAGTGATACGGCCCTGCACACGTCCACACTCGAGCGTACCCCACCCTGCACCGATACGCGCCGATCGCGTTTTTGCTTCGGCTACTGTAATACGCACATCAATCGTGCTGTCTCTGGTGTCATTCCCGGAAGCAACGGTATCAATGAGCACCAACCGGAACGCTTCGCTGCGGTACAGGGCACGCTGTGCCTCCAGCACATCAGTTGCGCGGTATAACTCACCCGATTCCAGTCGTGCCAAGCGTATGACATCTGCCGAGTCAAAGCGGGCTTCGCGTCGCGGAACCGGCGTGATGTCGACCAGCAGGCGCCCAGTTCGCAGCGGTACGCCAGGCTCAAATGTGAACGACAGATCAACCATTGCCTCGGCCGTGTCGATCACCATGCTGGTCGCAGGCTGTGCTGTGCGCGCAAACCCTGCGTCCTGCAGCCGTGTCACGAGGCGATCGGTGGCAGATTGCACGCGCACGCGGTCAAACACATCACCCTCCAGCGCCGTGAGCGTAGACTGCCAGCTGCCGTTTGGCGAAACGTTGGGCAGCCCGCTGGTCTCAACCGAGCGAATACGCGCCACCTGACCGGGCGTGACAGTAAACAGCACCTGCGAACCGTCGTCCCCGCGATCGACCGATGAAGACACCGACGCCTGGAACCATCCGCGCTGCCGGTGCAGGACGGCGATTCGCAGCGCATCGAGCTGGAGCTGCATGGAGTCCACACACGGAGCCTGACCCAACCGAAAGACACGATTCACAAACGATGGACCCTGCGTGGCCAGCACCGTAATGAGTTCATCGGTGTCTATCTGTGATCCCACAATCGAGATTTCGCGAATGCGATCCGGTTGCTCGCAGCGCGCCGTTCCCTGGGCGGAGAGGTGGCTTGCGGGTAGGGTCAACGCCGCCAGTGCGGTGAGCGCCAGACCGACGCGCACCAACTGGCGACGCCCCCCGACGCCGCGAAGACGCTGAGGGGCGCTGCTCCATTTCTCAATCCAGCCACGCATTACATGCACTCGTGCAATCTCTCCCCGCACTCGCTCTGACGCCACAGCCCAGCCACATCAGCTTGGCCGGAATACTGAGGCCTAAACAGCGGGCGGAGCGAGCATTGTTTATCGTACATCACAAATATGTGTACATTGCGCAGGCTGTGTTTGATCCGTAGCCGCCCGGTGACCGACCCTCTTTCCCCGATTATTCATGAGCAAACTCGCGTATTCACGCCTTGCTACTGCACTCGCTGGCACGACGGCGCTGGCCGCATTGTGCGGTACATCACTGGCGGCGCAGCCAACGGTTGTGCCTTCCCAGCACGAAGCTGTCAAGAACGCGATCGCCAAGCTTGAGCGTGAGAATGCCTGGACGCTCGATCAGCAAGTCGCACTCTGCGAGATCCCGGCGCCTCCGTTCAAGGAAGCAGAGCGCGGTGTGTATTTCCGCGATCAGCTCACCGCACTCGGGCTGCAGAACGTGCGCGCCGACGGTGAAGGCAACGTGATTGGAGAACTACGCGGCAGCGCACCAGGGCCCACCGTGGTGCTCAGCGGTCACCTGGATACGGTGTTTCCTGAAGGCACCGACGTCACGGTCACTCGTGAAGGCACGCTTCTTACTGGACCGGGGATTGGGGATGACTGTCGCGGGCTTGCGGTAACGCTGGCGGTCACGCGCGCCATGATCGCATCCAAAGTGCCCATCACTGGCCGCTTGCTGGTGGTCGGCACCGTGGGAGAAGAGGGTGCCGGCAACCTGCGGGGTGTGCGGGCATTGTTCACGGGACCGCTCAAGGATTCCATCGACAACTTCATCAGCGTTGATGGTACGGGCATCGCCATCACCAACGCCGGTGTCGGCAGCGCGCGCTATCGTTTCACGGTGACTGGTCCGGGTGGACACAGTTACGGTGCATTCGGGCTGGCCAATCCGATTCACGCCGTTGGCCGCGCGATTGCGGCACTGGGCGATATGCAGGTGCCCACCGAGCCGCGCACAACCTTTAACGTGGGCATTATCACCGGTGGTACATCGGTGAACACCATTTCGGCCGAAGCGTCTTTTAATCTCGACATGCGCAGCGAATCCATGGCCACGCTCATGGAAGTAGACAGCAAGGCGCAACAACTCGTCGCCAATGCGGTGGCGGCCGAACAGGCACGCTGGCCCAACTCGCGTGGCAAACTCGAGCTCCGCGTTGATACGATCGGCATCCGTCCCGCAGGTACCACCCCTGACACAGCGCGCATTGTGCGGGTGGCGCAATCCGCAGCCGATGCGCTCAAGCTCTACGCACCGCTCAACGCATCGAGTACCGACGCGAACTTTCCTATCAGCCTGGGCATTCCAGCCATCACCGTGGACGGTGGCGGTGTAGGCCGTGCGGCACACTCGTTGGCCGAGTCCTACGACGATCGCACTGACGGTTACAAAGGCCCGCAGTGGATTTTGTTGCTGGTGAGCGGGTTGCTGAACGTGCCGGTTCAGATTCAATAACGCTGTTGCACAAGCAGCGTCGATACATGACCGGCGCTGCTTCGTCCTACACAAACAGAGTCGGCAGCTGATCGGCGCTGATTGGTGTATTCGACGGCTGGAGCCCCACCAACCAAGCCGCGTCCCCAAGCAGTGACGCAGCCGACGCCCCTTGGGCCTGCAACTCACGAAGCGACGTGTCATGTGACGCTTTGCTCAGCTTGCGGCCATCGGGGTGTCGAACCAGACCATGGTGCAAAAACTGTGGTGGTTGCACGCGCCCCAACATGCGACTCAACAACACTTGGCGACCGGTTGAGTCAGCCAAGTCTTCACCGCGAATCACCACATCGATTTGCTGGTCAAAGTCATCCACGACCACGGCAAACTGATACGTCCACAATCCGAAGCGATCACGTACGAGCAGGTCTCCGCACTGGTCTGCCGGCGTTTGCACCTGCTCGCCGAGCGCAAGGTCGTTCACCGTGATCGCGTCCGGATCGAGATGCACCCGACGTGCGTGAGTCTGTTCGGTTGAAGCAGGACGCACAAAGCACGTGCCCGGGTACCGTGCTTCTTCTCCAGCGGCGGTGGGGCCTGTGATGTTGAGAATGTCACGACGCGAACAGCTGCACGGATACACGCGCCCGAGTGATTCAAGACGGTGCAGCGCTTCAAGGTATGCGCTGCCGTTGTCAGACTGACGAAAGCGGGTTGGACCGGCGCGAAAGTCGGTGACATGTCCCTCGTCGGGTGTGAGGCCAAGCCATTCCAGATCTTCGAGCAACGCATCTTCATACTCGGCGCGACAACGTGTGCGATCGTGGTCTTCAATGCGCAACACCACGTGGCCGCCATACGCTCTCGCCAGCCCCCACACGTAAATCGCGTTTACCAGGTGCCCCAAGTGCAGATAGCCCGTTGGCGCCGGCGCAAAACGGGTGCGCCACCCGGGAGCTGGCAGTAATCTCCCGAGTGTCTCACCCGTTACAGCAACGCGTTTATTTGCGGACAACACGCGCAACGGAGCGTGCAGTAACTGAATGCACTGTGATCACGCAGCGCCGGTGATCAGTTGCCCGTACCCTTGGTACCGAACAACGTGTTGAACACAAACTTGAATGTGCCGTGCGGTTGTGCGCGGAACAGCACTTCCGGTCCGTACAAATAAAGCGTGCCTTTGCCGACCGTTGCTTCGGCCATGGCCACACCGCCCTGCAACCGTTCCTGCCCCCACGCCCATCCGCTGCGCAGCGGTGTTGGCGTATCGAAGGTTGCGATCGCGCGTACACCGCGAGCGGCGGCATCCGGCCCGAGCGTCATGACCGGGCTATTGTCAAACATGACAATGGGACGCGGTGACATACCACGTGCAACGGCTTGTGTCGTATCGACCGACACTTCGAGCAGTGAGCCGGGAATGTAGTACTGTTCGCGCGTGAACGGACGGCCGTTGTCGAGCAGATGATTCTCAATTGGCAGATCAAGATGCTGCGCGAGCGCTGTTGAGCTGCCAATCGTCACCACGCGACCGCCGTTTTCAAGAAACGACTTGAGCTGCGGGATGGTGCGTTCCGCCGACAGGTTACCCAAGGCGGGCCAGTACTCCTGCGGAATGAGTGTGGAATCTGCGGCCGACGATCCCTCTCCAGAAAAATCACCGCGTCCGCCACCTCCGCCGCGTAGCGCAGGAATGGCTCCGCTTACAAAAAGCAGGACATCATACTTGTCGTTGAGACGGCCAGCATCGAGCTCTTTGGCATACACCGTACTGAACGGCATCTCGAACTGCTCGAGGATCAGGCGCGTCCAGCCAGCGGGCATGGCACCGCCGTAGCGATCCCACACGCCTACGCGCAGCGGGCGTACCTGTTCGGCGGTCGGACGAGTGTTTACCGCTGCAAACGAAACACCCAGTTCACGCGCGGCCTGCGTCACCACGCGATCGGCTGCACTGCCCGCCGGAATAAACCACGAACCCGCCGGATATGTGGCGCTACCAATAGTGGTGGAACCGGTTGTGCGAAACGTCGCCGCATTGGCCTTGGCGAGACGGTTGGCCACGGTGACCGCATCGTTCACCGATGCATGCACCATGTAGCCCGCACTGCCCTTGGCCACTGTGCCGGCTACCATTGTGGTGAGGTCGGACAGTGGTTCCATGTTGCCACTGACATCGCCCATGATCCGGTCATACTGCACACCAAACTGCATGGCCAACGTCCAACCGGCATTGTCATACGGCGGGATTGGCGGACCACCAGGGAAACGGAAATCGTTGGGGTGATCCTGTGGTTCAAACATGTCCAGGATCATGGGTCGGAACGCTTGTGCAGACATGAACACCCACGAGCCCGCCGGATACGTTTTGCCGTCGGCTGTAATCGGCCCGGTGGCACGGTGCGCAACCACGCCCGACTTCTGCAGAGCGCGCACATACTTGGTGGCGGTCGGGAAATCGAACTGTGCGCTGCTCAGAATGTAAGCGCGTGGATTCCGGTCTTCCGGCTTCCGCAACATGCCAAACATCGCTTCGTTCGAACCGGGTGCCGCGGCCGCAGACCCCCGTCGCAACTGCGCCATGGAATCCTCAAGTGCGGCCACACGTGATGGCCACACCGTCCAGCTGTCCGTCTTGCCGCTCTTGATCTGATCGTTTCCCATCTTCCAGCGGTTGTACAAAAAGCCTTCGCGGTTCTTCGATGCCACGTCGAGTACCGCACGGTTGGCGGTGACGGAATAATCGATGGACTGACGGAAGTGCCACGGCTGCGGCTCCGCTGGCAGCGGCTGGTCTCCGCTGCGCAGCTGACGGCTGGGCACCAGCGGCACACGCATGGGCGTGGGGTTGCCGATGGTTTCGGTGAGCAACCCAATCATGTTGTGGAAATACACCGTGGTGCGCAAACCGCCGTTCCACCATGTGGAGTAATTGGCACCACTGCGCATGACGGTGCCGCCCTTCTCTTCCAGCACAAACCGGTTGTGCATGGCCGCGCCCACAATGTCGAGCTGCGTGATGATGAGCGGATGAAAGTTGTAGTTGGCCGGATCACGAAACGGCGGCGCAAACATCACCGCGCCCTGCGGTCCGGTCTGGTGATGGTTGTACATAATGACCGGGTGCCAGTCAATGAACAGCTGACGGCTCATGTTTTCCGTCTCGCGCAGCGCATTCATGTACGAGTCGCGATTGTTGTCATGACCGGCGTACTTCTGGTAGAGTCGTGGCAAACCACCGGTGCTGCGACGCAGGCTGTCCGGCGAGCGCATGTACCAATCAGACACGAGCTCCATGCCATCGGGGTTGGCGTGCGCCATAAGAATGATGCACTCGTCGAGGAAACGCGTGGTCTCCGCGTCGGTCATGCTCGAGAGCTGCCAGAACGTTTCAATGAGCTGCTGCGCGCCCAATACTTCGGTGGCGTGCAGTCCGCCGTCAATCCAGATCACCGCTTTGCCTTCCCGCGACAGTCGTCGTGCTTCGGCGCTGTCCACCCCTTCAGCCAGTGCCAGCCGGCGCGAAATCTCCTTGTATCGCGCCAAGTTCCGATGGTTCTCCGGGCTGGTCACAATCGCCATAATCTGCGGGCGCCCTTCTTCTGACAATCCGATGGTGTCCAGCACGACACGATTGCTCTCGGTGGCGATCTTCGCGAAATACGCGTGCAGCCTGGTGTAGTTGGGCAGCTGGTAATCGGCACCAATCTGGTGGCCGAAGAACTGCTGCGGCGAGGTGGCCGCGTTCTGCGCTTTGGCGGCCGTTGGCCACAAGACCGCGGCTGCGACAAACGCCGCGGCGGCCGTAGCACGCGCGCCTGAAGCAATCGCGCGAAGGGAAGGAAGCTCTGGGGACATGGTGTGTCGGGTAGGGCGAGAGGAGCAACGAACGCGGGATCTATACCCCGTCTTTCATTTTACGCTGTGGCGCTCCCGAGCGCTGGTGACCGATCCTCCGGCGGCTCGCCATCGTATGTTTGAGCATGTCAGGACCACCCGACTTCCGCAGCACCCAGCATCTGAACGCCCGTTTACCATGAAACTCATCCGCTACTTATCCAGGCTCGGCTACGGCTCGCGCCGAGAGGTTGAGCACCTGTTTCGCATACAGGCTATCACCCACACCAGTGGTTACCAGCTATCGGCCACCGACACGGTGCAGGAGTCGGTGGAGCAGAATGCGAGCCGGGCTCACGCAGCTTTCAACGCCCCACTGACCCACGCTGACATTCGTGTGTTTGGCGAACCGCTTGACGTGCCGTTCGGGAAAGTCGTGCTGTTTCACAAGCCGGTTGGTTTCGTCTGCTCAACCGCCGACAAACATCCGTTGGTGTACGAGCTGCTGCCCGTGCGTTTCAGGTTTCGCACGCCCGTGATTGCACCCGTGGGTCGGCTTGATCGCGACAGCACCGGACTCTTGTTGCTCACCGACGACGGCCCGCTGCTTCACAGACTCACATCACCCAAATCGCATGTGCCCAAAACGTATCGGGTGCAGTTGGCGCATGCGGTAGAGGCCGATGTAGTAACACTCTTCGCGAGCGGCGAGCTGATGCTGCACGGAGAAACCAAGCCGTTACTGGCGTCACAGCTGGAGATCGTTTCGGAACGCGAGGCTCTGATCACCATCACCGAAGGGCGCTACCACCAGGTGCGTCGCATGTTTGCTGCGACGGGAAATCACGTGACGTCACTGCATCGCGAAAGCCTGGGCGGGCTGACACTCGGCGCGCTGGAGCCGGGTGACTGGCGAATGCTCAACGAGAGTGAGCGTTCGGCGCTGGATGACGAGCTACAGCGTGCCCGCGCTGCCAACGCCTTCGGTCCGGTAATACCTTGAAGTGATGGCCGGAGAGCGGCCCAGCAGCTTTCGGTCAGCGCAGCAGCTGAAAACAACTGGTCAATACTCCAACCACACACATAAGCCTATGACGCAAGAGTCAGATAATATTGAGATTGGCGAAGGCGATCTCACCAAGTACCCGGCCAACCATGTCGTGGGTGTTGTTGACACGGTGCAACAAGTACTCGAGCTCGTGCCAGATCTCCGGTCCAACGGCTTTGCGGATGCGGAGATTCACGTGCATAGCGGCTCGGCACACGCTGACGAGCTCGAAGAAAGCACTGGCCGGACGGGTCTGGCGGGTGTGGTCATCCGCATTGCGGATGCGCTCGGCATTGAGAACGACGAGATGGAGGTAAAGTCGCGCTACGAGCAGGCCATGCGCGATGGCCACTACGTGATTCTGGTTGGCGCCTCCACCGAAGCGCGGAAGGGTCGCGCGTCAGAGATTCTCGCACAGCACGATGCGCACACCGTCACCTTTCATGGTCGATTCACCATTGAAGACATTGTGCCGCCGGACGATAAAGAGGCGCCGTTTCCGGACTGACCGTTACCTCGTCGCTTCCAACACTTTGAACCGGTTGCCGTCGTACAGTGTGCGACGGTTGCCAAACACCCGCTCCAGCTCGGCTTCATACGGCAGCGTGCGATTGGCCACCAACTGCAATCGTCCGCCGGTGCGCAACACCGCCGCGGCCTCTTCAATAAACCGGACAGGCAGCCCAAGGTCTGTGCGCTTGCCCGTGTGAAATGGTGGGTTGCTGATCACGACATCAAACGTTTGATCATGCACGGCGCTGGTCACATCACTGGCCAGCACACTCCAGTTGGTGTGTTGCGTGCGCTGCATTGTGCGTTCTGCACACCGCACCGATTCGCTATCGGCGTCTACGAGTGTGACAGCGCCTTGTGGTGCCAAGCGCGACGCGACTGCGCCAAGCAGTCCCGCACCGCAGCCCAGGTCGAGCACGTGCGAGTTTTCGCCCAACTGCATTTCCCGGGCGAGAATCAGTGTGGCCTCGTCAGCATGATCCCACGAAAAGACGCCGGGGCGCGAAAACCATGTCAACGGTGCATCACGCAGTACATCGGTGTGTTCACGATAGACCGCTGCATCATGGTACGGTGCGGCCAGCGCTTCGCACTCCGCCGCGACC
>JBBSPO010000113.1:0-11204 GCA_038258695.1 Gemmatimonadales bacterium | reverse complement strand
CTTATGGGAGTGGTGTGGTGGGTGCACAACACCATCCGTCGCCATTCGGCTACGAGCACTCGGTTGCTGGTGGCGGGGTTTGGATTGCTGATTCTAGGCGGCGCGGGGGTGGAGCTGCTCTCGAACTTTGTGGCGAATGGGTCAACGGCACTGGTGGCGTTGGTGGGGCTTGAGGAGACGCTTGAGAATATGGGTGCGACGTTGTGCGTAGCGTCGATGGCGGCGTACGTGGGGGCTAGTGGGGTGCGGGTTTCGTATGATCGGTCGGGGGATGCGGTGTTGGGGGACGGGGGTGGGATGTGAGAGGCTGATGTGGGTGCTCTGTTCGGCTGGCGAAAATGGCGAGGCTTCAAGGCCGTAGGGCCTCAGGGCACTTTGTGGCCGGAAGACCGAATCGGGACTGCAACGGCGTTTGTTGACCAATGCCGCCAATTGGGATATCGTTAAGCGTCATATGACGGAGGACATCGCAATGGTCGGCATTGAGCGCACTGTGGCGCTGCTGGGCGGCACCTTGGTGTTGGGGCGGTCGGTACAGTCGGAGATGGGGCTGAGCGAGGCCGTGGCGGCGGGTCTGCCATCCGGGTCGCTGGACGCGATGCTGGAGCACATGACCGAGCGCGACATTCCCCACGCGTTCGTCTACCGCGTGATCGGCAGTGAACGCACGCTCCAGCGGAAGCGCCGCGACCACAGCGCGTTGTCCGCCGCCGAGTCGGACAAGCTCGCCCGCTTGGCGCGCATTACCACCATTGCCGAAGAAACGCTCGGCGACCCCCCACGCGGCGCCCGTTGGTTGGCGAAGCCCAATCGCGCGCTGGGTGGGCAGACGCCCCTGAGCCTGCTGGGGACGGATGCGGGCACCGTGGTCGTTGAACAGGCGCTGGGTCGGATCGCACACGGAGTGCTCGGCTGACTCGGGCGTGGCGCTTGTGCCGCGCGCCATATGTCGCGCTGGACGGTGAAGGCGCGTTCCGTTTCGGTGGACGATGGAACCGCGCTGGCACCGCATTGGTGTACGCTTCCTCTACCCTGGCGTTGGCGGCGCTTGAGTACCTGGTGCACGTGGATCCGGAAGACGCGCCCACCGACCTGGTGGCGCTCGAGCTCTCGGTCCCGGACGTAGCGCTCGACAGCTGGGAGATCGCGGACCTGCCGACGACGTGGCGGAACGCGTCGGCGCCGCTCGCCTGTCAACAACGCGGGGACGCGTGGGTCGCGGCCAGCACCGCGCTTGGAGTGTGGGTGCCGTCCGTTGTGATTCCGCCTGAGCGCAATCTGCTGCTCAACCCGGCGCATGCGGCAATGGCCGGCGTGCGGGTGCTGTCCCGGGCGTCGTTTAACTACGACCCGCGTTTGCTCTACCGGGCGGATCTGTCCTGGTGATGCTTGATTTTGGTGTCACGGGTTCACTGCGCATGTGTTAGGTAGGAAGATCTGTGTGTTTGACGTGGGTGCTCTGTTCGGATGGCGAAAATGGCGAGGCTTTAAGGCCGTAGGGCCTCAGGGCACTTTGTGGCCGGAAGACCGAATCTGGACTGCAACGGCGTTTACGGTTTGCTGTTTACGGTGGAGGTGGACGGTGGACACCTGGATCGGGTTGGGGCGTTAGGTTGGGGAGCGATACGGTGGACAGTTACGTACTTCTTTGATTGGGGATCGGCTTGACCGCTACTGCACTTCAGAGCCCTCGCGCGACACTGCTGGCGCGACTCATTGACCCCACCGAAGTGGTGCTCTTTGATGGGGCTATGGGCACCATGTTGTACGCGCGCGGGGTGTTCATTAACCAGTGTTACGACGAGCTGGTATTGCGCGCGCCGGAGCTGGTGCGCGAGGTGCATGCGGCGTACGTGAAGGCGGGCGCGGAGGTTATTGAGACCAACAGCTACGGTGCCAATCGCATCAAGCTGGCGCAGTACGGGCTCGACTCGCAGGTGAGCGAGATCAATCGCAAAGCGGCACAGCTGGCGCGTGAGGCGGCGGGTGATGACCGGTTGGTGGCGGGTGCGATGGGGCCTCTGGGGGTGCGACTGGAGCCGTACGGGCCGACGAGCCGAGCGGAGGCGCGAAGCTGGTTTGCTGAGCAGGCGGCGGCGCTGCATGAGGGTGGTGCGGACTGTTTTGTGTTGGAGACCTTCTCCGACCTCGAAGAAATCGAGCAGGCCATACTCGGCGCGCGCGACGCGGCACCCGATGTGCCGATTGTGGCGCAGATGACCGTGGGTCCCGATTTGCGCACGGCCTACGGTGCCACACCCGAAGACATTGTGCGTGCGCTGGAGCGATGGGGCGCCAATGTGGTGGGGCTCAACTGCGCCGTAGGTCCGCAAACCATTCTGGAAGCGATTGAGCGCATGGCCGCCGTGGCTACGGTCAAGCTGTCAGCGCAGCCGAACGCTGGACTGCCGCGTGAAGTAGGTGGACGCAACATGTACATGGCCAGCCCTGAATACATGGCTACGTACGCGCGTCATCTTATTCAGGCCGGTGCCAAGATTGTGGGCGGCTGCTGTGGCACTACGCCGGAACATGTGCACGCGATTGTGGAAGGTGTGCGTCCACTTGTGCCACGAAACCGTTTTGTGGCGGCGCGTGTGGTGCGCGATGAAGCTGATGCTGCACCTGCGGGTGTTGAGCCGGTGCCATTGGCGCAGCGCTCACGCTGGGGTGCGAAGATTGCCGCTGGCACGTGGGTCACTTCGGTAGAAATCGTGCCTCCGCGTGGTGTAGATACAGCGCGTCTTGAACGCGACGCCGCGACACTGCACGCCGCCGGTGTTGATGCTATCAATGTGCCCGATGGTCCACGTGCGCAGAGCCGCATGGGTGCGATTGCGACATCGCTGATTATTGAGCAGCGTGCCGGCATTGAAAGTGTGACGCACTATTGCTGTCGCGACCGCAATCTGCTGGGCATGCTGAGCGACCTGCTGGGCGCGAGCGCACTGGGGCTTCGCAACATGTTGTTGATTACCGGCGACCCGCCCAAGATGGGTCCCTACCCCGATGCAACGGCCGTGTTTGACATTGACGCGATTGGTCTCACGAATCTGGTGAGCAAACTCAATCGTGGTCTTGATCCCGGCGGCAACAGCATTGGCGCGCCCACACAGTTTGCGATTGGCGTAGGCGTAAACCCCGCGGCGATTGATGCCGCACTGGAGCTGCAGCGCTTTGAATACAAAGTGCAAGCCGGCGCCGAGTACGCGATTACGCAGCCCGTGTTTGATGTGGAGCAGCTGGAGAAGTTTCTGGGGACGATTGAGCACACGCGCATTCCCATAGTGGCTGGCATCTGGCCGCTGGTGAGCGCGCGCAACGCCGAGTTTTTGGCGAATGAGGTGCCTGGTGTGACGGTGCCGCAGAGTGTGTTGGATCGCATGCACAAGGCCAATGCGGTGAGCAAGGATCATGCGTTGGCGGAGGGCATTTCGATTGCGAGGGAGATGCTGGAGCGCGTGCGGGGGTTGGTGCAGGGCGTGCAGGTGAGCGCTCCGTTTGGTCGAGTGGAGCTGGCGTTGGAAGTCACGCATACGTAGGCAGTTAGTCGGTCAAAACGGCCTCAAAGTGTGTTCCGGGTGCATCATATGTGCGTTGCAGATGCAACAGCAGTTGCCTTTGGTGGATAGCGCCGGTCTGGGGGGATGCGCGGTTGTCCGAGGTGCGAAACGGGATCGGTCAGCGCCCCTTTCGATGGTACGATAAATGCTGTCATCGGTGCCGCGTCACTTGCTCTCCGCCCTCATCAATGCCGTACGCATTGATCTCCCCCCTGACCGAGGCTGCCCTATGAACTGGCGTCCGCTTGCTGTTCTGTCCCTGCTTGCCGTTACCGCTGCCGCAGCGCGCGCGCAAACCACCGTTATGGACTTTTCGTCGCTGCAGCCGTATGCGAACTACGATGCTGCTCCGCAGACGTTTGGCGATCGTCTTAATCTCAACGTGTCCAACCAGACGCGGGATGGATTCGGTAACACGGCCTCTTTCTGCGGCCACATCGAGATGTGGGGTTCTGGATACAGCTCGTTGTCCGCCGCAGGGTTCGCTTGTCAAAGCGGGAAAATCGGGGAGTTCTTTTTTGAGCCGCTCAATGGCAACTCGGTCACGCTGAACAGTCTTTCTCTTGGCAGTTATTTCGCGGGCGCCAACGGTGTTGGTCCGCAGCGTGCAATGAGTGTAAGGGTGTTTGACACGAACTGGAGTGAGCTGTATTCGTTTGATGGGAATGTGACCACAACGCAGCAGCTGCTTCCCGCTGTCTCCAGCAACACGGGACTGTACCTGCAATGGGGTACGGATTGGAATACTGGTGTAAACCTGATCTCCACCACGGTGGGCAATCAGCAGGTGCAGGTGCCCGAACCGTCGTCGCTACTGCTGATCTCTGCCGGTTTGGGTTTGCTTGGCATGAGCGCCTCTCGTCGCCGGCGAGAAGCCTAAGCCAGTCTGCTGGTCGCGATTGTGGTCCGGAGGGTGGGCCGCTGAGTTGCTGTACAACCGTTCCGCATGGCCGCTGCTCCACAGCAGCAGCCATGCGGAACGTTGCGTTTGCGACGAAAGCGATCGCGCACCACGGTGACTCGGACTACCAACGAGCAGGCCACCCAACAGTCCACGGTAAACTGACACAGTGAACGCCGTCAATCGGCAGTTCCCTTCACACCCCCATCAGCCCCGCCGGCACCACCGCCACCCCCTCCGCCCGCCTGGACGCCTGCCTACCAGTATTGATCACCACCATATCAAGCAAGTCGTTCCCCATATGCTGCTTGAGCCAGAGCAGGTGCTGTACGTCTGTGTCATCTACGGTCGCACTCAGCTTGACCTCCATCGCGACCACGCGCGAATCGGCTCTTTCCACGATCAGGTCAACCTCGTGTCGTCCGTCCCACATACGGAAATGTCGGACGCGCGCCTCATGTTGCTGTGCATAAACACGTACAGACTGCGTGACCAACGATTCAAAAAGCTGACCCAATAGCGTGCCATCGCGAGGACGGACCTTGTCATCAGCCAAGGGTGATCGGGAACCGCTGAGCAGCGAAAGTTCCGAAGCGCCGAGCAAGCGGGCTGCAAGCGCTGGATCGGCGAGATGATGCTTGGGTGCCTGTGAGACTCGTGCTAGATGATTCCAGCTTGGTGTCCAGCCTTCGAGCGGTTCCAGCAACCACAGTCTCTCGAGGACTTCACGGTACGCTTGGGCCGTCTGTCGCGCGGGAGGTTGAACGCCCTGCGTCTCTCGTTGCTTGCCTTCACCGGCCACCGCAGCCTCACGGATTTTGTCCTGGGTGGCAACGGTCGCTGTTACCGCTGCGTACGCGGCCATCCACTGCCGCAGCACGGCCGGCCGCCGCACGATGTAGCCCGCCTCGCGGAAGTCGCGATTGACGACCCGCTCAAGGTAGGCGTCCAGCTGAGCGCGTTGGGCGCGCCCGCTCATCTCGCGGATCGCGGGAAATCCTGACCGAAGGATTTCCTGAGTGTAGTCCCGCACCGTTAGTGCCGTTTGGCCGGCGACTGATTGGCACACACCTGTGAGCAGTGCGCCCAGGCTGACCGTGGGCTGTTCAAGCCCGCGTTCTGTGAGAGACAGCGGACGCATTCGCACGGAAATAATCCGCCCGGCACCGGTGTGCGGGCCTGTTGCTCCGTTGTCTGGTGGGAGGGCAGAACCCGTCAGGAGGAACTGCGCCGGCGAGTTGTCGGAGTCCACTGCTCGGCGCACATCGTCCCATATGTTGGGCCACCGCTGCCATTCGTCGAAAAGTATGGGCTTGGGGGACTCTTTCCAGCTGGTCGGCCCAGCTGCGAGCAGCTCTCTTGTAGTACTCTACAATGCACACATGCCATACTTGACGCTACACACGTTCTATACTTTACATTTCACACCGTCTGTGTGCTCGAATGGTACACCGTGAACGGTGGGTTGAACGGCGCGTTTGACGGCGTTTACGGTGGGGGTTCACGGTAAACGGTGGGGGTTCAAGCGGGCTCATCCACAAGGCCTCGTCCCGTCAACGGCGGTTCTACCCAAACCGTCCACCGTCCACTGCAACTGCCAACGCTGTCAAACGCGCTGTTCCACTCAAACGGTCAACCGTCCACTGCCACCGTCAACGCTGTCAAACGCGCTGCCTCACCCCCCCGCTTCACCAGCCGCAGACATTCGCCTGATCCCTTCCACGGCCCCTCCATCCCGAGCCGCGCGTACCAGATCGTCCCAGGAATCTGGCGGATTTCCTTCAGCCAGCATGTATCCGAACACTGCGTACGCGTCGGTCGCACTTCCGTAGCTTCGGAGGCTCTGACTGTCGTTCACCCAGGCGAGAACAATCACCCGCGACGGTGAATGGAAACGAAAGAACAATCGATAGCGACCGTTGCCCGTCTTGGCGCGAAACCAGTGTGTTCGGTTCGGTCCCAGCGTCTTACCTTGGCGAAATGCCTTGTTCGCTGGATCCCGCGGAATTGCATCAAACGCAAGATCCTTCAGATGCGCGAGCAGCTTGGTGTTTGGTCCTGGCGTAGAGCGTTTCGAGTCGCGCATCTCTTCAGCCGCGGCCAGAGCCAGCCGGGTCATTTGATCCAGGAACATCGGATGCGCCAACACGCTCCATCCGTGCAGCGTCAGTAACTTTTTCTGATCATCCTCCGAGCTGCTCACCGTGCTCGGCCGTTATATGCGGATGGCGCCTGTAATGTCGGCGTCGTGATCCACAGTAACGCTTGCGGTCAGTTGCTCGATGCGATCGTACAAGCTCTGCGGAAACGCGCGAACACGTCCCTGACCGATGTCTTTGGCGAGGAGTCCGAGGAACTGTTCAACCATCGGATCTTCGTTCTCCGCTTGCATCGCAACATTCACCAGCCGGACAGACTCACCCTCAATCACGTAGCCGATCTCATCGCCGGCGGCAACATGCAGGGCATTCTTGACGGCCTTGGGAATGGTCGTCTGTGAGCGCTTGGTGAGCTTGCTGGTAAGAACAGATGCTGTCATGGTGTTGCCTCCAATGCGTTTGCCTTGCTAAGCATATGGAAGCGGCCCGGGCAAGGCAAGTGCATTGTCGACTGCGGCAATTCGCTTCGCTACTGACCTCAACCGTAAACGCGCTGTTCAACCCGCACCGTTCACCGTGAACTGTCACGGTTAACGCAGTCAAACGTTTGTTTTCTGACCGTTCGCGCGTCCAAACTGCCAGTTCCCACAGTTCATACTTTACAACTCCCACACCTCAAACTTTACAACCCACACGTACCGATGTGCCTGTCGACGGTTGAGCGAGTCGCCTCCGCCCCACCCATGCCGCCCCCTGCCCGAAGCCCATTTGGGCTACATATTGTAAGGAGTTCCGTGAATCAGCCTGCTCGAAATCTTATTTGACCCAGTGTCCAAATGGCCAAAACTGCGACCGTTCGTGCTCGCGTGGAGCCGCAACTCAAACACGATGCGGAAAATGTACTCGAGAGGTTGGGGCTAACCCCGACCACGGCAATCGGCATGTTTTATGAGCAGATCTCGCTAAGACATGCTTTACCGTTTGACGTGTCTTTGCCAAACGCGACCACTCAGGCCGCAATGCAGGACGCAGAATCGGGACGCGTGACTCGTGCCGCCAATACGCGATCGCTACTGGCGCAGCTCGACGCTGACGACTGAGCTGTGTACGCGCCGAGCTTCACCGGCCAGTTCAAGCGAGACAGATAATCAGTTCGTAAGCGTGGCTATGACATCGATCATCTGGATCGCGTCCTGGAAGCGCTCATCAAGGGCAAGCAGCTGGACGCGAGGTACGAAGCTCACACATTGAGCGGTAAGTACAGCAAGCACTGGGAGTGCCACATTGAGCCCGACTTCTTGCTCATTTGGTACTACGCTGCTGGTGGAGAGATCGTGTTTGTACGAACCGGGACTCACGCCGATCTGTTCTAAGTGTCGGGCGATGGCGCAACAGTGGGTGAAACTCTGAGTTCAGCAGGTCACCTAACCCGCACCACCGCCAACCGCAGATTCCCTGCCATCCGTCCGCCGTCCTGACCACGCAGCTCCAGCAGTTGGGGGGCATTCGCCCGCACTTCCGTCTCCAGGTACGCCGCCCCAAACCCGCGCACTTCCGCCACGCTCACCTGTGCCTCGCCGGTGATCTCGCGGACATTGATTGGCCTCGCGCTATAGCGCGCCCCAAACGTGCCCGCCAGACCGGCCATGAGCTCCGGCAGATTCCAGCTTGGCATGCTCAGCGTAGCCCGGGCCGGAGTGAACTCCGGATAGTCGTCTACCAGATTGGCCAGCGCCCATTCGGCCAGCAGCTCCGCCGCCGGACGTCCGGTGCGTGATTCGAGCAGCGCGACACCACGCGCGTCCCCTCCCCGCACCAGATCGCGCAGGAAGCTGGATTCGTTGATGGCGTAGTGATCAATGGCCCAGCGCACCAGCGACCAGCCGCTGGCGTAGTACGTGTGGTCGCTGCTTGATGCACTGCCGAGCGGTGAGAGCGTGTCGGCGCCGGCGAAATAATCGTGCAGCACCGAAATGTGTCGCCACATCATGAGCGGACGACCGTCGCACTCATATACTTCGCACATCACACTGGTGCTCCAACCGGTGTTGCTCTTCCACGCCGAGCGTGCGTTGCCCTGGCCCATGTCGAAGGTGCGCGCGTAGAGTTCTTCGGCAATGCGTGCCGTCGCTTCTTCCATCCATGGTTCGTCAAACTGCGTGCCCGTTGCCATGCGCTGCGCAAACGAGGCCAGATGTTTGGCTTCGTGCAACACGGTGGAGCGCATGGTGCGCTGCCAGGCGGCAATGGTTTCGGTGGCGTGTGGCGTGCGCACATAAAACAGCTCGTCTTCATTGCTGTTGGGCACGTTGCTGCGCGGATACAGGTTGCAGGTGGTGACATAGCCGCTGGTGCCGGGCGCCGAGTTGTTGACGTATGGGGAGACGAGCATGGTGATGCGTGCGTCGCCCTGCATGATGTCATTGAGTGCGAGCGGGTTGCCGATCTGTTCAATGAGCAGCGGATACATGACCGTATCAAACTCGCGTCCGATATCACGCAGCTGCGCGTCCATGCTGCCGGCGCGCGGCGAGGTGGCGTCTTCGAGTACTACAATGTGCTGGCCCACGTAAACGGCGCGCGCAGTTATGGATTGCGCCGACTCGCAGGCACTGAACATCGCGTTGCGCTGTACGGTGGCGCCTTCGGTGAGGGCGGTAGCGGCGTAGGCGGTGCGACCGTTGTTGCGTGTGTTGCGTGCGCGGGTTTGAATCTCATTGCGCCACGCGGTGGTGGCTGATCCGTATTGTGCGGCGCGCGCTGTTTCGCGGGCGAGGTGAGCGCTGTGCTGGGTGTGTTCGTGCAGGGACTCGGTTAGCGATTCTTTCAGGGACTGCGACGTTGCGAATTGCGTCTGCGGAAGTGCTGCATTCGTAGACGCACTCACGGCCAGCGGGTTGTGCGTTGACATACCGCTCGCAACCGAGCTGTGCGTTGACATGTCGCCCGCAACCGGGTTGTTGGGCGCCACAGCATTAGCGCTCGATGCACGCACCTGAAAGCTCGAGCGCTGCGACGCGACCACGCTGGTGTTGATTACCGCTATGGCGTAGCGCGCGTTGTCACCATCGGGCGCGACATATTCGTGGCACCAGCTCTCGTTGGCGCTCAGCAGGTTGAGCGACTCACCGCGGGCCAGCGAGATGCGGCGCGCAACGGACAGCGTGACCGTGAGCTCACCCGTCTGTCCACGTGACGTAATGCGCAACGGCTGAGAGCCCGTGGCCACACACGGCAGCAACCCGGCGGCCGGCAGCTCCACTTCAAGACGTGTAGGCGTGGCCGACAGCACCTGTCCCGACACACCGGCAATGGTGATGCGATTGTCTGACGCGGCGGTACCAAAGCCCGTGCCTTCAATGACCAGTTTGGTGCCGGCGCGGGCTGTGTCTGGGCCCACCACCCGACTCAGCGAGAACGCCGCTGGCGCCTCTGTGGCGGGCACAGTGCTCTCAGGAGATAGAGGCGCTGTTGCGTCGCTGTTGTTGCACGCCGTCCACACAAATGGCACGCACGCTATCACAGCCCCGGCACGACACGCCCGCGCAAATTTGCGGGCGATCGTGTAAGTTGTTGTTTTTAGGTAACTTGCAGACATTTGGGCAACCGTTACGGGACAGGCAGCGATCCTCACACCGTTAGTAGTGGTGCAAACCCGGTGCCGACCTGGGCCGTAAGGTTTTTGCTGACGGGAGGCTGTGTCATCCCGCGGTGCTCGCTGCGTTCGGCGAGCGGTGGGGAATCATTTGCCCTCCGCGGGCGTACTGCTTTCGCTGCGCTGCACTGTCCGTTTGTTTGCAAGCATCAGCGTTGCGCACCGCGCGCGCTCCGTCTCTTGTGCCATCGAGGAACCCGTTATGTCGAGCACCACCGAGGTCCGTCCGCCGCTGACCATGCTCTCCGAAGAGGAGCAGCTGTTTCGCGATTCGGTTTATGACTTTGCCGATACCGTTGTGCGACCGCGCGTGAACGCGATGGAAGCAGCGGGCAAGATCGACGCGGACATCACCAAACAGTGCTTTGACATGGGACTGATGGGCGTGGAAATCCCGGAAGCGCTGGGTGGCGCGGACGGGTCACTGTTCATGACCATGCTGGCCGTTGAAGCGATGAGTCGGGTGGACGCCAGCGCGGCCATTCAGGTTGACGTACAGAACACGCTGGTGAACTATCCGGTGCACGCCTACGGCAACGAAGCGCAACGCGCCAAATGGCTGCCCATGCTCACCAGCAGCATGATCGGCGCCTACGCGTTGAGCGAGCCGGGTTCAGGCTCGGACGCATTCGCGTTGGCAACACGTGCGGAACGTGTTGATGGCGGTTGGAATCTCACGGGATCCAAAGCGTGGATCACCAACGGCGGTGAAGCGGAGTTCTTTCTGGTGTTCGCCACCATTGATCCGGACAAAGGCTACAAGGGCATCACGGCATTTATCGTAACACGCGACGCGCCCGGATTTTCTGTCGGCAAAAAAGAAGACAAGCTCGGCATCCGCGCGTCGAGTACGACGCCATTGCACTTTGAAAACTGCTTTGTGCCCGACGACCAGGTGCTGGGTGAACTGGGCGTAGGCTACAAGATTGCGATTGATACACTCAACGGCGGACGCATTGGGATTGGCGCGCAGATGATTGGCATTG
>JBBSPO010000112.1:0-11329 GCA_038258695.1 Gemmatimonadales bacterium | reverse complement strand
TGCCCACGCTCAATGAAGACGGATCGCGAAACTGGATTCGTCCCCGTGTGTCACCCGGTCCGTGGTGGCGCCGGCGCCAGGTCGTGGCGTATGTGCTCATGTGTGTGTTCTTCGCGATTCCGCACATTCGGATCATGGGAAAGCCCGCGTTCCTGATGAGCTTTCCCAAGCGCGAGTTCACGCTCATGGGCTACACATTTCTGCCTACCGACACGTTGCTGTTCATGTTGTTGCTGGCCAGCGGCGTGATTGGAATCTTTTTGCTGACGGCACTGTTTGGCCGCGCCTGGTGCGGATGGGCATGCCCGCAAACGGTCTACCTTGAGTTCCTGTACCGTCCAATAGAACGACTGCTGGAAGGCGGTTATGCCGGCTCGCGCAAGCTGGATCGCGAGAAGAAGTTCTGGGGCGGGCGTCGCATACTCAAGTATGTGATTTACGCCGTCTTGTCCCTCTTTTTGGCGCACACGTTTCTGGCCTATTTCGTGGGCACCGAGCAGCTGGCCGTTTGGGTTCGACAATCCCCGTGGGACCACCCGCGCAGTTTCATGGTCATGGCCATCACAACGATTGCCATCTGGTACAACTTTACCTATTTCCGCGAACAGACGTGTCTTATTGCCTGCCCGTACGGACGTTGGCAGTCGGTATTGCTGGACAAGCAGTCGGTCATTGTTGCGTACGATTACAACCGGGGCGAACCGCGCGGTCATGAAAATGCAAAGAGCACCAACGCGGCTGGCGATTGCATTGATTGCAAGGCCTGCGTGACCACCTGCCCCACCGGCATTGATATTCGTGACGGGTTGCAGATGGAGTGCGTGCATTGCACCCAGTGCATTGATGCGTGCGATACGATCATGGACAAGGTGGGTAAACCACGCGGGCTGATTCGCTACTCATCGCAGGAAGCGCTGGCGGGCAAACCGCGCAAGCTGCTGCGTCCGCGCGTTGTGCTCTATCCGCTGGCGCTTTCGCTTTCCCTTGGTGCGCTGTTGTTCTCGATGGCCAACAAGGAAGCAGCCGACGTAACAGTCTTGCGTGGGATGGGCGCACCATTTGTGGAAGAGTCCAACGGACAGATTGCCAATCAGATCCGTATCAAAATTGCCAATCGAGGCAACGAAGAAGCGCGCTACACAATCGCGGTAGACGGCGCGCGCCGTGGTCGAGTGATCGCTCCGGAGAACCCGTTGGTGGTGGCCGGCGGTACAACGCGTGAGACGTCAATCTTTGTGGTGATGCCCCGGGAGGCGTTTGTGAATGGCGAGCACGCCGTGAACGTGAACGTGAAAGATGGCGCGCGATTCAGCAACAGCATTCCGTGGCGCCTGCAGGGGCCGTCGGCTACGTCGCGCAATGATAGCGGCTCACGCACCACGCTCGACACCGGTGGTGTGGCACCGGCCGGAGCGCGACCATGAAAAAAGGAATGGGTTGGCCAATTGGTATTGTGGTGCTGCTTGCGGCGTCCGTGGTGGGCAACATTGCCGTGATTGTGATTACCCGAGAAGATCCGTCGTTTGCGGTTGAGCCCGACTACTATCGCAAGGCTGTTGACTGGGACTCCACGCAGGCACGCCTGGCTCGCAGCGACGCACTGGGCTGGAACGTGTCCGCCGTCGTGCGTGCCGCAGACAGCGGCATGAGCGTGCTCACGCTGACGCTGCGTGATCGCGGTGGCGTTGTGGTGCACAATGCGGCACTGTCGGGCGAACTGTTGCACGTGGCGCGCGCCAACGATGTGCAGTCTCTGGTGTTCGCTGAGCGCGCCGACGGAGAGTATTCGACCACGGTTCCCATGCAACGAGCGGGCATGTGGGAGCTTCGCCTTGCGGCCGTACGAAACAACGAGCGGTTTGTGGAAACCTTGCGCATCGAGACGCAGCCTGATGTGCGCTTGAACAACGGTCCCTGATTGATGGATATCGCCGCCTCGCCGACGCTGGCGCTGGGCATTTTTTCGGCCAGTCTGCTGGGCAGCCTGCATTGTGCGGCCATGTGCGGGGGCTTCGCCTGTTTGTACGGCGGTGACGCGGCCGGCAGTGGTGAAGTTTCCGGGCCATCGCGTCCACTGCTCAAAGGTCATGTCGCGTATCACGGCGGACGATTGTTCGCCTACGCGTCGTTGGGTGCGGCAGCGGGAGCGCTTGGGGCTGGACTCGATCGTGCCGGAGAGTTGGCCGGCGTGCAGCGCGCCGCAGGCGTCGTGGCGGGCATGCTGTTGCTGGTGTGGGGCATGTCGCTGCTGGCCAACACGCTCAATGTGCGTTTTCTGCCATCGCTGGTACGCGGGGCCGTTCCGGATCGTACGGCCGAGCTGATGGGCAGCATTCTGGTACGTTTTCGCAAGCGCGGCGTTGCGGCGCGTGCGGGCGTGCTTGGACTGCTCACCGGATTGCTGCCGTGTGGCTGGCTGTACGCATTTGTGGTATCGGCCGGCGGTACCGGCTCCGCGTGGCGTGGCGCTGCGTTTATGGGGCTGTTCTGGCTCGGCACGGTGCCGGCCCTGGTGGCCATTGCTACGGGTATGCAGCGGGCAACGGGCGCCCTGCAGCGCCGCTTGCCACTGGTGAGCGCCGTCATCGTCATCGGATTTGGCGTACTGGCGTTGAGTGGACGTTTTGGCGCGCACGGTGTACACCGGGCGGCGGCGGTGGCGGCAGCGCCGGAGCACGTGCATGAGCCCTGACACAATCTCTGACGCCGACGTGGCGACAGATCGCGTCGGGGACGGTGCGCTGCACGACGCTGCGTCTGGCACGTTAAACACGTTAAATACGTTAAATACGTTAAAAACGTCACACCTGTCACAGACGTTCAGCGCACCAGACACGCCAGAGCGCACCACCGTTGCGAGCGAGCGTGCGAGCGAACTCGCGTGCGCGCATTGCACCCTGCCCGTACCACCCGCCCTTGTGATTGCCGGGAGCGAGCGCCAGTTCTGCTGTGCAGGATGTCACACCGCGTATGCACTGTTGCGCGACCACGGCCTCGGGCAGTTCTACAGCTTTCGTGAGCGACGTGACGTGCCTGTACAGCGCACAGGCCGCAGCTACGAAGAGTTCGATCATCCGGCGTTTGCGGCCTTGCATGTCAAGCCCGCCAGCGACGGGCTGTCGCGCATTGAGTTTTATCTCGAGGGCATTCATTGTGCGTCGTGTGTCTGGCTGGTGGAGCGCGTACCACTGTTGGTGAGTGGTGTGGCACGTGCCGAACTCGATGTACGTCGTTCCCGCGCGGTTATTGAATGGAGTGCGGCGCAAACATCGCTTTCGGAAATCGCCAAGACGCTCGACACACTGGGCTACCCTCCACATCCGTTTCGCGGCGTGGCACGCGACGCGGTGCGTCGTGGCGAAGATCGTCGTATGCTCACACGCATTGGTGTCGCGGGTGCCCTGGCAGGCAACGTGATGCTCTTTGCGCTGGCGTTGTACAGCGGTGAAATCGCCTGGATGGATCCGGCGCATACACGATTCTTTCGCTGGCTGTCCATGGGGCTCACACTGCCAGCGCTGGTGTGGCCAGGTCGCGTCTTCTTTACCGGTGCGCTGGCAGCATTGCGCACGCGTACTCTGCACATGGACCTGCCTATTGCGATCGCGCTTGCGGCGGGATTTGTGCGTGGTGCGATCAATACCATCACCGATCAGGGGCCAATTTATTTTGACGGGCTGGCCATTCTTGTGTTCGCGCTGCTCGTAGGCCGTTTTCTGCAGCAACGCGGCCAACGCATGGCCACCGATTCGGCTGAACTGTTGTACGCGCTCACCCCGGCGACCGCGCGCGTGGCCAACGCCGATGGTTCGCTTCGCGACCTGCCCACGGAAGCGGTGCTACCGGGCATGATACTCGACGTGCGCGCCGGCGAAACGTTTGCTGCCGACGGTGTGCTCCTGTCCGGGCACACGACGGTGAACGCGGCACTGCTCACGGGTGAATCACGACCGGCCCGCGTGACACATGGTGATACCGTGTTCGCGGGCACCCTGAATGTGTCGGCTCCCGCTCGCGTGCGGGTTACTGAATCGGGTGAGAGCAGTCGGGTGGCGCGGCTCATGAGCCAGGTCGAAGCGTCTGCGTCGCGCCGCGCACCTGTCGTGATAGCCGCTGACCGATTGGCGGCGGTGTTTGTGGCCGTTGTGTTGAGTGGTGCGGTGCTCACGTATGCGTTCAAACTGTGGAACGGATCAGCAACGGCCCTTGACGATGTGATTGCCCTCTTAGTGGTCACCTGTCCGTGCGCGCTGGCGCTGGCCACCCCGCTTGCGGTGACGGTGGCCGTTGGACGCGCCGCGCGTGGCGGTGTGCTGGTGAAAGGCGGCGACTCGCTCGAAGTACTGGCCACGCCTGGTGTGCTGGTGCTTGACAAGACCGGCACACTGACCGAAGGGAACTCAGCGCTTGTGTATTGGATCGGTGATCCAGGCGTGCAGGATCTCGTGTTGTCGCTCGAGCAAGGCTCGTCGCACCCAATCGCTGACGGGTTTCGACGGGCGTGGCCGCTGGGTTCAACGCACGAAGTGACCAACGCCGAGCATGTCAGCGGTGGCGGTTTGATGGGAACGGTGTTGGGTCGTGCGGTTGTTGTTGGCTCACCCGCGTTTGTTCGCAGCCGCGCGACGCCCGGAAACGCCGTGGTTGAAGCGGGCATTGCAGCGCTCGATCATTCACTGACGCCCGTGCTTGTTGCGCTTGACGGCCAGATTGTCGCGGTGGCTGGAATCGGGGATCGCATTCGCGCCGATGCGCTGCGTGCCCTTGTCTCCCTGCGCGCGCGTGGATGGCGCACGGTTATGGCATCGGGTGACGTCGTGCCCGTTGCACAATCGGTGGGGCGCACGCTTGGTTTCGCTGCGCACGATGTGTACGGCGCCATGTCACCGGAGCAAAAGCTGGCGCTGGTGGAGTCACTGCGCAGCGAAGGTCACGAGGTGGTGATGGTCGGTGACGGCGTGAACGATGCGGCCGCCATTGTCGCCGCTTCGGTGGGTGTGGGCGTGCACGGTGGCGCCGAAGCGTGTCTGGCCAACGCCGACGTATTTCTGACGCGGCCCGGGCTCAGGCCCCTACAGGAACTGATCGAAGGAGCAGAGCGCACCGCAGCAGTGATTCGTCGCAATTTTGCCTTCTCGTTAGCTTACAACGTGATCGGTGCGTCGTTGGCGATTGCCGGGCTGCTCACACCGCTGATTGCGGCGGTGCTCATGCCGCTCAGCTCGCTCACCGTGGTGATTGCGTCCTGGCGTGGCCGAACATTTGTGCAGACGCCCTCGGCCAACGCTGCGCCCCTCAACGGAAGTGTGGTGCCATGAGTATCACGGTATGCGTGTGTGGCGATGCGTGTTTTGCGCTGAGAGGGTTGCGATGAGTGTGCTTTATCTGGTGGTGCCGCTGGCGTTGTTGGTCGTCGGCGCTGCGGTAGGGGCGTTTGTGTGGGCGTCGGGTCGCGGACAGTTTGACGACCTCGATACGCCCGCGCTGCGCATGCTGCACGACGATGGCGAAGCCAGCCCTCCAGCTCCGCCACCTTCGGAATAGCTGGCTCTGCGACGACGCAGCCGGATCGTATGGTTT
Organism: Gemmatimonadales bacterium; assembly: GCA_038258695.1. Lineage (GTDB taxonomy): Bacteria > Gemmatimonadota > Gemmatimonadetes > Gemmatimonadales > Gemmatimonadaceae > JAABRT01. The sequence goes on along the minus strand of JBBSPO010000112.1, from coordinate 5,749 downwards.
GATTAATCGCGGGCTGTGCCCCGCAGGCGGATACTGATGGATCGTCGAGGTTTCTTGCGTTCAGCGGCTATTGCCGGCGGCGCAGTGGTGAGTGCTCGTGTGGCTGGTGCTGTTGAACTACCGCCAGCGCTTAGCGGTGTATTGCGTTCGCCGCTGTCATCAACCGGTCAGCTCCGGCTGGCAGCCGGTGGCCCGCTCTACCTGCCACCGGTGGTCTCGCCACGCAATCTGCGGCTCACCGCGCGTGCGCACGTGACTAACATCGCGCCCGGCGTACCGTCCACGGTCATGTCGGTGGGTGATGGCCCGGTCTCACCAACGATCCGTGCCCGAGCGGGTGAGCGGGCCACCATCACGCTGCGCAATGAGCTCGACGAGCCCACCATTTTGCATTGGCATGGTCTGCGTCCACCGGAAAAAGACGATGGGCATCCGCGGCTGGCCATCGAGTCGGGCCAATCATACGACTACGATTTTGTGCTCGATGAACGTGCCGGCACCTACTGGTACCACGCGCATCCACACATGCGCACCGCTGCGCAGGTGCATCTCGGCATGGCAGGCCTGTTCATCATCTCCGATGCCGAAGAAGACGCACTGGCGTTGCCGGGCGGTGAGCGCGAACTGACGGTGCTGTTGCAGGACAAGCGGCCAGCCGCCGATGGCAGCGTGAGCTACAACGTGACCATGGGTCACGACATGATGGAGGGACTGCTGGGCAGCGCAGCGTACGCCAACGGAGTCCGTACTCCGAGTGTTGAGGTGAGCTCAGCGTTCTATCGTGTGCGACTGCTCGGTGCGGCGAACGCCAGAATATTCCGGCTTGGCCTGTCGAACAATCGCAACCTTGTCCTGATCGGGACGGACGGTGGACTGCTCGAACGTCCCGTCACGCTGCCGCACATGGACCTGGCCACTGGAGAGCGTGCTGACCTGCTCCTCGACTTTACCGGCATCGCCGAAGGAACACGGGTGATGCTGCAGTCGCTGCCGTTTGATCCACCGTATCAGGGCATGCGCGGCGGCATGGGAGGAGGCATGGGTGGTGGTGGCATGGGTGGTGGTGGCATGGGCGGTGGCGGCATGGGAGGTGGTGGCGTTGTGCCGCAGGGCGGAGCAATGGATCTGCTGGAGTTCGTGGTCACCAAGTCTGTGCGCGATGACTTTCGTGTTCCGCAACGGCTCTCAGTGCTACCGCCGGTGAACGAAGCGGACGTCTCCCTGGAGCGCACGTTTCACTTCCGCAGTGCAATGATGATGCATCAGATCAACGGCCGCGACTTCGAAATGGATCGCATTGACGAGCGCATTCCCTTTGGCAGCACCGAACGGTGGGTGTTTGTCAACGATGGCCCGTTCCCCCACCCGGTGCACATGCACGCCGTGCAGTTTCGTGTTACCGATCGCACCGGTGGCCGCGGTACACTGTACCCGTGGGAACAAGGATTGAAAGATACGGTGCTGGTGTTCCCCGGCGAACGGGTGTCGGTTGTCGCAACGTTCAACAGTTTTCGCGGCCGGTACATGATGCACTGTCATAATCTTGAACACGAAGATCATGGCATGATGATGAACTTCGAAGTGGAATAATCCGGTTACGGCGTTTGACGAAGCCACGACACCAGCGCACGGATCGTGGTTTCGTCGAGCTGACCACCGTGTGCTGTCCCAAAGGCCGCCATCGCCGTACCGGCAACACCGTGCGAAATGATACCAAAAGTCGAATCAGGTTTGGCCAGCAGCGCGGGTGACAGTGGACGGATTCGACCGGCAATAACCGTTCCCTCCCCCGCGGCACCATGACACGCCGCACAGCGCGACGCAAAGAGCTGGTCAAGTTCGCGGTAGCCACTGCCTGATACACTGTCTGCGCTTGTGACACGCAAGGAATCCAGCCCAACTCCTGTTGCCGCCGCTGGCGCACCATCAGCAGGCATACGCTTTGGCACAACAGCAGCTTGCATCGCAGGACGCACCCGCGGCGGTGCCTGCTCACCGCGGTACCATCCCGCGACGCTGGGCGCTCCATCCTCCATTGAGCGCAAATACGCCACCAGCCACGAGATCTCCTGCGATGTGAAGGGTCCGCCAAGATCCATGTCGTATGCAGTCATGGCAGAACCAGGAATTCCGCCGCCTATCAACCACTGCAACTGTCGATCTGACACCGACGTCAGGAACTCTTTGGCACCGAGTGTAGGAAATCCGCGACCACCACGCGCGTCGTCTCCATGACACGACGCACAGTGCTGCCCGAACATATTCTCACCAAGCGCGACGTTTTGGATGTTCATTTGCTCAAGCGTGTGAGCACGTCGAGCGGGTTCGCCGATTTTGTAAATCGGAAACGCCACAATGAGCACCAGCATGCACAGCAGCCCAACCAGGTAGTACCGATCAAGCTGGCGCGCCTGCTCCGGCGTGTCGAGAGCAGGTGGTGTTGGACTTGGTTCACGACGAGCAGCAGTCACGCTGTATCAAGCCTCATCCGCGGGCGCGCAGCTGCCGCCGCGATCAGGAGTGTCATACATGCGGGAACCAAGCGGTGCACCCTCTTCAAGGACCATGGTATTGACCGTGACCCGTCCGTCAACAATCTGTACCGGGTAGCGGTCCATACCGCGCGGTGCCGGTCCGCTGATCCATTCACCGGCCGCGTTGTACACCGAGCCATGGCACGGGCATTCAAAGCGTCCGGACGCTTCACAGAACGGTACCGCACAACCCAGATGCGGACACTTCTGCGAGATGGCAAACAGTTCATCCTTGGCACGCGTGACGAAAAAGCGTCCTTCACGCACGAAGGTGGCGGAACCCTCGGGATAGGCATCGGGTGGAAGCAGCGGCAGCACACCACCGCCGCTCACATCAGCAAGCGGTTTGAGCGCTTCGAATGTGGTCCAACCAGCAGCGGCCACCAGCAGCCCGCTGCCAACTTTCCAACCCGCTTCGAGCAACTCTCTACGTGTCGGGCTCATGCGCGCACCAGCCTCACGGTTCGAAATACAAGTGTTCCCACGGGAGCACAAAGCCCCAGCCGGGACCACGGAAGAGTGCGCCAATCACCGTCAACACGGCCAGCGCAGTGAACAACGACCAGAATACAATGAGCGCCACACGGCGATCCTGCGGGCGACGCGATGGATTGCGATCGATGTACGGCAGTGCCACCAGCGCCGCGACCAATACGCCCGGCGCCAACACACCGGCAACCAGTGGATCGAAATGCGCCAACAGCTCCTGCAAACCCACAAAGTACCAAGGGGCTTTGGACGGCTCTGGTGTGAGGTTGGGATTGGCCAGTTCGCGCAGCGGCGCTTCAAACGCTACGCCCAGCGCCAGTACCAACGCGCACGCAGCCAACGCGACAACCTGATGGCGAATGATCAGATGCGGCCAGGCAAAGACTTCGTCCTCAGGAACCCGCGCGTGGCCTGGTCCCTGTTCCGTGTCAACAACGCCGAGCACACGACGTCCGTCAGGCAGCCACGTTTCTGACGTGACAAGCGACAGGTCATGATCATCAGCGCGCGCTGTGACATCGTGCGCCACCTTGTCAACATCGCCCACCGCCAGTCCATCCTTGCGCAGCCGCCACAAATGCACGGCCATCAGCAGGAAGAAGGCACCAGTGAGCACCGCCACATGAATCACGTAGAAACGCAGCAACGCGGCCTGGCCAATCGTGCTGCCACCCAGCAGAAAGTTGCGCATCCATCCGCCAACGCCCGGTGCATACTGCACGAGATCAGAACCAACCGTCACAGCCCAATAGGCCAGCTGATCCCATGGCAACAGATAGCCGGTAAACGAATACGCGAGCGTGACTACCAGCAAGCCCACGCCAATCACCCAGTTGAACTGCCGCGGTGCCTTGTAGGCGCCGTCAATGAACACGCGCACCAAATGAAACACGACCGCCAGCACCATTAAGTGCGCGCCCCACCGGTGCACGTTACGAATGAGCTGCCCAAAGCCCACCTGTGACCGCAACAGCTGCATATCGCCATAGGCCATGCTCACCGCGGGCGTATAAAAAAACATCAGATACACGCCGGTAATGAGCAGTATGGTAAACAACACCGTCGAGATAAAGCCAAGCCGCCATGTGGAGCGAAAGCGCAGCAGTGCGCGCGGCACACGCACCGGGTACACGTGCAGAAACACATTGCCAAACGCGCGCTGGGCGCGACCACGCGGTGAGTCGGCGGCCGGCGAGCGGACGATCGACCGATAGACGGCCGATTCCTGCACACGTGAACGCCAACTGTGAGGTTTTGATGATGGCAGGTGTGGCTCAGTCATTCGGCCTCGACGGTTTCGCGCGGCCGAGCGCGGGTTGGGAGCACGGGCGCCTGAAGCGCGGGTGCAAGGGTGAAGTGGAGCGCATCAGTGGGACAGCGGTGCACGCACAGTCCACAGCGAATACAGGTGCTGTCATCGAAAACCAGCGCCAGCGAATCGCGGCCGGCCGGTACGAGCGAGAGAGAGGATTGCGGACAGACATCAACACACAGCGCGCACGCAATGCAGCGTGCAGCAGAAAACTGCATGTGCTCGTCACAGCGTAAACACCGGGCCGCTTCCACACGACCAGCCCGGGTTTCCAGCGATTGTTCGACTTCGGCGGTGGCGTCACGCGCTGACGGATGAATTACAGGCAGCGCGGTACGTTGCAGCTCGTCGTAGCCACTCCAGAATCGTGTCTCTGTGTGGAGTGGCGGCGCCGTAAACGCCGAACGCGGTGCGGCCAGGCGCCACTCGACCACGACAGGCGTAGCCTGTGATCCATTGTCGTCAGACAGGCCCAATCCCTCAGCACGCGCTGTGGTGGCCAAGGCGGCAACCATTGACGCCGCCGCACGCTGACCAGCGGCGATGGCATCAATCAGGTCGCGTGGTCCAGTGGCTACATCTCCGGCGGCCCACACGCGTGGATCGGTGGAACGCAATCTGTCGTCCACCTGCACACCGCCCCACGCTGTGCGCGCAACCGACGGCGTGTGCGCAAGAAAATCCGTGTTTGACTGTTGCCCGATTGCCAGTACGACCGTGTGTGCTTCCACCACCACGGACTGTGACAGATCAAGCTGCGGCGCGAAACGCCCTTCGGCGTCAAACAGCGACCGCACGGGCGCAATCTCCACACCGCGTACCCGACTGTCACCCAGCAGCTGCACCACACCATACCCGTCGCGCAGCGCAACGCCTTCTGTGGTCGCTTCGTGCAGTTCCTCTTCAGGCACTGGCAACGCGGCACGCGCTTCTGCGGCAATCATGGTGACCTGACGTTCGCCCACCCGCCTGGCGCTGCGCGCCGCATCAAGCGCCGTCTGGCCATCGTAGGCTGTTGTCGCGCCAGCACGCCAGGCGCTGCGTGCTGCATCAAAGGCGACGCTGCCGCCACCAATCACCACCACCGGCCCATGCGCTACGTCGTCAGTCGGTCGCGCTGCACCTGCCTCGCGTGCGTTCTCTGCTCGCAGAAAGTCCACCGCGCGCACCACACCCGGCAAGTCAGCGCCAGGCGCGCGCAAGCTGCGTCCCTGCTGACATCCAATGGTGATAAGCACGGCGGCGTGACGCACCAGCAACTCTTCAAACGGCACATCGCTACCAATCGCCACACCGAGCTGCAGCTCAATCCCCATGGCAACAATGGCATTGATTTCGGCATCGAGCACGTCACGCGGCAATCGAAACGCGCGTATGCCGTAGCGCCTCATGCCACCGGCTTCGGGCAGTGACT
>JBBSPO010000111.1:0-11454 GCA_038258695.1 Gemmatimonadales bacterium | reverse complement strand
GCCATCAGTTCGCCCCACTTTGCACCCCAGTTCATGTGGTTGGGGTCGCTCATGATCATGCCCTCGGGCGCTACATAGCCATCAAGGGTCAGCGCGATGCTGACAAAGACTCTGCTGTTCATGTGTCGCTCTGGCGAGGCGTGAACGCTTCAACATGCAGCTTGAAGTCATCAAGAATGGCCTGCCAACCATGTCGTTGTTGCTCCGCCGCATACTCATCATCGGCATCAAAGGTCTCTTCAACGATGACCGTTCCGTCTTCTGACGTTGTAAACGACACAGACACCACTCGCTCATCACCCAGCGTGAACTCAATGCACTTCATCGGTTCAACTGCAGTGAACGTACCGTTGAAATCAAATCCCACCGTTCCGTCTTTCGCTTCCATGCGATAGGAAAATGCGCCGCCCGGAGTCAGATCAATCGCGGCGCTTGGGCAGCACCATTCGGGAGACGCGAAGTTCCACTGCACGATATGCGCGGGCGTAGTCCACGCCTCCCACACACGATCGAGAGGCGCGTTGACATGCGTAGAGATTGAAATGTTCACTCGCTTGGTTCCCGGGTCCACGCGAAGTAAATGACATACAACCACGAGAACAGTCCTGCGAGTACGGCCCACAGAATGGAACGATTGCGCTCCCAGGAACTCACCACGGCGATGACGGAGCCGAGTCCGACACCGGTTTGTACAATTTCCTGAGTCTCAGAGAGCATTGATGTTTGCCTGATGCGAAAGTGAAGCAGCACCGACATTAGCGAGCGAAAGGGGAGACAGCGCTGCCGATGTGTCTTCGCGGTTGGTGAGTACGATGACCGAGAGATCGGCATCGACAGCCCGAATGTACGCGGTATCGGAATAGCCGCCATGACTCAGTGTCCGACGTCCATCCACCACGGACACTTGCCACCCGCGCGCATACCCCCTGGAACTACCGCGGACAGCCCACGCACCTCTGTGTGGCCGGCATCACTTGCAAACGAGCAAACGGAATGGGCTGATGACACGCGGTGCACACGCCGTAGGCGCCCGCTTTCAGGCGCTGGATCGCCTCCCGAAGTTCATGGAGTTCGAGTGAGCTTCCACCATACGAAAGCTCTCGTTCGGCCAGCGCGTATTCGCGCCGCAACTCGGCCTTGAGGTCGCGCAACTGCACCTCGCTGAGCGGGGCGGCGAAGGACGAGGCCGGCGCGTGGTGGTGATGCACGTGCGACAACGGCGAGGGCGGGGGCTGGGTACGCGTATTCATGAGAGTGACTCCGGACGAAAATAGGGGAGAGATTCGGCGGGATTCGCCGAGCAAACGCTCGCCAGTGCTCACGGGCGAGGGGCACAAACGCAAATCGCCCCGCGTGCACAGGAGGCAGGCGGGGCGGTCTCTCGGCGACGAGTATCGTCACCGGCAGGTGGGGAGTGTTAGCGGTCTAGCCTACGAACAACACATACGTTCGCCAGAAACAGCACACCCCATCTGCGTGAGACCGCAGGGGAGTGCGCAAATCAGACACTCGAGTCTTGGTGGTGGCGCGCTGGGCGACGATGGACATTATGTAAGCTACCACAATTGGTGGCGGGGCGCCAAATGCGCAAACGATTAGGGATGCTGAGCGCGGATGCAGACAACGCTAAATCGAGTCTAGGCGTTGCGATCAACTCCCTCGATACGTTGAATATCCGAACGGTGACACTGTGATGGGTACGTGGTAATGATTGCTGTCGTTCAGTTCGAAAACCACTTCAATAAACGGATAAAAACTCTGCTGACCCAACCCCTTGAAATAGGGTTCGGTGAAGAAGGTCAACTTGTAAATGCCGCGATGGGTCACGCCGGCTTCTTCTTTGAGAAAACTATTGATTCTACCGTTTTTATCGGTCAGCGCATCCGTAACTGGTGTCCACGCGCCGGTGTTGTTTTGTTTGGACAGACTGATCTTAACGTTCGCCGCAGGCTTGCCCTGCGTGATGTCCAGAATGTGACTCGACAGCTGATACTTGACTTCCTGCGCCGAGGCGCCGCTCGAGAGCGCGAGCAGCATCATGGACAACACAAATATTTTTTTCATACAAAGTTTCCTTGCAGGACCATGTCCGAGAATGTTTCGCTGTGTGAGCAGCCAATCGCCTGCAGCACAATCCCGCTTCTACCAATGAAGGGGATTGAAAGATCCAGCCACGCGCCCAATCGCACGGCGTGAGTGACCCACTGTCATCACCCTACTCCTCCCCACGCAGCATGTCCGCACTTCGCCGAGCCAACAGCGCGCGCAACAACGGCGGCTGATACTGCCGCGCAACGCTGATTGCGTGGAACTCCTCAAACAGATCGGGCACCACGCAGTATTCCTGCAACCGCCCGTCGCGCAACTCATCAAGCACCACCACCGCCGGAACCAGCGCCACCGCGTTCAGCTCGCGCGCCAACACACGCAGCATCGCCATATCGTCGGCCTCGGCGATGATTTGTGGTCGGATGCCGCGCTCGTCACACAGCACGTCAAACGATGTCCGGAACTCGTGATCGCGCGACGGCAGCAGCAGTGACACGTCAGCGATGTCGTCCGGAAACTGAAACGACGTGCTCCTGGGTGGGCCCACAAGACTGACCTGCTGACGCGCGATACGACGGCTGCGCCAGGCGTGTTCGGCGTCCTCCGGCACGCGACGATTCGAGAGCACAACGTCAAGCGTATGCGCGCGCAACCGCGACAACAGCTCGGTGAGTGAGCCCGACTGTAGCGCGAGAGAGAGTGACGGGTCGTCGAGGATGGGCGCGAGGAAGGCGCGCTGGAAGTTGCGGGACAGCGTGGCCACCGCGCCCACGCGCAGCACGTGGCGTTCAGCGCGTCGCCCTTCGCGCAGCGTACCCACCAGTTCGTTGCCCGTGGCCACGATGGTGTCGGCGTAGTCGAGCGCCAGGCGCCCCGCCTCAGTGAGTTGCAACGTGCGCCCACGCCGTTCGAACAGCGCCTGCCCCAGTTGCGTCTCCAGCTGCCTGATCTGCGTGGACAGCGCCGACTGCGAGACATTCAGGCGCTGCGCAGCACGCGTGAGGTTGCCCTCACGTGCCACCGCCCAGAAATAGTGCAAATGATGATAGTTGAGCCGCGCCGCGATGCCGGACATAGTTCTTTTAAACAGAATGGTTGAACAACTATAATGTATTTTGAGGAATAATATAGCGCATCTACTTTAGATGCATTCCCCTTCTGGAGTGTACATGGCACCTGCGTTCGGCACCGCCGCGCTTTTTCTGATTCCTTTGGTCGCGATTATCGCCGCCCCGCGCATTGATGCGCTGGCGGGCGTGATGCTGGCGCTCGTGACGTTCATTGCTGTTGTGATTCACAAGTATTCACGCCGCTATCTCGACGGCCAAAGCGCCGCCGCCCACTACCGGCTGTGGTTTACGGCCACCATCGCGGCCACCTCAATACTGGTGACGGCGGGCGATTTGCGAGTGCTCGCACTGGCCTGGACCGCGTCCAGTCTTTCGTTGCACCAGCTGCTCACGTTTTTCTCCGAACGCCCGCAATCGCAGGTCGCGGCGCACAAGAAGTTCCTGCTCAGCCGACTGGCTGATGTGGCCATTTATTCAGCGGTGGCCCTCATTGGCAGCGCGTTTGGCACCTACGACATGCGCGCTATCGGGTTGGCCGCGGCGGAGCTGGTGGGCATTCCCACTGGCGTGCACGTGGCCGGATTCCTGCTCGTGGCCGGCGTGGCGCTGCGTTCGGCGCAGCTGCCGTTCCATGGGTGGCTCATTCAAGTGATGGAAGCGCCAACGCCCGTGTCGGCGCTGCTGCACGCGGGTGTGGTGAACATCGGTGGCTACGTGATCATCCGTCTGGCGGGTCTCTTCAGTGTGTTACCGGGTGCGATGACGGCCATGGTCATCATCGGCGCGACGACGGCCGTACTGGCGGCGCTGGTCATGACCACGCGCGTGAGCGTGAAGGTGGCGCTGGCCTGGTCCACGGCTGCGCAGATGGGCTTTATGCTGCTCGAATGCGGACTTGGTGCCTGGGAGTTGGCGCTGTTGCATCTCGTGGCACACTCCGGCTACAAGGCCTACGCGTTTCTGGGCTCGGGCGGCGTTGTGGCACTGCACACGCGGCGCGTGCTCGCACCGCCGGCGCCACGCGCCACGGTGTCACGCTGGGTTGGTGGTGCTCTGGGCGGCGCCGCGCTCGCGGCATTGGTGTCTGTGGTGGCCTGGCCCAACGCGCAGTCCGATCCGCGCGCCTGGGTGGCGATCGGGATTCTGGCAATCGCGCTCGCACCGTTCTTTGTGCGCATGCCTTTGACAAAGTCGTGGACAGTGAGCGCACAGCTGCTGGCGGCCGCGCTAGGCGTGTCGGTGCTGTACGCTGCGTGGCATGCCGCGTTCGCCGCGCTCTTGCCCGCCACCACGCCGTTCGTGCCTGGGCTCGGATCGCTCGTGTTTACCCTCAGCGCCTTTGTCGCACTGTTTGTGGTGCAGGTGTTGGTGGCCGTTCGGCCGCAGGGCGCCTCCGCGCGCGCACTGCACTCCTGGGCGTTCGCTGGATTTCACCTTGACGAACTCTTCACCCGCGCAACATTCCTCGTGTGGCCACCGCGCCACGTGCGTCGAGCAACGGCCCGGGTTCGGTCCACTACTTCCACCACTCACACAAGAGCGGCCTGATGCCAGCTACCCTGCAGCACGCCGCGTCCAGCGACGCCGAGTCCGCCATGTCTACACCGACCGCTTCCACGGCTGCCGCGAGTGCAGCGGCCAGTGCAACACAACAAGCGGTGGACACCGCCTGCGCACGCATCGCGCCCGCCTGGCCGCTTGATCGCCTGATCGCCGTGAATCCCTGGTGGGGATACGTGGACCGTAGCATCGAAGACGCTGCGTCAGAACTCTCGGCGCTGGGAGGCCTTCGGCTGACCATGCCCCGGGCGTGGTTCCGGGCGCGCTATGTGGCCGGTTCGTTCACCGACGAACAGATCGCGCGAGCCCACCAGATGCTGGGCCAGCCGGTGCCGCTGGCGAGCGTGACCCAGGCGTTGTCGGGCGATGAACCCGTGCTCCAGTCGTGCCAACTGGTGGCCGACCTGGTCGATGACACACGTCAGACGGCGCGCCACGCCGCGTGGACAGACTTTGTCGTGGAGCACGTGAGCCATGCTTGCGGCGCGTGGTTTGGAGACGGCCAGGCCTCATGGCCGGCCGTTCGTGACGGCGGGCTGTACTCGCTCTGGCTCGATATGTCCAAGCAGGACGCCGGCGTGCATTTGCTCATGGGACTGCAAGGGTTTCGAAAAGCGGTGTCCCAACTGCCGCACGACCCGAAAGCGCTCATCACGCTGGCGGTAGACGAACTCGCCGTGCCGCCGGCGCTGCAGCCGGCGTACTTCACGTCGCTGCTGCTGAGTGTGTCCGGCTGGGCCAGTGCCTGCGCATTTCAGCGCTGGGAAGCACGCTTGGGCGGCCAGGACGACGATCAGATCGAGCAGCTGCTGGCGGCGCGCCTTGCCTGGGAGCTGGTGCTGTACCGGATTAGCGGTGCGCCCACGCTCGCCAATCGCTGGGCGAACGCCCGCCACACGTGGGCCGATCTCGCCACAACCATCCACCGCGAGCAAGCAGTGGACTGGGTGCTGCAGCGCGCCGTTGAACTGGCGTATCAGGAGCCACTGGTCGCCCAGCTGAAAGGTTCGCGTACGAACAATACAGAAACGCCGGCGGTACAAGCGGTCTTCTGCATTGACGTGCGCTCCGAGGTGATACGCCGCGCACTCGAAGCGTCGATGCCAAATGCACACACCCTTGGCTTCGCCGGATTTTTTGGTCTGTCAATCGCCTATGAGGCAGCGGACGGCGCCATGCGTCCGCAGCTGCCCGGACTGCTGTCGCCGGCCTTCGTGGTCACCGACACCGGTGCTGAGGCGTCGGAGGCGCTGGGGCGTCGCGCCGAACGTGCGTCGTTGTCGCAGGCGTGGACAGCGTTTACCAGAACCGCCACGTCCACGTTCACGGCCATTGAGGCCACCGGGCTGGGTGCGGCCGTTTCGCTGCTGCGCAACACGTTCGCACCGTCAGTTCCATCGTTCGATCCGCTGCGCGATGAGTTGGCGTCTACGCGCGGTACACTGACCCCGCGAATCACTGCAACAACTGCGGGCGGCGGTGCGCCGGATCTCACCACACGGGCCACGTTGGCGGCCAACGCGCTGCGCGGCATGAGCATCACCACCAATCTGGCGCGGCTGGTCGCGCTGGTGGGGCACGGCGCGACCACGTGCAACAATCCGCAGGCGGCCGGCCTCGCGTGCGGCGCCTGTGGTGGGCAGAGCGGCGAAGTGAACGCCCGTGTGTTGGCGGCGCTGCTCAATGACCCGGCCGTGCGCGAGGCCATGGTGAGCATGGGCATTACGGTGCCGTCCACCACGCATTTTGTGGGCGGGCTGCACGACACCGTCACCGACGAAGTCACGCTGTTTGACCTGACGTCGGCTCCGGAATCGCACCGCGCAGACATCTCGGCGTTCCAGCTGGCGCTCACTCAGGCGGGCGCGCGCGCACGACGCGAGCGGGCACCACGCCTCGGGCTGTCGGTCGAGGGTGCGCCGGACGATCGGCTGTTACGGGAGCTGCGTCGGCGCGCGTCCGATTGGTCGGAGGTACGCCCCGAGTGGGCGCTCGCGCGCAACGCGGCGTTTGTGATTGCGCCGCGCGAGCGGACACGCAACATCATGCTCGACGGGCGTTCGTTTTTGCACGAGTATCGCTGGGAGCAGGACGCCGGCTTCGGGGTGCTTGAGCTCATCCTCACCGCGCCCATGGTGGTGACGAACTGGATCAACCTGCAGTACCACGGCTCCACCGTCGATCCGGAGCGCTTTGGCAGTGGCGACAAAGTGTTGCACAACGTGGCGGGCGGGCACGTAGGCGTGTTTGAAGGCGCCGGCGGTGACCTGCGCATCGGATTGGCGCTGCAGTCGGTGCACGATGGCGCCGAATGGATGCACGAACCGCTGCGCCTGTCGGTGTTCGCCGAAGCGCCGGAGTCGGCAATCAATGACATCATCGGCAAGCATGCCGTGGTCCGGAACCTCGTAGAGAACGGCTGGCTGCACCTGTTCCGCATTGATCCAGCTGACGGACAGATCTATCGTCGCGGCACGGGGGAATGGCATCTGATGGCGTGATGCCTGGATTATATCTCGTGGTAAGATCGCGATCGGCCATACGCATTCCCGAGGACTTGGGATTGCCTTGCCGTACGCGAAGACCACCGACGGGTGACCGCCTCGGTCCACTGCACAATGGCCCGTCCACCTGGGCTGGAGGATACGATGTATTCCCTCGTCCGTCGATTCATCAAGACCGGGATCGGGTTCCTGTTCCTCGGCCTCACGATCGGCGCGTGGATGCAGGTGCAGCGGGACGTGTTCAACGTGTGGCCGAACCCGCACATGAAGTCAGTGCACATTCATACGCTGCTGGTCGGGTTCGTGATGTTCCTTATTCTGGGCGTCGCGCTCTGGCTCTTTCCTCGGCCGGCGCAGGATGACCCGCGCTACACGCCCGGACGGATCGCGGCGTCCTATTGGATTCTGGTTGCGGCCACCTCGGCTCGGATCGTGGGGGAGCTGGGACGTGCTTACGGTCAAACACGTTGGTTCCAGTGGCTGGCGCTCATTGGCGGCCTGGGGCAGATCGTGGGACTGGCCGTGTACTTCTGGTCCATGTGGAATCGCATCCGACCAACGGGAAGCAAGCTGCGCGAAGCCAAAGGTGAGCGGTTTTGAAGCCTCTACGGCGCAACCCGAGCCCCACGGGTCAGCGCCAGCGTGTACATGCGCGTGATGATGAAACCGTCTTGATCTTCCGTCAGTCGTCCCACCACACCGGCGCGCACGCGCACCGCGCGAAAAGGCAGTTCCAACTGCGCGAGTCGCGTGCCCGTTTCCGGATCGATGACGTCAACGACACTGTGCGCGCGACGGTCTTCCACTGAGAGTGGAATCGTGCCTTCACTGGGCGCTTCATACTTCGCGCGATATTCCGTCTGGAGCGAAATCGTGTCGTACGACGGTGCCGGCACGTGGCGGGTGACCCAGAGCAGGCCGGCGCTATCGATATCCAGCCACTGGTCGAGTTTCAGCCGGGCGTTTGCTTCTTCCGCCGATACAACCACCCGGCGTACCATCGCACCGGGTGCAGTTTGCTTGCCTTGCTTCTCTGCCGCGGCGTCAAAGTGAGCCTCGGTCATGAGCGGATCTGGCTGCTCAGTGGTGCGCACACCCAACAGTTTGCGCGGCGTGCCCAGCGAGTCATGCCACTCGAGGCGATAGCTCTTCTTGTTCAGCGTCCAGAAGCCGCCCTGTGGCGTGGTGGTGATTGCAGCCGAAACACGTGGTTGGGCTCGCACGGTTTTGCCCTCAACCTGCCGCTCGGTCCACATGCTGCGATCAATCGGCGAGAAAATCGCAACGCTGTCCTTTAGTTCGCCGAGTGCGTTGAGTTGCATGACATACACCGGCGGCGGGTCCGGGGCCAAACGATTCGGACGCAGCGCGAGAAACTGTATGGGGGTGGTCACGCTGGCCGTTACCGGTACCAGCTCCTTCACGTTCACGCTGCGCACAAAATCACCAGCCGCCGAATACACCAGCAGAACTCGATCCCATGTGAAGACATACAGGGAGTCGTCTACGCCGATGTGTGCGGTGCTCGTCATGACGTACTCGCCCGGGCCACGACCGGTCACGCCAACCCGCCTTTTGAACTCACCGCTGCTGTCGTACTGCATAATGAGCTGGCTGCCCCAGCCGTGGAACGTCAGGTAATGATTACCGCGTGAATCGCGCAGCAGGTTGGGCTCGCGCAGCGGGATCACCGAGTCGGCCGGCGTACCCAGCTGCAGCGAGTCAACAAGGCGCAGCGTGCAGTCAGCGCAGCTGGTCTCCAGCTCAACGACCGCCGTATCGCCTCGTGCGACAATGTCCGACGCGGTCGCGCGTGGCGTGGATTCGGCACAGCCGACCAGCAGGGCGGCGCACAGCAACGTGGTGAGGGGGTGACGGAGCAAAGTCATGCTCTATTTTCCGACTGGTGGAGTAAGTGCGCAAGCGTGACGCATGACGGGTCCGCTTGGCGACGCGGTCACATACCAAACTCTTCCGGTGCCTTGCGAGGATCGCCGCTCGGTATCACTCTGCACCCATAGGTTGCACGTTGATATGGATGCGGAAGACACCCGGGAGTAGCAGTGCATGATTCACGACTGATCGCAACGGCCACGGCCACGCTGCGACAGCTGCTGGCGCGCGGCATTGGAGAACATGATGCGGCGCTTGCTCAGGTTGACGTAACCACGGTCCCACCGGACAAGGTGAACGCCCACGTCGATCGCCCGACGCTCAACATCTATCTCTGTCACGCGGTCATCAATCAGGCGTCGCGGGCGGCGGCGCTGCCAACACCAGGCGGAGAGTTGGCGCACACTCCCCTGACGCTCGACCTGCACTACCTGCTCACGTCCTACGGACGCGTTGATGTAGACAAGGGTGATCTCACGCACCGCGTGCTCGGCGCTACCATCAGCGTGCTGCACGATCATCCGGTTGTCACCGCTGCACAGATCGACGCATCCATGCCGCTGCCCAGAGGTTTGCCGCGCGCACAGCAAGTGCGCATCACACCGCTGGCCACATCGCTCACCGAGATGTCGTCGCTGTGGTCAATGTTCCACAGCCAGTATCGCCTGTCGGTCATGTATGTCGTGACGGTGGCACTGACAGCCAGTGAACTCACAGAGAGTGAGATGCCGCCAGCGGAGCAGCGCACCGATCTGCCCATTTCGCGTCGGCTCGAAGAGTTCGCACCACGCATCGATCCGCGCGCCACGTGGGAAGACCTGGCCATCAACGCATCGCAACGTAAAGCGCTGCAAGTGGTGATTTCGGACTACAAGACATCGAAACGCAGTGAGAGCAAGTCGCCGCCATCAACTGGTGCTGAGAGCGAGGCTGCTGCCGAGAGCGAGACGCCGCTCACGGTTGTATTCAGCGGCGGTGCCGATCGCGAACGCCTGCTGGCGGCACAAGTGATTGCGCGCGAACTCGAGCTCGATATTTATCGCGTAAACCTTACAGCACTCGTGAGCGAGTACATCGGAGAAACCGAGAAGAATCTCGCGCGAATGTTTGATATCGCAACATCGCGCGGTGCCGTGTTGCTGTTTGATGAGGCCGATGCGCTGTTTGGCCTGCGCGACAAGGTTGCGAACAGTACAGACGGTTATGCAAACATTGAGGTCAGCTATTTGTTGGAGCGTCTTGCACAACACGACGGCGTAGTCATTCTCTCCACGGCACAGCGCGGTAGCATTGATGCGGCATTTCTGCGCCGCACACGTTACACAGTGGAGTTTGCGAAATGACGGTAACAGCCATGCGCACACGCAAGCTCTGCTCTTCCGCCGCGTTCTCCGTGCTGCTGCTTGGTGCGTTCGCTTCGCCAGCGTTTGCACAAGTGGTTGCCGCCGATTGTCCGTTTCGCTATACGCTGCCCGCCGGATGGGCCCGCGTGCCGCTGCTCTCCAAGCGCGTTGACCCGGAAAGCAACCTGCGTTTTTCTTACGGCGCCGGTGCGGAGGATGTCGCGGTGCTCAGCGTGGGCGTGCGCGGGGCATCGACGGCCAACATGGAACGGTCGGCCATTTTAACGAACAAACTCATGGTGGAGACCGCGCCAATTACCGTGGGCGGCACGCCGGCGCAGGTGCTGCACGCACCCAACCGGAACGTGGCCAATGGCCAGGGTGGTTCAGACGCGTGGCAGCTGTTCCTGCCGTTTGGTGACGACCAGGTCTTGGTGATCCGATTCACCGTAGTGGCCGGTCGCGGGGTCACGCCACCGTCGGCTGCGGTGATTCGCAAGCTGCTCTCGAGTCTTGTGCCGGGCGCCTGCTTGCGTGATGAGCCCGGTTGAACCTGGCGAATGGCGTGAGTTAATGAGTCAGTAAATCAGTCAGCGCGCGAGGGCCGCCAAGCGCTGTAGTGTCACCCTGGTAGTGGAGTCATGTAGCCCCGGCATTGGGCTGCGCGTGCACGACGCTCACTGCCAACAGCGGTAACCATTGGCCGGTGCATAACGACGACAGCGATTCCCGACGCAGCAATGTGCTGCTGCAAGGTGAGATTCCGATCAACGGTGACAAGTGTCGTGAAGCCGGCGACACGCACTCGTTCAGCAAGACCTTCACACGGCGACGGCGCGGGCCAGCAGCAACTCCTTCGCCAGCTCCAGTACGGCGACGGCCTGCTCACGCGTCACGCTCGGGAAGTCCACAAGAAACTCATCCAGCGGATCCCCGGCCTCGAGATACTCGACAAATGTCTCTACCGGCACACGCGTCCCCACGAACACCGGGGTGCCGCCCATGATCTCCGGATCGCTCTGTATCGGAAGTGCT
>JBBSPO010000110.1:0-11498 GCA_038258695.1 Gemmatimonadales bacterium | reverse complement strand
GAGCTGACCGAAGCGTAAAAAGTCCTCGGTCGAGGCCACGAGCCCCACGCCGGCGCTCACCAGGAGCCGGTCGTCGGTCACGTCGATCGGTTCCCTAACATGCGCGCGCAGACGCCCCGCGGTGTCGGCCCGGTGCACCGTGGCCAGTCGCCCCGCTCGATCCGGCAACACGCGAAAGCCGGCGTCACGCATGCCCAGCGGCGCGAAGATGCGCTCCTGCAGAAACGTCTCCACCGACTGCCCCGAAGCGACTTCGATCACCCGCCCCAACACCTCGGCGTGCATGCCGTAACGAAAGCGCGTGCCCGGGTCTTCGAAGAGCGGGAGCGCGGCCACACCATTGACCACATCGGTGAGTGAGCGGTCCCATCGGTGTACGTCGTGTGCCCTGTAGAGCGGCGCGGACCGGCTGCCAATGCCCGACGTATGTGTGAGCAGTTGCGCGATCGTGATGTCTCCCTGACGTGGTCGCGAGAGCGGCACCGTTGGTGCGCCACCTTCCGTGCCACTCCGTCCCGTCGCTCGCGCGTCGAGCAGCACCTGCTGCCCGGCGAACGCAGGCAGCCATTTGCTGAGCGGGTCGTTCACATTGTGCCGCCCCTCGTCGTGCAGCATGAGGATGGCGGTGGAGGTGATCGGGCGCGTCATGGAGTACATGCGAAAGAGCGCGTTCACCGGCATGGGGTCGCGCGTGGCCACGTCGCGCACGCCCACGGCCACCTGATACACGAGGTGTCCGTCCCGCATGACCGCCGCCACCACGCCGGCCACGTCGCCGGCCGCTACGTGCGCTTGGAGCACCCCCGTGGCGCGGGCGAGAGCCTCGGACGACATCCCCATGGCCTCGGGGGTCGCGCGGGGAAGGGTTGCCGCTGCTGCACCCTGTGCGACTGCGGTAGAGGGCAGAACGGCAAGCGGGGCGAGCGCGAGCAGAAGTGGGCTCAGAGTGCGTGCCGCTGCCATGCGGCTATCACTACGTCGGCGTGCAGGGTTTTTCCGGTTGATCATGTGAGAAGTGTGCATGCCTGGGCACCAGCCTGCAATTCAGTCAGCGCTCTGTGATGGCGTGGCGGGTGACGGACTCCGCCCGACCACCGGCACCGTTCAAGTCCCGACGCCTGCTGCCGATCCTCTATCAAGGAAAAGGTCATTCGACCGCTCATTGACATTGCCAGTTCGCGGAGGCGACAGCATGTGGAATTCGGTTCGCGCATTCTTCAAGGCCCAGCCGACGGGCGGCGCAGCGGTACTGACGCCTGTCCGAACCAGCGACGTGGCGCCGGTCACTCCGGTTCAACGTCACGCCACAACCGTCGCTGAACACGCCATGCAGACCGGCAGCGCAGCGGATCGCGCCCGCGCAAAGCTGCAAGCATCCGTCGCACAGCTGCATCACGTGCTGCCCAATCCGCACGAGGATGTCGGGCAGTTGATCGAGCTGCTCGCCGTTGGGCCCACCGATGAACTACAGCAGATTCCGGCCGCCGCGCAAGCGTTGCTTCGCGCCGTGCAGGACCCGGATCTTCCGCGCAATCGTCTGGCCGCGCTCATCGAAGCCGATCCGGTCATCGCGCAGGCGATGCTTCGCACTGTCAACTCCGCCGTCTTCAGCACGGGTCGCGGCACCGTGGCCTCGCTCTCGCATGCGATTGATCGACTTGGTGTGGGCGTCACGCACGCCGTGATCACGCAGCAGACGATTTCCGGCATGATCAGCCGTCCGGGCGGTGACCTTGATCGCATGGCAACCATGGTTTGGGATCACATGGGACGCGTGGGCTCAATCGCCCGCTCGATCTGGCCGGCGTTCGGTGTCGACGCCGACGAGGCGTTTTCAGCAGGGCTTCTTCACGACAGCGGCAAGCTCGCGCTGTTTGACGCGGTCTCGCGACTGCGTGTGCGGCACCGCCGCATGATCTCGCTCGACACTGAGAGCGTGCGCACAATGCTCAAGGCGCTGCACGAGCCACTCGGCGCGCTGCTGGTGCACGCCTGGGGGATGCCGTCACACGTGGTGGATGCAATCGGGACACATCACGATCCGGTGAAAGACGGACAACCACATCCGCTCGCCGAGTTGTTGTATGTGGCCGAACGCATTGATCTGGCGCACCTGCAGGACGGGCCCACGCCCACCGAGCAGTGGTGGGAGCAGGGCCGCCTGACCGGTGACCGCGCCGCGCTTGACGCGATGCTCGATTAGAAATCCTGTCGGGCCTGAGGCCGCTATCGGAGGATGGCGCCGTTCACACCTGGCGCCAACGGTGCGCCATACCGCCGAGCAGCAGCAGGCCGGTGCCGAGCATTAGGTAGGTGGACGGCTCGGGGACGCTCATGGAGGGTGGTGTGGCAGCAACGCTGCCAATGATGTGGTCGAGCGCAAAGCCGTCATTGATGGTGTTGCGGAACTGCAGACTGGTGATCGCCTTTGTGCTGCTGAAGCCGAAGGGATCCAGTGAGGTGCCGGTCCCGGGAACGGTGAATTCACTGGTGGTGCCGTCGCTGAACATCAGCGCCATACGGAGTGGACTCCCGCTGTTGCTCGCCGCATAGAAATCCCCGAAAAGGGACGTGATGGAGCTGGCGAACACTATGTCGACCGGGCCGTTGGTTCCTTTGACCTGCACCCATAGCGTGGCAGACCCAAAGGTGGTCGGTCTCGACAAGCCGAACGGCGCAACGTCGACGAAGTCCCGCTCGCAAATCGTCGAAAGATCGTTGGTGCGCACTGTAAACGGCCCAACATCCAACGGTGTCGTGACCTAACACACGTCGCTCGCGTAGGACTCAAAATCCACCGAGAACGTCGGCGTCCCGGTCGCGGCCATGAACGCCACACGGTCGGTGAAGGTTGTCACCTGCGCGTGCAGCGTGCCCGGAAGCGCAAGGCTGGTGGCCAGAGCGAGCGCGACAAAAGACCGGCCGACCATCGATCGGCGCGTGAGGGCCAGAGCGGGAAGCAACATATTTGGTTCTCCTTGGGGAAGCCTGCGGGATCAGATCGCGGACGACATCCCGCTTACTGCATCAAGCGCATTCTTCCGGGAAAATTCGCCACCGCGTGCCGTCCTGAGGGTGTCGTGCTCGGTGCGTTTGGTGCAAAAGGCCCCGGCACCGCTGGTCCATCACGCACCCGTCGCACATCTTGCACGCGTGTATCTCTACGCCAAGATTTTTCATCTCGTAGGCATGGTCTCATGGATGGCCGGCTTGTTTTATTTGCCGCGCCTGTTCGTGTATCATGCCGAAGCGCAGCAGCGCACCGACAGCACGCGCGATATCCTCACCGCGCAGTACACCATCATGCAGCACCGCCTGCTCGGCATCATCACCACGCCGGCCATGTTGATGACGTGGCTGGGTGGACTCACCATGGTGGGACTCAACACCGGCCTGCTGTCGCAGCGCTGGTTTATTGTGAAGCTTGTGTTGCTGCTGGCGCTCTCCGGTTATCACGGCTGGATGTCGGGCGTGGTGCGCAAACTCGCGCGCGGCGATCATGTCATGACCGGCGATCGCTTCCGCATCATGAACGAAGTGCCCACCATCGCGCTCGTGCTCATTGTGACATATGCCGTGCTGCGGGACAGCGTGGGACTGTTGTTTGGCGCGCTCGTGGCGGCAGGGCTCACCGTGTTACTGGGCATCGGGATTCAGCTGTACGGCGTGGTGCGGCGACGTGGGGAGGCGAAAGCTTCGAGCGTCGCGAGCGGCAGATGACACTGGCTATACCATTAGGCAACCAGGGGCCGCGCCTCTCGGGGTGGCGGGTGGACGGTACAAGAGCTGCTCGGCCGTGATCGATGTTACACCGCATTATCCGCCGTATAACGCGGCTGACCGTGTGTTAGCGACGTTGGCGAACTCAATGTCACGGTGCGAGTTAGCACCACCGACGACGTTTCTTCGCACCGTTGTTACGCTGCGCGGCACCGCGTGATAACGTTCGCTGTGCAGTATTGCGTTGCAGTCTAATTGTCGTTAGGCCGCGCGGCGTACCTCGAGGATTCATGGACGCAATCACTGAACGATGTCTTGGTTGTGGCGCGCAAGTTGCGCGTATCGCGGGGCCGACGCACCGCCGATGTATTCGCGGTACAACATCCTGGCGTGCGGGGTGCGCAGGCAATCCAGTCTGTCGCCGTGCATCTCATCAGCCTTTATGCGCAGCAGGAGCGCGGCCTGTCACCCACAGAAGCGCACGCGATCATCGAATCGCCCGGTGGCGCGAATGGGCGCACGTGGCTTGGCACGCATGGGCGTAGTCGCGCGCGCAAATCCGCGACTGGTTTCAGCTGCTCCACGATGCACGCATTTCGAAAGAACGTCGGCGGGTAGAACGCTGAACCGCTCTGGCGACTAAAGGCTTTCGCGTGGTTCGCCGCACCGTTCTGCAGCCGGCAGCGAATCGCCGCCAAGTGAGTTGCTCTGTGCGCGCTGCGGTCTAACGAGCGTTGCTGCAGTCAAAGGAACTGTGAGTCGCTTGTCGGTGGTGACGTTGCTCATAAGAACGGACGCTTTTCGCTGTCAGCCGTCCGGGCGGCGATCTCAATCGCATGGTAAAGATGGTTTGGGATCACATGGGACACATCATGACCCCGTGAAAGACGGACAACCACATCCGCTCGCCGAGTTGTTGTACGTGGCCGAACGTATTGACCCTGCCAACATTCGCGCGTTATCGATCCGTTACCCCGTCAGATCGCGCAGCACAAAGCCCGGACAGGAGAGCTCCCGTCCGGGCCTTTTGTGACTACAGTCAACAGCGTGAATCAGGCGCCGCGATCAATGCACCCGTTGAAGTTGGGATTGTTCGTTTCCGCCACCGGAATGACGAAGTTGACGTCGTCTCCGTAGTTGCCCGTCAGCGGTGCGCGCAGTGCACCGCTCGGGAATACATCGGCCTGATTCCGGTTGTACTGCCGCACGAGGCGGCGCAGGTCACCGAGGCGATGGCCGGTGAGCCACATCCAGAGCGCGCGCTCTTCGAACAGCTGGGTCACCGCTGCGTCCTGTGTGGTGGCGGCACCGCCAGCGAGAGCGGGGATCGCCGTAGTGTAGCCGAGCTCCTGCCACTGCCCCCGCAGCGCGTTCAGCCCGTCGTAGACGGCCTGCCGATCGGCCTGCGTACCGCCGCGAAGCCGCGCCTCCAGCTCGATGAGCCGCGCCTCGACACCATCAGCGAGCGTCACCGCTCCCGATCGCGTGTACTTTCGCTGGTCGTTGATGTTGGTGTGCGCGGCGTTAAAGCCACGACGCGTCGTGGCCGCCCATGGAACGCGCGGATCGGCGGGGGTGCGGAAGAACTCCACCGTCCCTTCCTTGGAATACAGCGAATAACGCGGCGATGTGACCGACAGCGCGCCCCAGATGCCGTTCTCCTGCCGTCCTGTGGCCTGCGAATGGAACTGGTCGTACTTGTAGGTGGTGAGCACGCCGGCAACCGCCGCCGCGGCATCGGCCGGCCGGTTGAGGTTGAGCAGGACGCGAGCACGGCCGACCTGAGCAAGCGAACGGACTTTCACATCGGTGCCCACGATCGCCAACGCAGAGTCAAAGCTGGCGAGCGCAGTCTGCAGCATCTGCTCCGTGGTGAGCGGCTGCCCGAAATCAACTTCGCTCGAGAACGGCACTCCGGAGCAGTACAGTTCGGCGAAGAAGTTTTCCGCGTACCCCCGGATCGCGTACATCTCGGCAATATTGGCCGACGCATCTGGTGTGAACTCTTTCAGGATGGGTACCACACGGGAGGCACCGACGCGCGCCCGATGCAGGTTGAGGTATGACGTCGCCACCTGATCGAGCTGGTCGTTGGTCGCGCGCTGGTTTGGGAAGAGGCGACCATCGAACGTGTCAGTTGAGTAGACCTCGTCGGACAGGTTGGCCGACATGACGACGACACCGTCAATGGTGCCGGAAAACGCGAAGGTAAAGTCACCGAGCACACCCAGACGGATCGGGTTCGCACCGACGGGGCTGTTGAAGTCGCCGACGTTGAGCACGTCCGGGTCGGTGATGTCGAGCTGCGAGTTGATGTCGCAGGCGGCGAGGGTGGCTGCTGCTGCTACCGGCAGGCACACCCATCGCGTGGCTTTCTTGAAATGATTGCTAGGCATTGGTGGGTGGTCAGTAGTTGAAGTTCATGCGGAACGTCCACTGCCGCATTGGCGGCGTCGAGAAGAACTCCTCGTTGCCTCGGCTGTCGGTGTTGCTCTGTGTGGTCTCCGGATCGAGGCCGCTGAACGGCGTCCACACGAAGAGGTTTCGTCCCGTAAGGGTGACGGACCACCGCTGCGCGCCAATGGCATTGCTCCACCGCTGCGGCATTTGATAGGAAAGTGCTAGCTCACGCAGACGGGTGAACGCACCATCCTCGAAGAACCCGGTGAAGATACCGTTTGGTGCCTGCGCCGCGATCGCGGCCGCCTGCTGTTCGAGTGATGCCTCTGGATCATAGCGACCTCGGCACGACGCGCCGCCCTGACACATGTGACGCAGCGTGTTGTTGAACTTGAGCATGCCGGACTTGCTGTCGATCAAGGCCGTCAGGCGCAGTGAGCGCTTGAAGAGTTCGACGGTGGGAATGATCTGAATCTCACGGGTCGGGAACGACGGTCCGATGAACTGCGCGGTATCGCTGTAGCTCATCTCCGACGCGGCCAGCACGCCATCACCGTTCGCGTCGTTGAA
This sequence comes from Gemmatimonadales bacterium, assembly GCA_038258695.1. Classification (GTDB taxonomy): domain Bacteria; phylum Gemmatimonadota; class Gemmatimonadetes; order Gemmatimonadales; family Gemmatimonadaceae; genus JAABRT01. The sequence goes on along the minus strand of JBBSPO010000110.1, from coordinate 4,808 downwards.
CGTGTAGGTGCGACCCCACATACCGTACAGCGGGTAGCCAGGCTGCTGCCGCATGGTGATGCGACTGCCGGCACCCGTCAGGATGGGGCGCACGCCTTCACCAAGAGTGATCACTTCATTCCGATTGGTGGAGCCGTTGATGAGGATTTCGGCGTAGAAGTTGTCGCGATCGACAAGCCGCTGCGTGAACTCCAGTTCGAATCCGGAGTTGACCACTTCACCGATATTCTCGAAGCGCGACTGGATGCCAGCCAGGGACGGCGCGATGTCGCGCTGCACCAGCGCGTCTCGCGTGGTCTTGTTGTAATAGGTCACCACAAGGTTCGTACGTCCGTCGAAAAGCGTCGCATCGAATCCTGTTTCCACCTCCGCTCCATATTCCGGCTTGAGGTCGCTGTTACCCAGGGCCGCCAGCGTCACCGATGGTGCATCAACGCCGCCAGAAAGGGTGGCTGGATTGGGCGTGTAGAATCGCAGCGCGTCCGTCGTGCCGGGAAGCTGTCCCGACGCGCCATAGGTCGCACGCAGGCGCAGTGACTGCAGCCAGTCACTCTGTGGGAAGAATCCTTCTTCGGAAACAACCCAGGAAGCGCCCAGCTTCGGGTAGTAGATTGAGCGCGCCTCGGAACCGAAGGCACTGGCTGCGTCGCGGCGCATCGCGGCGGTGATGTACAAACGATTGTTGAGCGAGAACTGCTGCTCGATATACAAGCCCAGCGTGCGCGAGAAGTCGAACGCCTGACCGGCGTTGCGGATAGCCGCGGCACTGATTGTGGTGGCACCGGGCGGCAGATTTTCGCCGGAAGTGATCGTCTGGTCGAAGTCGTTGCGGATGAACTGCATGCCGACCGTCGTTCTGCTGCCAAGCCAACCGGTCAGCGAGCGTGACACGGTACCGCCAAGATCAACCGTGCCCTGGCCGATCGTCGTGCGGATGTTGTCGATATCACCGTTTCGCTGCGGGAAGTTGTTCACGCCCTGATCGAACAGGTTGATGCCGACATCGTCACGAAGGGACAGGTCATATCCAACCGTGCCGCGCAGGCTGAGCCACTCGGTGGCTTCCCATCGCGCTGTTGCCGAGTTGATGAAGCGATCGAGATTCTGGGTGGTGGTACGCGAGAACACGTCGCCGATGGGGAAGCTGAACATGCCGGGAATCGGCACGCCACGCGAGTCGGTACGCGACGGATCCCAGTTGCTGCCCAGTGCCTGCACCATCAGTCCGTTGGCATTGTCATTGTTCTGCGGCCGGCGGACACTGCTGTTGACGTAACCGCTCGAGATCTGCAATGAGGCGGTTGGTGCGATCTGCGTGGTGAGGTTAACGCGAAGGTTGTTGCGTTCGAGCCCCTGCGGCCGCACCTGATTGCGCGGCAGGCTGGTGACACCGCGCTCCGCCTGAAGCCGCGAGATCTCGCCGGATGGCATGCGGTACGTGCCATCCTCGCGCTCAATCTCACCGGAGATGAAGTACTGCACACGATCCGAGCCGCCGGAGACCTGTCCGCCGAACTGGCGGCGCTGACCGACGTCGATGGGAGAGAGCGAGTCGATGTTGAGGATGTTGCCGTTGCGCACGCTGTCCTGGGTGCACGAGCCATCCGCGACGCCTCGCAGCTCACAGCGCACCGCAGCGCCGGTGGCCGTATTGCGTCCCCACGCGTTGTACAGCGTCGGATACTCCCCGAATCGTGGATCCTGCGAGACGCCCAACTCGCTGTACACGTTGAAGTTCGTGCGCCCCGACTTACCCCGCTTGGTTGTGATATTGATGACACCTGCGGCCGCTTCCGTACCGTACAACGTAGCCGCCGAGGGGCCCTTCACGATTTCAATGCTCTCGATTTCCTCGGGGTTGATGTCGTCGAGACGTGATGGGCTCTGTCCACCTACACCGATTCCGGAACTGCCGGAGTTGGATGCAACGCGCACGCCGTCAATGATCACCACCGGTTCATTAGACAGTGAGATTGAGGACTGGCCGCGGATACGAATCCGCGAGCCTGCTCCTGGTTCGCCGGTGGACACCACCGACACGCCGGCAGCGCGACCGGTGAGCACCTGACTGAGGTTTGTCACCGGCAGTTCGGAGATACGTTCTGCCACGTTCACCGTGGCGGTGGCATTCGCGAGCTCAACCTTCCGCTGCGTGCCGGTGGCAGTGGCCACGACGGCCGACAACGAGAAGGCGGCCTGCTTGAGGGACACGTTCAGTTCTGCTGTCGAGCCGGCGGTCACAGTGGTTGTGACCTGCTGCTGTTCGTAGCCGACACGCGAGACGAGCAGACGTACGGTGCCCGGTGGTATCTGTCGCAGCGTATATGAACCGTCATCTCCGGTAAGTGTGCCGTTGGAGGTGCCCACCACGAGTACGCGCGACTGAATGACCGGTGCACCCGTTGCCGCGTCCGTCACGCGACCAGTCACAGTGCCAATTTGTTGTGCCTGGAGGCCGGGGCCGGTGAAGAGCAGGATTGCGGCAGCTGCAAGGCCATAGCCCGAACACCTGGACATGTGTCGTCTCTGCGACCCCACCGGGGTTCGACGGACACAAATGATTCGCGAAAGCACTGGTGTACCCATTCCTCCTCCTCCATGACAACTCAGGTTTACTCGCCGATCCCGGTCGGGACCGCCCGTACGCCAACGCCAGCATCACCCCCGAAGCGGTGCGGCAAACGACTGGCACATCAAAAACGAGCGCAAGCGCCCGATACAAAACCACTTGTGGTGCTGCGGGTGGTGCAGACGGCCATCCGGTTGCACATACACACATCTTGGTACGTGTAACCGGCATGCATTACTGCTCGGCAGGGACTCACGCGTGTACAACAGGCGTGGAAACGGCGGGATAAATCGGAGGGAACGTGGCAGCAGCCACGATACTGAGATGCGACGTTACGGGACACTCGCCGATCTGTCAATGGTCCGTATCACAGATGCTTGCAGGTGGACTGACAGCCAACGCAGCATGGACGTGCCGACGACAGTCAACATCAGTGGAGCAGGACGGCGGCACCGGTACTGGGAAACCGTTACGCTCACGGATGTTCACTGGGGCCTGTACACTCGCCAGTCATGCAGTGACCAGTGGGCGGCGGCACAGTGGCCGGAACCGCCGCGCCATTTCGCCGCGTGTGTACGACGTGTACCACGCACGGCTGGCCCACCGTGGACCCGTAGCACATCTTCATAGAGTGTATCTCTACTCCAGGATTTTTTATCTCGTAGGTATGGTCTCATGCGCGCTCGTGCTCATTGTGACATATGCCGTGCTGCGGGACAGCGTGGGACTGTTGTTTGGCGCGCTGGTGGCAGCCGGGCTCACGGTCTTGCTGGGCATCGGGATTCAGCTATACGGCGTGGTGCGGCGGCGTGGGGAGGCGAAACTGCGGGACGGGAATCCGGGCGCATAAACGCAGTCGCCGACACGATTGGCGAACACGTGTTTGAAGGACTACCTTCTTGCCCGTATGCGCACCCCGCCCTGGCTCGATCACACTGCGTGGCCCTGGACACCTCGCCCACTGCTTTTACCCGACGGGCTGCCACATGCGCGCCTACAGTCGTTTGAAGACGCGGGGCATTGGCCGCACGAAGAACAGCCACATGCGTTCGTGCGCGCACTCCGTGAGACGTTGGACAGATAAACCCGTCGCATCACACAATGCGCGCCGTGAACTGAATGCTGCGTAGTGCGCATCACGACGCGCGCAGTCCAGCAAGAGTTACGCGAGTATCGGCAAACTGCGAATCTTGTCCTGCCACTCACGCGGCCCACTCTCATGCACATTCTCGCCGCGCGCATCAACGGCCACCGTCACCGGCATGTCGTGCACGTCAAACTCGTAGATGGCTTCCATTCCCAGATCTTCGAACGCCACCACACGTGACGACCTGATAGCCTTGGACACGAGATACGCCGCCCCTCCCACCGCCATCAAATACGCGGCCTTGTGTTTGCGAATCGCGTCCACACCCGTTGGACCGCGTTCTGCTTTACCGATCATCGCAACCAGTCCCGTCTTCTCAAGCATCATTTCAGTAAAGCCATCCATGCGCGTAGCCGTCGTTGGACCAGCTGGCCCCACTGCTTCGTCACGCACCGGATCAACCGGGCCCACGTAATAAATCACGCGATTGGTAAAGTTTACACTCTCCGGCAACGACTCACCGTTGGCAAACAATCCAGCAATGCGCTTGTGCGCTGCGTCCCGGCCAGTGAGCAGTTTGCCGTTGAGCAACAATCGGTCACCGGCTTTCCACGACGCAACAACTTCCGGCGTAAGCGCATCAAGGTCCACGTGTTTGGCGTTCACATCGGGACGCCACGTGACATCGGGCCAATCTGACAAACTCGGCACCGGCAACGACACCGCACCACTACCATCGAGTGTGAAGTGCGCGTGACGTGTGGCCGCACAATTCGGAATCATCGCCACGGGCTTGGACGCAGCGTGTGTTGGGAAGTCGAGCACTTTCACATCAAGCACCGTGGACAGTCCGCCCAACCCCTGCGCGCCAATGCCCAGCGCGTTGATTTTGTCGCACAGTTCAATGCGCAGCTCTTCAATCTTGTTTTGCGGTCCGCGTTCCTTGAGCTGCGCCATATCGATGTGCTCCATGAGCGATTCTTTCGCCATGAGCATCGCCTTTTCAGCCGTTCCGCCAATGCCAATGCCGAGCATGCCTGGTGGGCACCAACCCGCACCCATTTGTGGGACTGTTTTCATGACCCAATCCACGATGTTGTCGCCCGGGTTGAGCATGGCAAACTTGGACTTGTTCTCCGATCCACCGCCCTT
>JBBSPO010000109.1:0-11604 GCA_038258695.1 Gemmatimonadales bacterium | reverse complement strand
GAACAGCTGGTTATTGCCCCGCTCACCGTCAAGAAGGCGTACGACGAGCTTGAGAAGCTCGGTTACATCGTGTCGCAGCGCGGACGCGGCACGTACGTGGCCGACTCGCTGCCCCGACGCGCCCGTCGCGCACAAAACGACGCCCTCGCCGATTCGGCACAGCGCTTCCTGTCGCAGGCGTACCTCGCCGGTCTCGCGTTCCCCGATGTTGTGCAGCTGCTCAAAGCCGCCGACCGCACACTCGCTGATGATTCCAGCTCCACTCCTCCCACCAAACGCACCGCATGACGCCCCTGCTCTCATTCCGCGACGTGAAGCGTTCGTATACCAAGTCTGTGCCCGTGCTCGACGGTGTTTCGTTTGACATCGGTGAAGGTGAGATTGTGGGGCTGCTTGGGCGCAACGGTTCCGGCAAAACCACGATGGTGCGACTGGCCATTGGCATGCTGTTTCCGCACGAGGGTTCGGTGGAGCTGTTCGGCCTCTCGCCAACGAAGCATCCCGTTGAGGTCAAGCGACGCATTGGCTACGTGGGCGAAACGCAGGAGTTGCCCGGCATGTGGAAAGCCGCAGAGCTCATTGCGCTGCATCGCCGGTTGTACGCCGAGTGGGATCATGCGCTGGAGCGTGATCTTGTGGCGCGGTTTGGGCTTGATGTGAACAAGCGTGTGGGCGCGCTCAGCAAGGGGCAGGCGCAACAGGTCGCGCTGCTCTGCGCGGTGTGCCACAAGCCCGAGCTGTTGCTGCTCGATGAACCGGCCGGCGGACTTGATCCCGTGGCGCGTCGCGAGTTTCTGGAAACCACCATTCAGCTGCTCAATCGTGAGGGCACCTCGGTGCTGTTTTCATCGCATCACATGAGTGATGTAGAGCGTCTGGGTGGACGTGTGTTGCTGCTCAATGAAGGTCGCATTCAGGTGGACCGTGACCTGGATGCGCTGCGGGAGCAGGTGTGTGTGGCGGCGATGCCATCGCGCCTGGCCAACGACCATGCACGATTGGCGGCGCTGCCGGGCTGCATGCGCGTGCGGCAGTTGCTGGATCAGGTACACGCCGTGTTTGAGGGGACGCCGGCGCAGGTTCAAAGCCAGCTGGCGCTAGCGTACGGCGAGGAGAACCGTGCGCACATTCAGTGTCGTGTGGTCCCGCTGGAAGAACTGTTCATCGAGTTGCTTGGCGGGGAGCGTTTGGAGGCGGCGGCGTGATTCTGGCGCTCGCTTCGGGCTCTTTGCGATGGTTGGGGTTCTGGACCTTCTTCGCTCCTGTCACACTCCTTGCCGTGATATGGCCTGCGTTTGGCAGCGTTGCGTTGCTGGGCGCGGCATACATGTTCCTGCCCAAGGCGCTACCGCCCGATCTGACGCGCTTTGAGCTCACGCTTCCCGTGCACGCGCGGGTGGTGCTGCAGGCGCGCCTGCTCATCGCCGCTGTACTGTTTGGAGTTCCGGCGCTGCTCTGGCTGATCTCTCTGTTGGTGCAGCGTCCTGCGCTGGTTCCGCTTGAATGGCAGCTCAGTGTGCTGCCGGCTGTCGCCATGGCATTGACTATCGCATATCTCACACCAGCAACGCGCAAACACGACGCGCGGAGTTCGACGGCAATGGCAGTGCGGCTACAGGTTGCGTTGGTCGCCGGGTTTTGCGCCGCCGTCGTATATCTGTTGCCGGCTGTTTTCTCGCTTGCGGTGTTAAGCGCTTCGAGTGTGATGCTGTACTTCGTGATGGTGCGACGCGTGCCTGCGTCACTCCTGCTCAACACGCCAGTCGACAAGCTTCAGCGTACGACTGGCTACCATGTTGAGAGGGCACCTCTCAAGCTCAAACCTGTCTCTGGCAAGCAACTTTTCCGATTACTGCTGATTCCAAAGTGGATTTATCCGATCTACCTTTTGCCTGCTGCGGCGTTCTATGTGTGGAGTGGGCCAAACATGATGGCGCTGTTTGGATCGCTTGTCGTCTTTGGAAGTGTTGATGAGCAACGCAAGCGGTTGCGCGGGCTTGTCTCGCTGCCGATTTCACACCGGCAAAGACTGTGGCTTGAGATCGGACCAACGTTCGTCCCACTCTGCATTGGTTTAGTGCTTGGCTTTGGAATCCGTACTTTGAATCCGCCGCCCGTTTATGAGGTGATCCCATACGGGCAGGAAACAACTACACCGGAGGAATGGCACGCCAGCCCGACACGCACATCACTGGTGCTATGGGCGAGAGCCCCCAAACATTCTCAGCCGCTTATCACGGCGCCATGGGGGGAGTCCGTCAGGGCAGACACACTCACGTTGTTCGGCATGACAAGATTCAATCCGTACACGTCACGCGAAGCCAGCAGCGAACGGTTTGTAGACTGGCAGTTTCAGCGCGCCTCCGAGGTCGTGTATGGGCGCGCGTTTTCGCTGGCGGGGTACGAGGCGCTATCACCTTCGGAACGGCCGGTACCTGCCTGGCAACTTGCCCGTGGGCAGATCTTTGCGCTCTCAACGCTGGTGACAGCGTTACTGCTTTTGACCTGGTTGCCCGTTGCGTTGCAATCTCATCGGCGTAAGAATGACGTCGATCCGGATATTGCCAGTGTGTCCATCCTTCTTTTCATCGCGCCTTTGATCCCGGTGGTCGCCTGGATGGAGATTATGCGTGATGTACAGCTGGGCGTGGTAGTTGCCGAGGCGTTCGTAAGTTTTTGCCTTCGCCTCTTCCCCGCTTCGTGGCCGCTGACGTTGCTTGTCACCACGCTTCCCGTGTACGCGGCTTGCCGCTTGCTCGAATGGCAGTCCGCGCGCATGGAGTTGCGACCCGACGGTGTTGCTGCTGCAGCGAGCGCAAGTCAGGCCACGTCATGAGGTGGCGACTGGCCAGAGCACACCTTGGCAATCCTGCCCTGCCTGTGCTTTCGGTATTGTGTGCAACGGTTGCCGCTTTTGAACCAGCCCTGGCGATGCCAGACAGTACGGCACCACTGCGATCGGCGTTTTCCGTGGCCGGTTTCTGGCTGCTGCTCACTGCTGCTGGCGTAGCGTTTCTTCTTCCTGCTGCGGAAACAGTATTTGAGCAGACGCTGCCGCTGCACACACGCGTACTGCGCGAAGGCAAATGGCTAGCCGCCTGCGTAGTGCTCGGCGTCCCGATTATCGCGTGGCGTGTTTCGGCGTACTTCCTTCTGCCAGCAACACCATCGATTGCAGCAGTGGTTTCGTTGCTGGCTGCTGCAGCCATGTTCGCCATGCTGCTGTACTTCACCACGGACACCGGACCGCGTTTGCTGCCACGCGCTTCGCTCCGCGCAGAGATTGCGCTGCGTGCCGTCCTGCTGTCGGCAGCATGCGCCACGCCACTATACCTGTTTTCAACGGGGCTTGCGGCGGCGACCCTGTGCGTCTTGGTGGTACCAGTGTACGCTGTACTGGCGGGCCAGATACCAGCGTCACTGCCGTTGGCTAGCCATCAAAGCAACGCTGCCTCTGTCGCGCCGGCAAATACTACTCGTGTGCGCAAGCCGGAGAATCGCGTGACCGAGCTGCTGTTACTGGCTCGCACAGCGACACCGGGGCCGATGTTGCTTATCCCGCTCTTTGTCGCACTTACAGCGTACGGAGACGGTTTCAACAGCTTCTTCCTGTTTTTCTATCCGATGGTTCTGGTCCCAAGTACGATGCCGCGTTTGCAATGGTTGGCGGCACTGCCCTTCTCCGCGAGTCAACGTGCCGCACTCAGGTACGGTCCTACACTTCTGCTGTGCGTCGTTGTCTTCGCAATTACAGATGCAGTGCGTGATAGCTCCAGACCTGACAGGTACAGTCTCTCATCGCGATCTGCCATGCATGAGACACCCAACCGATGGTTTGCAAGCCCTACCGAAATGGCCCTGGTGCACTGGCAACCCACCACAGCAGCGCACCAGCCAATCATAACCGCCCCGTGGGGTGAAACAGTTGCTGCAGATACCGTCACCACGCTTGGTATTTCTCGGTTCAATCCATACACCTCGCGCAAAAGCAGTAGTGCAAGATTTATAGATTGGCAATTCACACGTGCCACGCAGGCTACCTACGGTGAATCGTTCACGCAGGCTCAGTACGCGGAGCTGCCGGCATCTGACCGACCACGCGTTATGACACGCTCGCCGCGCGCGGTGCTCTTCGGTTACACCCTGCTGGTGTTACAACTCGTGTTGGGCTTCTGGCTGGCAGAAGCGTTCCTGCGACCGAGTAACCGAGGTCGCTGGGTCATGGTTTTGTTACTGAGTGGGATTTTCTTGTCGTGGCTTTGGTTCACATTGCCCAATGAGGGCAGTCGCTTCATTGCTGATAAGCTCATGCTGACCTTGCTGGAAACGCTGCCAAGTGGGTGGCCAGCATCCATTGCGACTGCGCTTGCGACGGTGTTTGCCGCATGGTGCGTGCTGGTGTGGCAGAGCAAGAAGTCCGAATGGAGGCAGTAACCTCCCGTTTGACGCCATCACACTCACGCTACTACTCTCCACTCTTCCCCTACACTCACGGAGTTCACACATGCGTCGTACCGGTTCCGCTATCTGGCAAGGCTCAGGCCTCGAAGGCTCAGGCTCGCTCACCACGCCCAGCGGCGTGCTCAATGCCCAGCCGTATTCCACCAAACTGCGCTTCGAAAATGCCGACGGACGCGCGGGCACCAACCCCGAAGAGCTCATCGCCTCGGCGCACGCGGGCTGCTTTGCCATGGCACTCTCGTTTCAGCTCAGCGGCGCTGGACATGCCCCCGAGAAGCTCGACGTGACAGCCACCATCACCATGAAGCAGACGGGCAACGATTGGGCGTTCGAGTCCATTGCGCTCAAGCTTGACGCCAAAGTACCAGGCATCGATGAAGCGAAGTTTCACGAGCTGGCAAACGCCGCCAAGGCGGGCTGCCCGGTGTCAAAGGCGCTCTCCGCGGTGCCGATTACACTCGACGCGACGCTGCATTCGTGAAGCAAGCGTGACGTAACACGGTGTTCGGGGTGCGGGACGCGCTGCAAGCAGTCGCCGGAAGAGCTTGCTCACTTCCCTCGCGTCGCTCAGCGCGCTCGCGCCCTCGCACACAACTCACGCGCGGCCTCTGGCCAGGTGGCAAAGCCAAACTTAAAGCCGTCGTCGGTCAAACGGCCGGGCACTACTCGGCGGCTCTTGAGCACCAGTTCGGTTTCTGTCTTCAGAAACACGGCGCCCACTGCCAGCATCCAGGCCGCCGCTGGCAGACCCACTGGCATGCCCCACGCCTCGCGAAGCGCGCGCATGAACTGCGCGTTGGGCAGCGGATTGGGTGCTGCGATGTTGACGGCGCCGCTCATGTGATCGCGCTCAATCAGCCAGTCGAGTGCGGCGATGAATTCGTGTTCATGAATCCACGACACATACTGCGGGCCACTTCCCGACGTGCCGCCCAGCCCAAAGCGCACGAGGCGTAGCAGCGTATCAAACACACCACCGTGATCGGGGCTCATGATCATGGATGATCGCAGCAATACCACGCGCGTACCTGGCAAGTTAAACGCTTCTGCTGCCTGCTCCCACGCGCGTGCCACATCAATGCTGAAGCGCCAGGTATCCGGGGCATTGGGCTCGTTACCACCCAGAATGCCCGTCGCTTCATCGTTGGCGGCATCAAAGCGGTGCGCGTAGATCGTGGCAGTGCTCGATTGCAGCCACACACGTGGCGGGCGCGCCGCAGCCGCAATCGCCTGCCCAAGCACGCGCGTGGAGTCAACGCGCGATTGCATGATCGCGTCCCGGTTGGCCGGTGTATAGCGGCAGTTCACACTGCGGCCGGCGAGATTGACGATCACGTCGGCGCCGTCAACTTCCCGGGTCCACGCACCCAACGAGCGTGCGTCCCACTGCACAGTGCCCCAAGGCTGTGCGACAGCTCCACGCGGCGCCCCGCGCGACAGCACCACCACTTCATGTCCGCGCGCATGCCACGCACGCGCCAGCAGCACACCAACCTGGCCGCTGCCTCCGGGGATTACAATTTTCATGCGTGCAACGTTATTACAGCGGTGCTCGGCTCAGCTTCGCCAGGCGCTGGCACCAAAGCACACGTGCAGCAGTGCGCCGTTACCGCCATCACCTATCGCGCCCGCGCATCGCGTACCGGATTTGACGGCGCACTGTGTCGCGCTATCGGCGGCCAGCCCGTCGCTTGCTTCCACACCAGCGGCAACGCGAGCATTGCTGCCGCCGCCGCCCACTGCGCCGGTGTCAAACCAAAATACGTCGCATCACTCACACGTAAAAAATCGAGCCCGAAACGCACCGGCATGTACAACGCCGCAAACACCACCACAAAAAATCCCGGCCGGCGTGGCGTGCGGTCGAGCACAAACATGACGGGCAGCATAATCAACGCCATGTACAGCAGCTCATAGAGGCCGAGGTCGTGAAACCCAAGTGTGCTGAGTGATGCGGGCAGCGCGGTTTCACCAGCCGCATTGGCGCCGGCGTAGGCGTAGGCAATAAGTGCCTGCGCTGCAGGTGTCTCGAGGCTCACAGCGAGCGGAAAGTCCGTCACCCGTCCGGGGTGATCATGCACCATGGCACACCCAATGCGGCCGATCATGAGTGACACGGCAAACGCCACACAGGCGGCATCCAGATACGACCATCGCGTACGTTCGTCGAACTTAGGCGCACGATACTTGAGAAACAGCGCACAACCAATCGCGCCACCAATCATGCCGCCAAACGAACTGATGTGATCCCAGAGCCTGATGAGCAGCAGTGGATCGCGCATCAGTTGGCCGGGAAAATAAAACAGCACGGCGAACATATGTGCGCCCAGAAAGCCGCCACCGACCGCATACCATGACATGCGCTCCCCGAGATCGGGATTCAGTCCGTAGCGGGCGTAGCGCTTTTGGGCGATAGCCAGGCCAGTCAGTGCGGCGGCGGCCACCGACAGCCCGAACGGCTGAATCGTGATCGGGCCCAGAGCGATTGGCGGAAGATCGAGAAACGGAATCATCGGTAACCCAAAGCGGTGTTGAGCGAAGTTTGACAGTTATGACAAATATCGCCGCAACACCGACTTTGTGCCGCCTTCTGAACCCCGGATTCGTGCGGACACCCGGGGCAGACCAGTTATCCGTCGCTCCTGCGACGCAAATACGAGTCGTCGCGACGGCCCAGCTCACGACGCGTCTCAAACATGCGCCGGTCGTTGAACGTATCATCGTCGTCGTAGAAATCACGATCGCTGTCGGTAGACACCACCCGACCATCGGGCTTCGCAAACCCGTTCACCACCGACCGCTCATACTCGCGCGAGAGCACACCACGCACGTAGGGCGGCAGCGCCATCAGACGCTCGCTTTCCATGGCGATCATCACATTGTCCTTGTCATCGTCAAGCCGCGCCGAACCGATGGGAATGAGGCAATGCCGACGATCATTGTCCGGCACCAGATCCTTTTCCAACTTCACTTCGAGATAGCGCACGCGCATGGTGGCTGAATCGACGAGCAAGTCTTCCACGTCGCCAATCTTTGTGCCATTTGAAGCACACACGTCCCAGCCAACGATATCAGGCTCGCCATCGGCGATCTCGTAGTCGTCCATTTCGCTCAGATGCGCAAGCTGCCCCGACGTGGTGTTGTCGAGCTGTCCCGCGGTGCCTGCGGTTGACAGGGTGTTGTTGTGCTGATCAGTCGGTCCCAAAGCGTTGCGGTTGGTGTTCATGCGGTCATCCATAATGTCTCCTGTGTATCGTCGTGAAGCTGATGTGTGGATAGTTCGAATGGTCGAATGTCGTCGATGCAGGTTCTTGTCGATCGCCGTCCCGACGGTATGCTGCCGCCGGGCTTACGGCGTATTTGTTCGCGGTGTGGCATAAGCAGAGTCAGCTGATGACGTCGTTACCGTATTGTCAATGTCATTGCGTCCAAAGGCGAACCACGCAAGAGCGGCCAGGACCACTGCGCCAATGATCCAGGGCCAGACGTTCGTCGTTTTTTTCTGCACATGTAGCTCTGCCATCGCTTCTCCAGGTCGAATGAGCGACGCAATGGTTGCGTGATATCACGCGCTTTACGTCGTGCCTGTAAACTCATGGACGTGGGCTTGACGTGATATTCACCGCAGGGACGAACTTCACGTGCTCATATGGGCAGTACGCGGTGCCACGCACAGACGTGAGTTTCGTGACAGACTCGGCAGTGCGCCGACGTCCGCAGAAGCATGAACAACGCGGCTCCGGAACAGATACCCGAAAGCCGAGCTCGCTAGGGTTTGAGCACCACGCGTCCGGCTCGCACACCGGTGGGCGTACCATTGGCCACCACCACCTGACCGTTCACCACAACCGTCTCAATACCCATCGGGTACTGATGCGGCGCCACAAAGGTGCTGCGATCAACCACCGTTGCCGCGTCAAACACCACGACATCCGCAAACGCGCCCATCCGCAACACACCGCGATCAGTGAGTCCAAGCCGTGCCGCTGGCATGCCCGTCATTTTGTTGATGGCCTGTGACAGCGAGAGCACCTGTTGTTTGCGCACATACTCGCCCAGCACGCGCGGAAACGTGCCGTACGCACGCGGGTGCGGATGACCAACACCCGGCTCGGACAGCCGGCCGTCACTCGCGATCATCGTGAACGGATGCGCCATGATGCGACGCACATCGGCTTCGTCGAGCACATGATAAATCGCGTTGCCACCACCATTCATCATCGCTTCCAGTACGAGCGTCGCACCGTTCTCCGGTGTCGGAGACAGCGCACGTCTGTCCGCCCAGTCTCGCAGCGTTTTCCCTTCAAGTGTTGTGTCCCAAGGCACACGCGAGAACTGCACACGCGACAAATCACCACCACCACGATCGTTCTCAATATTGAACACAATACCCTGCATGATGCTGTCTTTCAGCGCCGGCACACTCACACGCCGACGAAACTCGGCGTTGCCACCCGCCATGGCCCAACTCGGGATGAGCACGCCAATGCCGGTGTGCGTAGCGGTATATGGATACTGATCGACCATGACATCCGTGCCCGCCGCGCGTGCACTGTCCACCATGGCCAGTGTGACCACGCTTTTGCCCCACATCGCCTGTCCAACGGCTTTGTGATGTGTGAGCACCACGGGCACGTTGGCACGCCGGCCAATCTCCAGCGCTTCGGCTACGCCTTCGAGCAAACCAATACCCTCTTTCCGCAGGTGCGACGTGTAAATACCGCCGCTGTCACTCGCCACCCGCGCCAGAGCCACCACTTCGTCAATCGTGGAATACGTGCCGGGCAGATACAGCAAGCCCGTACTTAACCCGAATGCGCCGTCATGCATGCCCTCCGCCACCAGCTGGCGCATGCGGGCCAGTTCACCGGCGGTGGGTGCGCGTGCGTCCATCTTCATCACAGCACGTCGCACGTCATTGTGGCCAATCTGAAATCCCACATTGATGCCAACGTTGGCCGCGCGTACCGAATCGAGATATGCGCCCAGAGGCAGCGGTGATCCACCGTCGGGACCGCCGAGTGCAAACGTGACACCTTGCCGCATCGCGCTCTCCATGTGCGGCAGCGACAGGAGCGGATCGAGGTGCGCATGCAAATCGATAAAGCCCGGCGACACAACCCGACCCGACGCATCAATCGTACGGATCGCGACGGCCTGCGGCAGCGAATCAGCCATCGCCACGATGCGATCACCCACAATGCCAATGTCGAGTCGACGGGCTGGTGCGCCGGTCCCATCAAACACCGCACCGCCCACAATGAGCACATCAAACCGCGATGGCTGCTGCGCGCCCAGTACCGATGTGCCCAGTACACCCGCGAGGGCAGCGGCCCACGTGAGACCTGCAACGAAGTACGGGGTAGATGTCATCCGGGAGAATATGCGCCACTTTTCGCCCGCCGGAAGCACCGGACCCTTGCCACGCGCAAACGGGGTTTCCATTCTTCGCCAACGAATTACTTCATAACTCCGAATGGACCACCGTCTCATGCGTACAATGATTTCATCGGCAGCGCTGCTGCTGTTTGCTGCGGCACCCTTGGCCGCCCAGTCGTCTATCTATCGCGCCGCCCCCAGCACACGAGGCACCGCCGAAGTCGCGCTCACACTCGCCGATACCGCAGCCCAGCGCGCTGCTGGCAAGCCAGCGCTCATTACCATCAACTACGGGCAGCCGCATTTGCGCGGACGCACACTGCTCACCGCCAACTTCGTTCCCATGGACACCGTGTGGCGTCTGGGCGCCAACGAAGCCACCCTGCTCACCACCGATGTGGACATGATGATCGGTGACAAGCAGGTCCCCAAGGGACGCTACATCATGTCCGCTCTCCCGGAAGCTTCAGGTTGGACGCTCATTCTGCAGCAGGAAACGTCGGGGGCGCCCATGGTCATGGCCATGAACTACGATGCCTCCAAGGATTTTGCGCGCATTCCGCTTCGTGCCAGCAAGCTCACCGAACCGGTGGAGAGTCTCAGCATTGCGCTCGTGCCGGCTACTACGCCCGGGGAACAACGCGGCGTACTGCACATTTCGTGGGGTACGGTGCACCTCAACGCCGATTGGGTGGTGCGCTAAACACACCAGTTTGGGAGTTACTGTGCGCATTGCGGTTGTTGGAGCAGGGCTGTCCGGTCTCATGGCCGCGCGGTCACTGGTGCACAACGGACACGACGTGGTCGTGTTCGAGAAATCCCGCGCGCCCGGAGGCCGAACGGCGACCCGCCGGAACGGGGAGTATCAGTTTGATCACGGCGCACAGTACTTCACCCAGCGCGACGAGCGACTCGCTCCACTCATGCAACAGTGGACGGCGCAGGGACTCGTCGCGCCATGGTCCGCGACAATCGCCGCACGTAACGCTGGCGTGTGGAGCGTAAAATCCGACTCGCAAATCCGCTGGGTGGCGGTCCCAGGCATGCGCGCGCTCGGGGTCGAGATGGCCAGTACACTGGCAGTGCAATACGACATCACGGTGTCGGCGCTCGAGCGCAACGGGCATGAGTGGCGACTGCTGAACAGCTCGGGTGATGCAGTGGCTGGCTTTGATCGCGTGGTCGTCACCGCACCCGCGCCGCAATCGCGTGCATTGCTCGAGCCGCATTCCACTGCGCTCGCATCGCAGATCGTCACAGTGCACATGCAGCCCTGCATTGCCACCATGCTGGTGCCCGAACAGCGTATTGATGTCACGTGGGACGCCGCGTTTGTGAACGATCATGAAATACTGTCGTGGGTAGCACGTAACACCAGCAAACCTGGGCGCGGCAACGCCGAGTGCTGGGTGCTGCACGCGACGCCTGCATGGAGTGAAGCGCATCTGGAAAGCCAGCCGGAACATCTGGCTACACGCATGATCGACGGATTTGCCGAGCTCACAGGGCACGCGATCACGCCGCTGAAGCCGCAGCAGGTTGCGCATCGCTGGCGCTACGCGATTCCTGTCAGCGCGCCCGCCAACATCGCGCAGAACAATCCGCACAACAGCAATCGCACCGCGAGTACCGAGGCCTTGTACGACGCGGCGTCCGGACTCGGCGCCGCTGGTGACTGGTGCGTGGGAGGCCGGGTGGAGGGCGCGTTGCTGAGTGGAATGGCTGTCGCAGATCTCGTGCACCACAACCAGTGAGAACGTAATG
>JBBSPO010000108.1:0-11608 GCA_038258695.1 Gemmatimonadales bacterium | reverse complement strand
TGCCTGCGCGGCGAGTGTCGCGCCGGCACTGAGCATGGTTCCTGCGAAGAGCAACGCGGCGAACCGACAACGGACTGCGCGGGGATTAGAGGTCATGTGTACAAACGAGCGGCTCACGCCCTTAGCTGAGTGCAAGCCCAACCCGTCGCTCTTCTTCCAGAATCGGCGGCGAGATGACGAGGCGGATGGTACCCGTTCTCCACGCCGTCAGAAACCGGCCAGGCACGCCCCCAAAGAGAAGCCCTGACAGCAAGACGTTGGGGTCCAGCACCACCTTCACTTGGCGCGTCGCACCTTTTTGATCGCGCGCGACGCGTCGGCCGATTTGAGACCAGCGGCCTTGGCCGCACGCCGTGCTTGCGCTGTCAGCGCTGCGAACTCCGACAGGGCGGGCGGCTCCAGCACCTTGAGAATGACCACGTCGCGATCAGCGACGACCACGAACTGGGCGCCAGTCTTCAGGCCGAGTCGCTCGCGAATGGCTTCGGGGATGACGACCTGCCCTTTCGAGGACAGGGTCGTGGTCGCGGCATCGAACATACTGGCTCCTTGGTTAGTCTTACGAGTAAGAATGGTGCCTGCGGATCCCGCGGTCGAGTCGGCGCCCGCTACAGACATCTGCTACAGACATCTAACGTTGGCTTCTGCAGCGGGCGGACCGCGTGAGGTCGAGCGTCGCGCGAATGGTGCATGGTTCCGTCGGTCCACCTCCTTGACAGTGCGCTGCGATTCTGTTGCCTTCACATCCATGTTGTTTACAACGCTGCAGCTTGCACGCCGGCGGGCCCAGGCCGCCGATATCGGGGCGGCTTTTGACGCACGATTTCTGCGCGCGGGTGCCGTTGCCATCGCTTTGCTGGCTGCCGCCTGCGCAACAGAAGAGGCCGAAATGGATCAGGCGGTATTGTTCTCCGCGCTGGAGGGTCAGGTAATACAAGCTGGCCAGCCGCTCGCCGGTGCGACAATCGTACGGGAATGGGATTTTCCCGAAAACAAGGTACTGGGCCGCGACGAGGCGACTACCGATGCCAGCGGCCATTTCCGTCTGGCCGCCATCCTCCACCCCTATCGACGCGCGCGCTTTTTTCCGCAGGAACCGCTGGTGGTGCAGACAATCCGCGTCAGCCATGGCGGCATGGAATGGCGGGTGTGGTCGGCTTCAAAGATGGATTTAAAGGCCGGCACCGAAAGCAACAGCGATGTGACCGACGGCACCTCGCCAGCGCAGCCAATCAAGATCGTCATCGATCTGGATTCGCCGCGTGCCCGCCGCGGGATGGTTGTGGGACACACAGTGTTCAATGAACCATGATCCTGCTCGACCCCGGCCAGGCTGCCCGTCTGCAGTAAGCACCGTTAGGCGCCAAGACGGTACAGCCCGGGTACATGGTTGACAGAGTAGTCCGCCAGCATGGTTTACACTCCTCCGACACGGCGTCAGCCGGCCGACGGGCTACAACTGGATCGCCCGCTCTGCGGAGGAGGGGCGGCGGGGACTTGGCGACCGCGGTCGCGCGCCGCACGCGTGTCCCCACCAACTCTCGACGGCCATGACCGACCTGTTGTGCACCGCGCGAGAAGCCCATCCGATCTGCTGGTCCGCCGCAGGCTCGTCCAACGTCGTCGGCGGCGGCGTCCCACGACACACCCTGGCGTGCTGCCGGCGGTCGCGGACGCCCCCAACGATTTGTGGACGGCGGATTTCAAGGGCCAGTTCCGCACCGGAGATCAGGTGTACTGCTATCCGTTGACGATGGCCGATCTGGCGACGCGCTTTTTGCTCACCTGCCACGGGCTGCGCTCGACCAAATGCGAGCTGGCGAAGCCGGTGTTTGAACGGGCGTTTCGTGAGTATGGCTTGCCGCGCGCGATCCGTACCGATAACGGCGTGCCCTTCGCGACGGCCGCCATTCATGGGCTCTCGTTCTTGAATGTGTACTGCATGCAACTCGGCATCGTGCATCAGCGGATTCGCCGGTCATCACCCCAAAGAACGGCGCCCATGAACGCATGCACGAGGCACTGGGACAGACGACGCCGGCCCCGCACTGCCGGACGTCACCGCGACCGTACCCCTCGCGTCTGCCCGTGCCGACACATCCGGGTCACTATCTGGTGAAGACCGTGACGACGGCTGCTGGTCGGTCTACTTTCACCACACGCTGCTGGAGACGTTCGACGAACGCGACTATATCACCCAGCGTTAAAGCCTGTGCACAGGATGTTGCCGGACCAAAGTGTCAATCATGTTCCCGACTGTTCATCGGGGCACCAAGGACTACGCCGGCCGGTGCGCCTCTAACTCTATCTCGATCATGAGTTCCGGCAATGCAAGCCCCTTCACCTCAAGCCATGTGCCAGTGGGAAACTGCTTGGTATAGATCGACGCCCGGAAGGCCGAGACCTCGAGAAACTTTGCCATGTCCGTCGTGAAGACGTCCTCAACAATCACGTCGTCGAAGGTACAGCCATAGTGCTTCAGCACCTGATCCAAGTCGGCGTAGGCATTCTTCATCTGCTGCTCCAGATCGCCGACGGCGGTCGGTGCGCCTTCGGCGTCCATGCTGACGGCACCGGAAATCTTGATCTTACTCCCAATCCTGACGGCATGGGTGTAGCCGTAGGCCTGCTCGACCTGCGGTCGTAGCTGGAAAAACTCAGGCGTCTCTGGTGTCACTTGGGCTCCTCAATGGTATGCATGAACTTGCCTCCGTCTACCTAACGTTGAGCGCTGTCAGCAGCAGCGTCTCGCCAGGCTATGCTGCGCCAAACTGCATAAGGCCTGGTGCGATCGCCGACGCCACGCTCGAACTGATGGCTGCAAACAGCAAAGCCTGCGATGGGGAAATAAACTGCCTCGATGAGCCTTGGGTCAAGATTCGAAGGCGTGGAGTCGAGCGTGACCACCGAGTGAAGCCCTCGCACTTCTTGCCGCTGGTGCCGCAACACCACTTTGCCGTTCACCACCCACGTTACGTACACCGTGTCGGGGAATGCCCCAGCTGTGCTCGCAACCCCCGGGGTAGGACAGGTGGTCGCTGCATTGGCGCGCGCCGATCCCTGCGCTTCCAGTGGTGGGCCCGCGAAGCAAACGATTGCGGCGAAAAGGAAAATGCGCATGGGAGTTCGACTTAAGATGCTCGAGATCACCGGGGCTGCCTGCACCAAGCATCGTTATGCGACGATGCGATCGTACTCCGTACGCGACCCGATCCAGAACCATAGCACCCCGTCGGGCGCGTCGACCGCGAGCGCTCGAAAAGGGGAACCGAGCCCGGCCGAGTGAAACCGTCCGACGCGTGATGCGTCAAAGCTAGCGCGAGCGCCCGCTGACGTGATCCGCCAGCGCGGCGCCCGCCTGCCGCACACAGCACCGCGCTGTCAGCAGCAGCGTTTCGTTAGACCATGCCGCGCGGCGCCTACAGGTCTTCGGGCCGAAGTCCGGTTCGCTTCGCGATGCGCGCCAGCATCCGGGGGCCGATCTCCTCGCCGTCGTGAAACGCAAATACTGTGTCTGGCCAGCCGTCACGCGCCAGCACTTTGTGTGAACTTGCTTCGCGCCTGATGGCCCATCCGATGCGCTGCAGCGCCGCCAAGACCCGGCGGGCCTTCATGGCCGGCCACTCACTCATTGTTCGTGTGCTGCGGGCTACGCGGCGCGAAAGTCGAGTGGCAACAAACTCGGCACGGATTCGCCATTCTCGAGTCGATCGGCCAAGACGCGCAGCGCGAGCGCCTGGGCACGCGCGACGGCCTCGTCCTGCGTGCTGCCATAGGCGAGCACGCCGGGAAGGTCGGGGACTTCGGCGATGAATCGACCGTCACTTTCGCGATCGACTTCGAGGGTCAGATACATGGCTGCGTTCCGGCTGAAGAGACTTCGTGAATCTACCACAATCCGACGCCACTGGTCTAACGACAATTAGACCGCAGCACATTGCTGCACAGCACATGTTATCACGCGGTGCCACGCAGCATAACAATGGTTCGAAGAAACGTCGCCCGCGATGCCAAGTCGCACCGTGCCATTGAGTTCGCCAGCGTCGCCAACACCCGGTCGCGCCGCGTTATACAGCGGATAATGCGGTGTAACAGCGATCACGGCCGAGCAACGCCTGCACTCACACGTCGCCCCACTCAGGATCAACATCGAGTGGACTGCAAACGCCGGGTCCGCCTTTTTTGAGAACGTGGGTGTAGATCATCGTCGTGGAGACGTTCCGATGCCCGAGCAGCTCCTGCACGGTGCGAATGTCGTATCCTGACTCCAGCAGGTGCGTGGCAAAGCAGTGTCGGAACGTGTGACATCCGACGCGCCTCATCAGCCCCGCGCGCGGGCGCCACACCTCCGGCCAGCAGAAGCTGCATGCCCAGTAAGTCGCCATACCGAACGTAGCCGACAATCCAGCCTCGATACGCCTTCAGCGTTCGCGCACTGTAGCGTCGCACGGCGGCGCGATCGCGCACCAGGTCAAGCAGTCGCGTGGAAGACATTCAGCAAACTGGCGACCCGATGTGCGGATGGCCTCACCACCGTTCGGCCACCAGCATCATTCCAACGCACAAGCCAACCGCGACGGCCCTTGCACCGCTGAACATCATGTAATATCTATATATCCGGATAAACGGATATGACTACTCCTGCTCGCGCCCTCGTTCACGACCGACTCGCCACACTCGCCGACGCCACGCGGTGCCGGCTGCTGCTTGCGCTGGACGACCGTGAACTCACGGTCGGTGAGCTGTGTCTGGCGCTGCAACTGCCGCAAAGCACCGTCAGCCGACACCTCAAAGTGCTCGCCGACGCTGGATGGACAGCATCACGAGCTGAAGGCGCCAGTCGGTGGTACGCACTGGAGCCGCAGCTCGACGAACACGCGCGCGATCTCTGGTCACTGGTGCGCGCCTCAGTCGAAGTCACACCGTCAGCGCTGCAGGACTCGGCGCGTATTGACGCCGTAATCGCGGCGCGGCGCACACGCTCGGAACAGTTTTTTGCCGACGCCGCCGGCGAATGGGATGCCACACGCTCCGCACTCTTTGGCGCACGATCAGATCTCGCGGCAACGCTGGCGCTGCTCGATTGCACGTGGACCGTCGGCGATCTCGGGTGCGGTACGGGCGTGCTATCAGCCGCGCTCGCACCAATGGTTCATGAAGTCATCGCCGTGGACGCGTCGCCCGCCATGCTCAACTCGGCGCGCGCGCAACTCGGCGTTTTCGAATGTTGATGTGCGCGACGGTTCGCTGGAGTGTTTGCCGATAGACGACAACGAGCTGGACGTTGCAATCCTCATGTTGGTGCTGCATCACGTGGCCGAACCCGCGCGCGTGCTGCACGAAGCGCAACGCGTGCTCAAGCCAGGTGGACGATTGCTCGTGTGCGACATGCGCACGCACGAACATGACGACTACAGACAAACCATGGGCCATGTCTGGCTCGGTTTTTCTGAAGACACGCTTAACGAGTGGTGTGAGCAAGCGGGCTTTGATGGAGTGCGCTACACATCGTTGCCCGTTGATATGCAGGTCACAGGACCGGCGCTGTTTGCTCTCACAGCGACGGCAAGTAGTGCGACGTACCGAAACACGCAGTAAAACAAAACAACACACACTCTTTGTTTGACACACCGCGACCATGCATGGTCGCACATTTTCACTCCGCGCGTCCTACACAACGCACGGTACCACGGAGCAACGCATGGCTACAACTCTGAAGACCGAAACACCCGCTGGCATGCCCGCCAACGTGATGACAATGCACGGCGTCACCGAAGCGAATGCGGCGCGCCCGCCATTTGCCGTACGCGACCTGTCACTCGCCGAGTGGGGACGCAAGGAAATGCGCTTGGCCGAAGTGGAAATGCCGGGACTCATGGCACTGCGCGAAGAGTTTGGTGCCAAGCAGCCGCTCAAGGGCGCCAAGATCATGGGCTCACTGCACATGACCGTTCAAACCGCTGTGCTCATTGAAACACTCACCGCACTCGGCGCTGATGTACGCTGGGTGTCGTGCAACATTTTCAGCACGCAGGATCATGCCGCAGCAGCTGTTGCGGTTGGACCGAATGGCACGGTAGACAAGCCAAACGGTACGCCCGTGTTTGCGTGGAAGGGCGAGACGCTCGAGGAATACTGGTGGTGCACGGAGCAGGCGCTCACGTGGCCCGATGGCAGCGGCCCCAATCTCATTCTCGATGACGGTGGTGACGCCACGCTGCTCGTGCACCGCGGCGCCGAGTACGAGAAGGCCGGTGAAGTACCAGGCTTTGATGCTGACAACGAGCCCGAAGAGTGGGGCGTGATTCTTGATCTGTTGCGCTCACAGCAGGCGGTGGACAAGCAGCGCTTTACCAAAATGCTGGCCGGCATTCGCGGTGTAAGCGAAGAGACCACCACCGGTGTGCACCGTTTGTACGAAATGCAGCGTGACGGTACGCTGGCGTTCCCCGCGATCAACGTGAACGACGCCGTGACCAAGTCCAAGTTCGACAATTTGTACGGTTGCCGTCACAGCATCATTGACGGACTCAATCGTGCGACGGACGTGATGCTCGCCGGCAAGATTGTAGTGGTGTGCGGTTACGGCGACGTAGGCAAAGGCTGCGCGCAGGCGTTCAAGGGGCAGGGATCACGCGTAGTGATTACCGAAGTCGATCCCATCTGTGCACTGCAGGCCGCGCTCGAAGGCTATCAGGTGACCACGCTTGATGACATCATTGAAGAAGCCGACATCATCATCACTGCCACCGGCAACAAGGACGTGATCACGGTGGCTGACATGTCGCGCATGAAGGACAAGGCGATCATTGGCAACATTGGTCACTTTGACAATGAAATCGACATGGCCGGCCTCAAGAAGACCGAAGGCATGCGTCGCATCAACATCAAGCCGCAGTACGATGAGTTCGTATTGCCGAACGGCCGGTCGATTCTGATTCTCGCCGAAGGCCGCCTGCTCAACCTTGGTTGTGCAACCGGTCACCCGTCATTCGTGATGAGTGCGAGCTTTGCCAACCAGGTGCTGGCACAGATGGAGCTGCACGAAAAGGCGGAAACGTACGAGAAGAAGGTGTACGTACTGCCCAAGCATCTTGACGAGAAGGTGGCGCGTTTGCACCTGGCCAAGCTCGGTGTGAAGCTGACGCAGTTGACGCCGAATCAGGCGAGCTACATCGGTGTGAAGCCGGAAGGTCCGTTCAAGACGGAGCAGTACCGGTACTAATCCGTTCGCTACAAGGTGAGTGAACAAATGCAGCGCGGTTGCCATGTGGCGGCCGCGCTGTGTGCATCACCGACTGGTACGGGATCAGGCCGGCGCTGGTGACCGACGGCCTGCCTGGCGGGGCCAGTCACTGGCACCTGTTCTTTGCGGGGCTCGATCTCGCGATTGCGAGCGAGGTGGACAATGCGGCGCGGTGATCGCTAAACGCGCACCCCTTGGGGAGAGACTCTCGGTCCGAACTCTGAAGTCCGAGGCCGCATGTCCGCAGTTTGTGTCCCGCGCGCGCAACACAAAATGTCGAACTGTCGGCGACATGGTGCAGTCACATCACATGCGGGAGACCCGACCAGTCGCAACACTGTCGCGCTCGGCACACTCGCAACCGGCTTCCCTCTGTGGCCTATATCTTGCCAGACGCGTATCGCGAGCGTGTCGATCAGCACTGTCGTTGATCCGCGGGGCGTTTGCACCTGAAGCATGCTCAACTCCCACTTCCCAAGGATTCAGCATGAAGAAGTTTCTGTTTGCCGCAGTGATGGCCGCCACGACTGCCGTGACTGCAAGTGCCCAGACTATCGTCGTTACTCCAGGCGATCTGCAAGGATGGGCTCCGAACAGTTTGGCAGGTGACGCGACTGTTGGCATCACCGCCGTGAACCCGCGAGGCCTTGGCACCGGCTCGCTCCAGTTCACTGGCAACTCAAGTGACGACCGCACTCGCTTCGCGACTGCGAAACTGACGCCAGGCGGCTTCGGGCTCCTCAACCAGCTCTCCACGCTGAGCTTTGACTGGTTCCGGACCGCGCAGAGCTCGCCCACCAGCGGGTGGCATACGCCGGTATTTCGCATGATCGTTGCTGACCTAGGTGCGCCAACACCCATCACGTTCCGCGAAATCATCTGGGAGTACGACTACCAGTTCTCGGGTGGCAACAACGTGGCGCCCACGGGAAACTGGATTGATGACCAGAACCTGCTCACGGGAAATTGGTACACCAACGCCGCATTGAATGACGCCAACGCCTCTACCTGCCCAGTGTTGTACGGGAACTGTCTGAATCAGGCCGGAAACTGGGGATTTTCGGATCAGGCCTTCCTCTATGCCATCAGCATTGGTACCGGCAGTGGCTGGGTCGGTAACTTCGAGGGATTCGCGGACGATGTGAAGATCGGTTTCAAGGGTGGCTCGGTCACCACTTACGATTTTGAACTCGAGTCGTCGGCCGTTCCTGAACCATCGACATACGTCCTCTTGGTCGCTGGTCTGGCGGGTCTCTTCGTCGCAGGGCGTCGTCGGACGACGAACGCGTAAGCTACGAAACGGTGTCCGTGTAAACGTCTGGCGCTGGCAGCTGCACACTACTGTACGCCGACACTGCGTGTCTGCGTACAGCAGTATGGCCGGAACCAGCGCGTGCGCGACGGAGCAGCCGCGTCCCGCCTGACACCCCAGGCGTTCGCATGGCGCCGCCTAAACGATGCACGCTGCAGACGGGCGTCTTCGGAAGCTCGTGGCGCTGGCGATCGCTGCAGAGGCCATCGGTAGGGCCACGTAGCAGGGGCACACGGCAACTACGTTCTTGGTCAACATACGCCGTGCGACAGTAATACTTTAGTGTCACTACATGAGAGCAGAACTCATGACCACACTGAAGCGTCAGGCGACCGAGTTGCTGGCCGCACTCGAGCGTGACAAGGAGCCAATCCTAAGCACGCAGCATGGGCTGCCCAGCGCGTATTTGATCGATGTAGAGTCGTATCAGCGGCAGCAGGATCGCATGGCTATCCTGGAAGGATTTGCGCGCGGTGAGATGGCCCTCGCTGACGGTCGCGTGGTGTCCAACGATGAGGCGAAGACTCGGCTTGCCCGATGGTTGAAGTAGTCTGGACTGAACCGGCTTTGTCAGACCTCGATGCAACCGCGGATTCCATTGCGGTAGCGAGTCCACCTGCCGCGTCGGCGTTAGTGCGCCGAGCCTTCCATCACGTCGATCAACTTGGCGAACACCCCGAAAGCGGGCGTCACCCACAGGAGTTCGCGCGCAGTGCGCGCCATTCTTTTAGGCAGAACGCGGGCTGCGTAAAAGAATGGCGTCCGCGTGCCCCCGCTACTTCGACGCCGCCGCCAGCCGCCGGATCTCAGCGGCCATCGTGCGCACCCGGGCACCATCCTTGGCACCACTCACGTCTCCATCGACCTGCGCAGCGAGTGCATCGAGCGCTGTCGCGCGCGCTGCACCGGACTTCGCCTCCGCCGCAGTGAGTGCTTCGGAAATCGCAGATGTCCGATTGGAAGCAAGGCCACTCCCACGCACCAACTGGTCGAGATACGACCGCACCACCACAAACGCCGCGGGCCAGGTCATCTCTGGCTGACTCTGCGGGTTGTAGTCTGTGAACGTGACCAACTTTGCCGCGGCGATCTCGTTGGCCGTCAACTGCGCGCTGGGCGTGAGCTCATAAATGTCCATGCCACGGTCGAGTTCGGACGAGTAGATGTAGCCGTTCCAGTAGTACGCGCCCCATGAGCCGCCAATGGTGTTTCCACCGCCGCGCACGCCCCGTGCTTCAGCCGCCGCCGCGGCGGCCCGCGCCGCCGGCACGTCCACCAGGGCCGGCGGAGTGATCGATCCGCGATCGAAGTATGCGATCTCGAATGCCTTGTCCGCGTCGGTGAAGTCCATCACGTCCACGCCACCCTGATACCAGGCCTGCACGTACAAATCACGTCCCGGTACGGGAATGATGCCACCGTTGTGCGACACGCAGTTCTCTTCTGCCGCCTGCGCCGCCGGCAGCTTGAAGTACGCGCGCTGCGTCTGCCTGTTCTGCGCATCGAGGGTGATGATCGTGTTGCCGCCCAGCTCAATCATGCTGGACTCCTGGCACATCGGACCCGTGCCGCCGCCCCACTCGTCAGTCTGAATCAGCTTCTTGCCGTCGTTGCTGAACGCGGCCGTGTGTCGACCCTGAAAATTGTTCGTGTCGACGATGGCGTTAATGCGCACCGGATGCTCGGGATCCGAGATGTCCACGAGAATGGAGTGCGTCGAGCACGAGGCCAGGAGCAGGTTGCGCGACGGGTACGAGGTCACGTCATGGCAGTTGCGCGGTCCAGTTGCGATTTCCTGCTCAGCAGCGGGGGCAGCTGCTGCCGCTGCCGCTGCGGCCGCCGCACGACGGGGGCTAACGGGCGCGCAAAACTGCTTGCACTCGCCGCCCGCATCCAGCCCCGTGAAAATGCGCGCGCCCGGAATCACCCGCGCATTCTCCGGCTTGTCGAGCTCCACCTTGATGATGTCGAGCTGATACAGCGAGTTCGTGGGGTCGGCCGGATCAGTGCCATTCTTGCAGCCGGCGAGCTCTGTCTCAGGCCGAGCCGCCGATTGTCCGGAGACGTAGATGTAGAGCACGTTCGGATCGCTCGGGCTGGGCACAAGCGTGTGCGTGTGCGAGCCTTTGCAGGTCTGCACGTTTTTCACGAGCTTGGGCGCCGTCCGGTCCGAAACGTCAAAGATGCGCACACCTGCCATGTGGTCCTTGGGATCCTGCACGCCCTGCGACCCACAATCATTGCGGTTTCCGGCCCCCTCCGCAGACAAGAAGAGCAGGTTCCCAACAATCGACGGGTCGCCCTGTGAGGTGGTGCATTGCACGACCGAGGCAAGCACCGGCTTGGCGGGATCGGTGATGTCCCAGATCTGGAAGCCGGCAAAGTTCGCCTGGTACACATAGTTGGTGCCGAACGCCATGTCGGAGTTGACGAACGTCAGTCCGCGTGCGGTGTCAAACTCCGCCGGCTTTTTGGAGAACGACACGAGACGCATGTTCAGCGCCGCGGTTTCGGCGTCGAACCGACCCGGCTTAAGCGTGCTGCGAGGATCGGTTTTGCTCGGATAGGTCTGCGCCGACGTCAGGGTCGGTACGAGCACCGTCGCGAGGAGAATCATTAAGCCACGAGCGACACGCATTGTATCAAACTCCGGTGGTTGTAGTGGAGGGAACTGCAGGGACGCGAAAGGCAGCGCGCTACTTTGGCGGTAGCTGGGTGAGCAGGCGTTGCATGATGCCAATCTCTCCGGTTTGCGACGTCATGACTTCGTTGGCGAACACCGAGACGTCAACTTCCTGTCCCGCGAGCGGAGACGCAAAGAGGTCGTTCACCATCTTGATCGCACCGGCGTGGTGCATGATCATCATGCTCAGGTACGCACGATCAAAGTCGACACCCCGGGCCGCATCCAGCTCCTTGAGCTGCGCGGGCGTGAGCATGCCCACCATTTGCATTCCGCGCCATGAGGAGGTGTCTGGCGCGAACTGCTCGTTCCGGCGCAACCAGTCCTGCATGATGATGATTTCCGGGATCTGCGACTGATCGATTTT
>JBBSPO010000107.1:0-11635 GCA_038258695.1 Gemmatimonadales bacterium | reverse complement strand
GAGGAATCAAAGGGCAGTCGCTCAAGTAACGCGGTCACGGAATCGCGCAGCGCCGAAACGCGCTCCTGATACTCCGGCAGCTTCTCCTGCAGCTGGGCGAGTGATGACCACACCAGCAGACCAATGAGCGCCACCGCTGCCACGCCGAGCACAATGCCGGTGAGCGCGGCGACTACCGGTGGCCACCCGCGCTTGCGCAACCACAGTGAGCCCGGACTCCACGCGATGGTGATGAGCAGGGCAATGAGTACCGGATTAACAACCGGCGCGGCCGAACGAATGCCGGCCAATACAACTACCGCGCTGGCCGCCGCCAGCAACAGCCGGGTAAATGGTGTCAGCGACATGGGGCGGCGGCGTGGCGCGGGTTGGGGTTTACTCGACCTCGTCGACGCGCGGCATCCCGTCGAGCGCAACGCGCAGCTGGTCAAGGCAGCGTGCAGCCAACTCGGGTGACGCGTAGCCCTCACGCGTCAGATCAACCGGGTGCCAATGCCACGAGGCCTCACTGGTCGCACTCGGCACCAGCGTCTCTTCCCACACCTGTACGGGCACCGGTGGCACGTGACGCGCACTCAGGCGCTCAGGCAAATGGTCACCGCGCGGGGCGATGATGCCACGCCACACGATAGCCAGCAGTTCACCGGCGGCCGGTGAATCACTCCCGTTGCGCAACCAGGCTACCGTGAGTGCCACAGGACCCAGCTGCACAATGCAACGGTCCGGCGACTTGCGCACGGTTGGCACGTCAAGGTCCTGCTCGCGAGCAAACACCTTCGCGGCACCAATCAGTTCATCAGCCAGTCGCGAAAACTCGCGTGTGCAGACGGCGAGTGCCCGGTGCGACGAGAGAAAGGCGTGCCGCGACATGGGATCACGAATGTCGGCGGCGGGCTGTTCGGGTGCATTTTGAATCACGGCTGTTCCCCAGATAGAACGTGGAACGCAAGTGCGCCGTGCAGCGGACAGATGTCCAGCCGCACGGCGCACCACTAACTCACACACGCATCATGACGTGACGATGACGTGAACGAGGTGAAGACGGACTGCGTGTGGGTCAGCGACCCGAGCGCGAGACGTTCTCAGCGGCTGGACCCTTCTGGCCCTGCACGATGTCGAACTCTACCGTCTCACCTTCGGTGAGCGACTTGAAACCATCGCTCTGGATGGCTGAGTGGTGAACGAAGCAATCCTTCTGTCCATCGGCTGGCGTGATGAAGCCAAAGCCCTTCGCATCGTTGAACCACTTTACTGTGCCGGTCGTACGCATTACAAAACTCCTGAGAAACTGTTGGTATACTGCTGAAAGTCGGGAGCTCGGCTTTTACACCGGATGCAAAACGATACCGACCAACACCTACCCGTGATCACCTTCACGACGGTCGTCATCACTTGATGACTGCGATGCAAACAAAAAAGGACCCGCTCGCTTTGGCAGGCCCGTTTTATTCGGAACATGTCCACACACCGAAATGCGTTCATCGCTCAGTAAAGCTACTCCCGTTTGGCGCGGGGCGCCAGTGCTCCGCCAGTGCGGCTCTGCTGCGCGCGCTGTACCTTCCCGCAGTAACAGACTGTTTCCTCTTACTCATGTGCTCTATGTCACGTTGTGCCCCACGTCTTGCCGCAGCGATTGCAGTCGTCGCCCTCTCCGCATCTGCGGGTAGCGCGCAAACCAACTCCGGCACCAAAGGCTTCATGATCGGTGCCGGGCTGGCGAGCATGATCATCCAGGCGGATCTTGGTACGTCCAATAGCGCAGAGCTTGGAGTTGGATACCACGCAGAAGTCGCCTATGGACTGGAGCGACCATTTCTGTTCTTCGGTCGGTTCTCCAGCACGGTGGTCGACTCTGGAATCGACTATGACCTGACGCAGATCGATCTCGGTGCGCGCTATGTCTTTCTTGGGACGGCGCAAAACCTCCGACCGTACGTTGAGCTGGGCATCGCACGCAGGGAGGTCTCGCAGTTGAATGTGCTGATTGCGCAGGTGGAGCCAAGTGCAGTGACCTCCTCTACAGTCGGCGTCACGGGTGGCGCGGGTGCGCATTTGTTCGTGAACTCGCGACTGGCGATCGATGCTGCGGTCACCGTTGCACCAGGCACGTTCAGCGAGTGGTCTGCCTTTGGTCGACCATTTGGAAGCGCCAACGCTACGACCTTGGGTATTCGCGCGGGCATCAAGATGTGGCCATTCTCCAAGTGAGGTAACTGTGCGAACCCCGTCGCGACGTGTACAAGCGGCCCTGCTGTCGGCGCTCTGCGCGCTGGCGCTCACTGGTTGTCAGGAAACAACCAACGTGGATCTGGTCTTGCGCGGCGGCATGATTTACGACGGGAGCGGCAGTCCCGGTGTGGCGGGGGACATTGCCATTGACGGCGACTCGATTGTTGCCGTGGGCGACGTCGGCGCACTCAAGGGAACGCGTGAAGTTGATGTGACGGGCCTGGCAGTAGCGCCCGGATTCATCAACATGCTGTCGTGGGGAGTGGAATCATTGTTGCACGACGGACGTGGGCTCTCTGACGTGATGCAGGGCGTCACGCTCGAAGTCTTCGGCGAAGGCACGTCCATGGGGCCCATCAACGCGGTCATGCGCGATGAGATGATCGCCGAACAGGGCGACATTCGCTTTGACGTACCGTGGACGACGCTGGGTGAATATCTCGATCATATGGCAACGAGTGGCGTATCTGTAAATGTGGCGTCGTTTGTAGGCGCCACCTCGGTACGTGTTCACGAACTGGGCTACGCCAATCGTGCGCCCGACAGTGCCGAACTCGCGCGCATGCAGGAGCTGGTGCGCGCCGCCATGCGTGAAGGAGCGATGGGTGTGGGTTCGTCGCTGATTTACGCGCCAGCGTTTTACGCCAGCACCGAAGAACTTGTGGCGCTTGCAAAGGCCGCGGCTGATTACAACGGCATGTACATCAGTCATCTGCGCAGTGAAGCCAATCAGCTGCTCGAAGCGATCGATGAACTCATTCGCATCTCACGCGAATCGGGTGCAGCGGCGGAGATTTATCATCTCAAACAAGCCGGCGCCGGCAACTGGGACAAGCTGGATGCGGTCATCGCACGCATTGACGCCGCGCGCGCCAGCGGGTTGCGCATCACGACCGACATGTACACGTACACAGCCGGTGCCACCGGTCTCGATGCCGCCATGCCGCCGTGGGTGCAGGAAGGTGGTTACAGCGCGTGGGCCGAGCGACTGTCCGATCCGGCCGTCCGTCGCAAAGTGATGGAAGAGATGCGCACCCCCACCGACGCGTGGGAAAACCTCATGTTGCTCGCCGGCTCTCCCGACCGGGTGCTGCTCGTGGGCTTCAAAGCCGACTCGCTCAAACGACACACGGGCAAAACCCTGTCGGCGGTGGCGGTGGAGATGAACCTGTCGCCCGAAGAAGCGGCCATCGAGTTGGTCATCCGCGACGGTTCGCGTGTGGGTACGGTGTACTTTCTCATGAACGAAGACAACGTGCGTCGACAGGTGCAGCTGCCGTACATGAGCTTTGGGAGCGACGGCGGCGCGCTGGCGCCCGAGGGTGTGTTTCTCCAGTCCAATCCGCATCCGCGTTCCTACGGAAACTTTGCACGGGTGCTGGGCACGTACGTACGCGATGAGCAGCTTATCACACTCGAAGACGCAGTGCGCCGTCTCAGTGCACTACCGGC
The DNA here is from genome assembly GCA_038258695.1 of Gemmatimonadales bacterium. Lineage (GTDB taxonomy): Bacteria > Gemmatimonadota > Gemmatimonadetes > Gemmatimonadales > Gemmatimonadaceae > JAABRT01. Next base: position 7,954 of record JBBSPO010000107.1, on the reverse strand, counting down.
GGAGAACCTGCGCCTGCGCCGCCGAGGACAGTTGCAGCGGGGATATCACGCCGATGTGGTGGTGTTTGATCCTGCAACGGTGGCCGACAAAGCAACGTTTGAGTCGCCACATCAGCTGGCCGAAGGTATGCAGCATGTGTTTGTAAACGGCGTGGCCGTGGTCACCAACGGTCAACACACGGGCGCCACGCCGGGTCGTGTGGTACGTGGACCCGGGTGGACCGGGTGGAAAGATTCGCTGCCGTGAGCGCTGACAGGCGTTGCTGTCGTCAACCCATGTAGCGCTTGGGCGACCCCCCCCCGGGAACACGAGCGCGCGCGGTTACTCTGCTGTTCGCAGCGCCTCAAGCACGATCGCCTGCGCGTCGGCCTGAATGCGCGACAGATGTTCACCGCCGCGAAAACTTTCGGCGTAAATCTTGTACACGTCTTCGGTACCCGACGGACGCGCGGCAAACCACCCGAACTCCGTGCTCACCTTGACGCCACCAATCGCGGCCTGATTGCCCGGTGCGTGGGTAATGATGTGGGTGACCGGATCAGCAGCGAGTGTTGCGGCACTGATGTTGGCCGCGCTCAGCGACGCCAGCACCTTTTTTTGCTGAGGCGTGGCCGGCGCATCAATGCGTGCATACACCGGCTCGCCCAGTTGTGCGGCGAGCTGCGTGTAGCGCGCTGACGGATCACACCCAAGACGCGCGGTAATCTCGGCGGCCAGCAGTCCGGCAATGATGCCGTCCTTGTCAGTCGTCCAAACGCTGCCATCCTGACGCAGAAAGGTAGAGCCGGCGCTCTCTTCGCCCACAAAACCAAGCGACCCGTCTGTCAATCCATCTACAAACCATTTGAAGCCAACCGGCACTTCATACATGCGCGCATTGTGCGCAGCGCAGACCCGGTCAATCAGACTGCTGCTGACCACCGTTTTACCAATCGCCATATCCCGGCGCCACGCCGGTCGGTGCGTGAGCAGATAATCAATGCACACGGCGAGGTAATGATTGGGCGCCAGTAGCCCACCGCTCTGCGACACGATACCGTGTCGATCATGATCGGTATCGGCGGCGACGGTTATCGTGTAGTGCCTGGCCTGTTCGAGCACGCTGGCCATGGCGTACGGTGACGACGGATCCATGCGCACCCGTCCATCCCAGTCGCGTGTCATGAAGCGAAAGGTGGCATCAACGGTGGTGCTGAGCACTGTGAGCGGCAGACGATAGTGATCGGCGATGTGCTGCCAGTAGTGCACGCCGGCGCCGCCCAGCGGATGGGCTGCGATAGTGATTGGCGCGTCGCGGATCACGTCGAAGTCCAGCACATTTTTGAGGTCGTGCACGTACGACGACCGGAAATCGTGCGTGTACGTTGTGGACGCATTTCGTGCGCTCTGCACACTCACGCGTTTCACATCCCGCAGTCCGTTGGCCAGCAACTGATTGGCTCGTGCCTGTATCGTGCGCGTGGCGTCGCTGTCGGCCGGACCACCGTGCGGAGGATTGTATTTGAAGCCGCCATCAGCCGGTGGGTTGTGCGATGGCGTAATCACAATGCCATCGGCCAATGCCGACACAGTGCTGCTATCACGTTGGCGGTTGTAGTTGATGATGGCGTGCGAGAGTGCCGGTGTGGGCACATATTCGCCGGCCGCGGCAATCATCACCGTGACACCGTTCGCGGCCAGCACTTCGAGCGCTGTCTCATGCGCCGGTGTAGACAGCGCGTGTGTATCGGCACCAAGAAACAGCGGCCCTGACACGTGCTGCGCCGAACGGTACTCGCAGATGGCCTGCGTGATGGCGAGAATGTGTGACTCATTGAACGAGTCAGTGAACGCCGAACCTCGGTGCCCCGATGTGCCAAACGCAACGGCGTGCGCCGGATTGTGAATGTCTGGAGTGCGCGTGTAATACGCGGTGATAAGCGCTGAGAGGTCTGTCAGATCAGCGGGTGTGGGAACGGTGCCGGCGGCCGGGTGGATGCTCATGTGCTCAAGCTACCAGCCGCCCGTGCCCGCTGCCCCTTTCCACGGACCAATGACCTCGTTGGTCACCCACCCGCCATAAAAGCCGCCATCCTGCGGACGCACGCGTTCACCGTCTACAAAACACTCGGCGTCGGTGGCATACAGTGCAACGTGATTGCGCAGCGCCTCATGCGGCGCCGACGGATTGTCATACGACCACGCGGCGCGCTCCAGCCGAACGCCACCGGCCGAAACGGTCCAATAGCGAGCGACGCCTTTCCACTCGCAGTGCGAGCTGCCGGATGCCGGAACAAACGCACCGGACTGCACGTCGGCGAGCGGCAAGTAAAAACCTGGCGGACTGGCTGTCTCCAGCATGCGCAGCGCGCGACGGGTGTTCACAATCTCTTCGCCGCCAACGCGCACTATCACATGACGCGTGTCGGTGCGCAGCTCAGGGGGACGTGGATAGTCCCAGACCGATTCCTGGCCCTCGGTGGTGGGCAACGCGAACGGTGGTCGCTCCCGTCCTGTCCAGCGCCACATCGACAACGGATCTCTCATGATGGTATTGGGGGCTGTTTGTCCGGGTCGTCGACTGTCTTGTCAGAGATGGACGTCGTCGGACCGGTACGTTTGCTGTCCAGCAAGTCAGGCTCGTCACTTTTGTGGCGTTCAGTTGCGATCTGTTCGTCGAGTGTGCGATCCACCGACACATCTGTCTGGGCGATTGCCACCGACGAAACCGGCGCGCGCTGCGGCGGTGCATCGCTGCTGGCTTGCATCTGTATCATGTAGCCCGGCGATGGAAGGGTGATGCCTGCCTCTTCGATGCCGTGCTTTACCAACCGGATCGCTTCGCTGCGCGCCCGGACATAATCGGTCTCACGCTGATCCACCCAGGCCAGAAACCGCATGTTCACCAACGAGGCGCCCAGTTCAGCAACCAACACCTGCGGCGGAGGGTCAGCAAGGATTCCGTTCATTTGCAGCAACACCTTCAGCGCTACTGTGCGCGCCAGCGCGGGATCGTCATCGGTACCGATGCCCGCGTCGAACTCAAACTGACGTAGCGGGTTTCGCGTGAAGTTGATCATCGGACTGCGAAAGATCAGTGCGTTGGGCAGGCGCACATGATTGCCTTCGGCGGTCATGAGAATGGTTTCGCGCGGCGTGAGGCGCACGACTTTTCCTTCAAACGTGTCAATACGAATGACGTCATTCTTGGCAAACGGCTGGCGCAGCGCGAGGATGGTGCCGGCCAGATAGTTCTCCGCAATGTCCTTGAACGCAAAGCCAATGGCGAGTCCGGCCAGACCGGCGGTGCCGACAACCGCTCCGACGAGTGCCGTGGCGTTGAGCACATCAAGAGCCAGCACACAGCCGAGCAATACGATCACCGTTTGCAGAAATCGTCGAATCAGATTCTGCAAAAACGGGTTGCGACTCGTCAAGAATGATGGGCCGCCCCATCGCGAAAGCAGCCAGGCGAGCGCACTCGCAATGGCCACGATGACCAACGCAACAAGAATGAGCGGCAGCTTGGCAATCAGGCTAAACGTCTGACTGCGCAGCTTGGCCCAGGTTTCCTGCAGCAGCTGCTGCAGCTCATCGCCATCAAACGCCTCACTGATGGCGCGTGCATCGGCTTGCGCCGCTGAGTCCTGGATGGTTTGCGCAACAGCGTTCTGGCTAAGCGCTGGCAGTTCAGCGGGACCTAACGTGACGGCAAGCACCAGCACCACGGCGGCGGCAAACGTGACTGTTGTCACATTCCTCATCACGCACTGCAGTGCGCGCGGCAGACGGCGGCTGTGCAAGGTGCTGATCTACTTGTTGAACTGTGGTTCGACCTGCGACTCCATGCAGCTGGGACAAATGCTGTGGGTCAGTCGCGAACTGGTGTGCTGTGCAAGGTAACTCTCCACGGTGTGCCAATAGTCCTGATCATCGCGCACACTCTTGCCGTACGAACAGATGGGGAGATTGAGCCGCTTGAAATAACCGTTGTAGCCAAGCGGACACGTCAGATCGATGGCGATCCCGAAGAATCGATCGGTGTTCTGGGTCACAGGTTGTTCAGCAACTCGCGTAGCCGTTGGTTCAGGTGTCATCGTCTCAGCCTGCGCTACGGGGATTGCACATTGGCATTGGCATCCGTGCCCACACTGCAATATCGGCAATCGCGCGGCCGAACGGCACTATGCCGCATGGGGTGTACACTGGTGCGCCGTTCGCACTAGAATAGACATATGTCAACGGCCACCAGCAGCTTGCGAGCTCTCTTCGAGCGCGGCGGGTACATTCGCCGTCCCGATCTCGATCGACTCGATGAACTCGGATCACAACAATACAAGAAGGGCTACGAAGTCAGATTGGTGCTGCACACACAAACGGAAGTGCGCCAGACCAAGCGTTGGCTCAAGGAAGTCGGGTTGGTGGCTGGCAATCCGTTTGCCAAGCACACCCGCTTTGTGCTGCCAATTTACGGCGAAACAGCGGTTGACTGGTTTGAGCGCACGCTGCGCAAGTCGCGTCGGTAGTCCGCACGCGGTGGCAGACGCACACCGCGCTACCAATCGGTGGGCACGTAGTCCTTGAGAAACTGCCCCCACACGTGCTCGCCGCTGTTCACACCGGCAATGATCGGATCCACAATACGCGCCGCGCCGTCCACAATATCAAGCGGTGGATGAAAGCGGTGTTCAGCCGTCTTGCGCGCGGCAATCTCAGCCGGATCTTCGTCGGTCACCCAGCCGGTGTCCACACTGTTCATGTGAATGCCATCGGCGAAATAATCGGGTGCTGACGTACGCGTCATCATGTTGAGCGCGGCCTTGGCCATGTTTGTATGCGGATGGCGTGTGGTCTTGAAGCGTCGGTAAAACTGCCCCTCCACCGCCGACACATTCACAATGTGCTTGTCGCGGTTGGGTGTGCGCTGCATGAGTGGCTTGAGCCGGGCATTGAGCAGAAACGGCGCCACAGCATTCACCAGATGCACTTCCAGCAACTCCACACTCGGCACCTCATGCATTTGCAACCGCCACGAGTTGCGCTCGCGCAGGTCGATTTGCTGTAAATCCTGATCGAGTTTGCCCACCGGAAAGAGCGCCTGCTGCGCTTCGTGCTCTTCGGCCAGCAGCTTGAGCTGCGACAGCTGGGCAGCGTGAGTGATTCCCACGGCGTCGCGTCGCAGCGTGGTTGACGTCGCGCCCGCCTCCGATGACTCCGCCGCCGTCGATGCCTCGGGCAACATGTGGTAGCCGCGCGCACCTTCGTACGCGCCCACCAGCTGCCGTACGGCTTCAGGCATGGACTCCAGTGCGGCGTTCTCCGCGTCCATCATGTGCTCATAGAAGTCGGGCGGACGACGTACGGTCTGACAGGCGTTGTTGACAATGAAATCCAACCGGCTGTGCGACTGCATGAGTTGCTGACAGAACGCCTCAACACTTGGCGTGTGACGCAAATCGAGTCCAAAGATTTCCAGCCGGTGCCCCCACTCGGCAAAGTCCGGCTCCTGGGCGTACCGCATGGCCGAGTCGCGCGGGAAGCGCGTGGTCACGATGAGGTGGGCGCCGGCACGCAGCAGCTTGATGCCCGCCTGATAGCCAATCTTGACGCGCCCACCGGTGAGCAGCGCCACGCGTCCCTGCAAATCGGCGGTTTCTGTGCGCTTGTCAAAGTTGAACGCTGCACACGATGGACAGAGCTGATCATAAAAATGATGCAGTTCAGCGAAGTCTTTTTTGCAGATATAGCAGTTGAGTGTCTCGGGCGCTGTCTGAAAGCGCGGCTCCTCCTCTACCGTCTCCTGCTCAAAATCCCGCGGCGCAAACAACCGCGGGGTGATGAACACCTCTTCCCGGCGCAGCTTGCGAATGCCGGTTTCCTGCAGCACCGATTCGGCGCGCTGCGTGCGCTCCGATTTGCGCTGGTTGCGCGTGGCTTTCACCAATCGGCGTCGTGCGACGGCATCGGGGCGCGAGACTTCACCCGCGGCGTGCAGCAGGCGCGTGCGGGCGGCTTCGTCGAGCTGGGCCAGCAACGCGCGATCGGTGGCGATGGCCTCGAGCAGTGCACTGGCCTCGCGGGCGCGGGTGGCGACCTCGTCGGGTGACAGGCGGTGGAGCGGCGATGGATCGGAATCAGACACGAAGCAGAAACTGGCTATCTGGGGAGTAAGGGCGGCGGACCTTTGCAAGGTAATCCCGTCGGGGCGGCGCTATCGCTGTGCAGGGCGGTAGCAGGCTCCACGCCGGAGCCGCTCGGCCGCGATACTGGACGCTGAGGGCCTCCGGGGAGACATTACACCATCTCTCCCTCCCTCCCGGCCCGGCTTATGAATATCACGCTGAAGGTGAACGGGCAGTCGCGCACGGTCGATGTACCGTCCGACATGCCGCTGCTGTGGGTTTTGCGCGACGAACTCGACCTCAAGGGCACCAAGTTTGGATGTGGTGTGGCGCAGTGCGGCGCCTGCACGGTGCACGTCAACGGCTCCGCCACGCGCTCGTGTGTGCTGCCGGCGGCCGCCATCCAGGGCGCCGATGTGACCACCATCGAGGGGCTCTCCAGTGACGGAACGCACGCCCTGCAGCGCGCCTGGGACGAGCTCGACGTTCCGCAGTGCGGCTACTGCCAGGCGGGGCAGATCATGTCGGCCGCCGGTTTGCTGGCCCGCAAGCCCAAGCCCACCGACGCCGACATTGACGCCGCGATGAACGGCAATCTCTGTCGTTGTGCCACGTATCTGCGCATTCGTGAAGGCATCCATCGGGCCGCTGAGCTCATGGCTGCCCCCACGCCCGAAGGCGCGTCGCGCGATGGAGGGTCGCTGTCATGAGCACACCAACCATGCCCGTCAGCCGTCGCGCGTTTTTGCGCGTGTCGGCCATTGCCGGCGGCGGACTGCTGCTCACCAGCGTCTTCGAACCACTCGACGCGGTGGAGTCGCTGATCGGAGCGCCTCGCGATGGAGTGCTGCCCGCGGCCGATGATCCGCGGCTGAGTGCCTACATCACGATCACGCCCGACGGCGTGGTCACGATCATGGCCAAGAACCCGGAAATCGGTCAGGGGGTGAAAACCATGCTGCCCATGCTCATCGCCGAAGAGCTGGATGTGGCCTGGTCACAGGTGCGGGTGGAGCAGGCGCGACTCGATACCAAGAACTTCCAGGGGCAGACCGCGGGCGGCAGTACGGCCACCCCCAGCAACTGGCTGCCCATGCGTCGGGTAGGCGCCGCAGCGCGCGCGATGCTGGTCGGTGCCGCCGCCAAACAGTGGAATGTGCCGGAGAGCGAATGCACCACCGAAGCCGGTGTGGTGCACCACCGCGCGAGCAATCGTTCGCTCACGTACGGTGCATTGGCCACTGCCGCGGCGGCCATCACGCCACCTGATCTGGCGACGGTGCCGCTCAAGGATGCGAAGAATTTCCGGATTATCGGACAGCGCGTGCGCGGCGTGGACAACCACAAGATCGTGACCGGACAGCCGCTGTTCGGCATTGATATTGTCCGTCCCGGCATGCGCTACGCGACGTTTGTGAAGTGCGGCGTCTTTGGCGGCAAAGTGGTAAAGGCCAATGTCGATGCGATCGCAAAGATGCCCGGCATCACCAATGCGTTTGTTGTGGAGGGCGGCGACAATCTCAACGGATTGCTTGGCGGTGTGGCGATTGTCGGCGACAGTTGGTGGAAGGTGCAAACCGCCCGCAAGGCGCTACAGGTAGAGTGGAATGAAGGCGCCACTGCATCGCAGAGCACGACGTCATTTGCGGAACAAGCGCAAGCGCTGTTTGCTGCAGCACCGCAGCGCAGCATTCGCGCCGACGGCAACGTGGACAGCGCACTGTCGTCGGCGCCCAAGCGTGTGGAGGCTGAGTACAGCTATCCGTTTATTGCGCACGCTCCGCTCGAGCCGCAAAACTGCACGGCACACTTTTCCAATGGACAGCTGGAAATCTGGGCGCCGGCACAGCTG
>JBBSPO010000106.1:0-11747 GCA_038258695.1 Gemmatimonadales bacterium | reverse complement strand
TTCCCATGATCCGAATGTGCGGAATCGCGAAGAACACACACATGAGCACATACGCCACGACCTGGCGCCGGCGCCACCACGGACCGGGTGACACACGGGGACGAATCCAGTTTCGCGATCCGTCTTCATTGAGCGTGGGCAATACGCGGCCAGCGGCGACCGGGTGTGAACTCATGGCGTGTAGGGCTCCCCCTCGGGCGCCTTGGGGTTCGTAGGCGATGTGCCCGCGAGCGACAGGACATACGCCGTCACATTGGTCATCTGATCCGGCTTGAGCGACTTCTCCCACGGCGGCATGCCCTTGGCGAGCACGCCCTCGGCGATTGTCTTGTAGACCGCCTCAGGCGCACCACCGTGAAGCCAGACGTTGTCCGCCAGGTTGGGTCCAATCAAACCACCACCATTCGGGCCGTGACACGACGCGCAGTACGATGCGTAGACTTCCTGTCCTTCTTCGGTGGCCTCTTCATCTTTGGATAGCGCCAGCAACTGCGCCGGATCAACACCGGCTGGCGTAGCCGGCATCAGGGCGGCCGCCGCCGCCATTTCCGCCTCGTAGTCAGCCACGCGTCCTTTCCCGTTGCCTACCGGACCGACGTTAAAGAGATACACCACCGAAAAAATCACGGTGCCGGCAAACGTCAGCAACCACCACCGTGGCATTGGATTGTCGTATTCGCGGATGCCGTCGTATTCGTGTTCCAGCAGACGAGGACCTTCGCCGCCGGATTCGTTGGTATCAGCCATGATCAGTCCTTGTGCGGCACGGCCGCATACGTCACGTCGTCTTCGAGCGGCAAGCGCGACGCTTCCTCGAGATCCTTCTGGCGGCTTGGCAAAAACAATCGTACGGCCACCGCCAGAAAGACGACCAGAAAGATCACCAACGCCACTTCCGCATAAAATGAAAGATTCGCGTTGCCCATGATATCGGAGAGCTTCATTGTGTCATCCCCACGTTTGAGGCCGGTGTTCTCAGATCCATGCCAAGTCGTTGCATATACGCCACCATGGCCACGATCTGCTTGTCACTCAGACCCGTTGGACCACCCTGTCGTTCAATCTCAGCCGCGATTTCCGCCGCCTGAGCACGCGCCATGGCTGGCGCGCTGTTCACGGCATCACCGTACGGAACGCCCAGCATGGCCATTGCGTCTACACGCGACTGGATCTGCTCAAAGTTGATCGTTTTGGTGAGGAAATGAGGATACGCCGGCATAATGGACCGCGCCGTGATACTGGTGGGTTCTTCAAAGTGCCGCACGTGCCACAAATGCGGATACTTGCCACCAATACGCGCCAGATCCGGACCAATGCGACGCGATCCCCAGAGGAATGGATGTTCATACACCGATTCGCCCGGTTTGGAGTACTCACCAAAGCGTTCGGTCTCATGGCGGAACGGTCGGATCATCTGCGAGTGACAGTTGAAGCAGCCTTCGGCGATGTACATGTCACGACCGGCGAGCTCCAGCGGTGTGTATGGCTTGACGCTCGCAATCGTGGGCACGTTTGATTTGATCAGGAACGTGGGAATAATCTCAAACAGCGACGCCACCACAACTGCAATGACGGTCAGCACCGTGAAGGTGATCGGCATCCGTTCCCATTTGCGATGCCAGTTGGCTGAGGCGAAGCGTTGCCACAGTCCAACCGGTACCGGTGCACCAATATGCTCGGGTTCAGGGACGTACCGCTTTGCAAGTGCCGGGGCCGTGATGACCGGCACCACGTACGTGGCCGGACGCCGCCGCCACGTCATGAAGATATTCCAGCCAAAGAGCAACATGCCGACGATGTACATGGAGCCGCCCAGCACACGCAGCCAGTACATGGGCAGCAGGCGCACCACGGTCTCGACAAAATCGGGATAGGCCAGCCGGCCGGTGGCATCAAACGCGCGCCACATCAGTCCCTGTGTGACACCCGCGCTGTAAATGGCGACTACATACAGCAGAATGCCAAAGGACGCGATCCAGAAATGCAGCTCCATCAGGCGCTTGCTGTATACCGGCGTCTGGAAGAGTCTCGGTAATAGCCAGTACACCATGCCAAAGGTCAGGAACCCGTTCCAGCCCAGCGCACCCGTATGTACGTGTGCAATGATCCAGTCGGTGTAGTGCGCCAGCGCGTTCACGCTCTTGATCGACAGCAGCGGTCCTTCAAAAGTGGACATGCCATACGCCGTGAGCGCGACCACGAAGAACTTGAGGATGGGATCCTCAGCCACCTTGTGCCACGCGCCACGCAACGTGAGCAACCCGTTGATCATGCCTCCCCAGCTGGGAGCCCACAGCATCACGGAGAACAGCATGCCCACGGTGGACGCCCACTCGGGCAGCGCCGTGTAGTGCAGGTGATGGGGACCGGCCCAGATGTACAGAAATACCAGCGACCAAAAGTGCAGAATGGACAGCTTGTACGAGAACACGGGTCCGTCAGCAGCTTTGGGCATGAAGTAGTACATCAGCCCCAAAAATGGCGTGGTCAGAAAAAACGCCACCGCATTGTGACCATACCACCACTGCATGAACGCGTCCTGCACGCCAGCATAGATGCTGTAGCTCTTGAACAGCCCAGCCGGAACGGAGAGGTTGTTGAAGATGTGCAAAATCGCCACGGTCACGATGCTGGCCATGTAGAACCACAACGCCACGTACAAGTGCCGCTCGCGGCGGCGAATCATCGTGCCCATGAAGTTCACACCAAACGCAACCCACACCACGGCTATCGCAATGTCAATCGGCCATTCAAGCTCAGCGTATTCCTTGGCCTGTGTAAAGCCCAGTGGCAATGTGATAGCAGCGGCGACAATGATCGCCTGCCAACCCCAGAAATGAAAACCGCTCAGGAAGTCCGAGTACATCCGGGCTTTGAGCAGTCGTTGGGTGGAGTAGTATGCGCCGCAGAAAAACGCGTTGCCCGCAAAGGCAAAAACTACCGCGTTGGTATGTAAAGGTCGCAAGCGCCCGAACGACAGCCATTCGAGCGACGTATTGAAAATCGGATTAGCCAGCTGGAGTGCGACAATCAGTCCCACCAGCATACCGACCAAACCCCAAATGAAGGTGGCCCAGAGGAACTTGCGTACAATACCGTCGTCGTAGCTGAATGACTCGAGTTGTGCGCTTGAAACGGCTCCCTGCAGCGGGAGGGCGGTAGCACTCATGTAATGCCTCAATGTGCAGTCTGATGACGGAAAGCCACGTCGCCTTCGCAACCCCTCGCGTCATAACAGACAGGAGGGGACAGTCGCCCGCGAGTATCGGGTTCGGCGGCCTCAGCTTTGGAACTGTCGGGAGGATAGCGCCGGTATTGCGGAGCTGTAGTCGGGGGTTTCCCTACGAACGGGCGGGTTTACCCGAGGGTTAGGTTGCGACATGCGACTATTCTCTCTGCTTCTCTTCCCCGTGTTACTGGTCCAGGCCGCGTGTGGTAATCGTGACACGGCCGTTGACTCATCGGCTGAAGTTCAATCGGACCTGCCTGCGGCCTTGGTCTCTCCCGATCCCGCCGCGCTGGCCGCCGCCGCTCCCGATTCGTTCAACCTGGTCTTCGCCACCAGCAAGGGCGACGTCGAAGTACGCCTGCGCCGCGAGTGGTCGCCGCTGGGCGTGGACCGGCTGCACTACCTGGCAACCAATGGCTTCTTTGAGGGCGCCAGATTCTTTCGCGTGGTGCCGGGCTTCGTGGTGCAGTTCGGATTGTCGGGTCGGCCCGATGTCGACGAGGCCTTCAAGCGACTCATGATCGCCGACGATTCGGTACGGGAAACCAACCGTCGCGGCACGCTGGTGTTTGCGACCTCCGGTCCGAATACACGCACCACACAACTCTTCATCAATCTCGCAGACAATGCGCCGCTCGACGAGCGCGGCTTTTCTCCAATGGGCGAAGTAGTGCGTGGCATGGATGTCGTGGATCAGATCAACTCCGAATACGGAGAACAATCCAACATTCAGGGGCGCATTGAACGTGAGGGCAACGATTTTTTTCGTGAGCGTTTCCCGGCGCTAGATTCCATAATCAGCGTGCGCGTAGTGCCCTGAACCTTTTCCTGCTTTCCGAGTGATATGTCCAACGCCAAGTCCATCTTTCGCGCCGATTTCCTGCCCGCCAGCACCGACCTCGGACTCCTTGTCTTTCGCGTATGGTTCGGCGCGTCGTTGCTGATGCTGCATGGCATGGGGAAATGGGAGCGACTGATGGGCGACGAAATCGCGTTCGCGAGCGTGTTTGGGCTTCCACCGGCGGCCTCGCTGGCGCTGGCTGTACTGGGCGAAGCGGTCGCTCCCGTTTTGCTCATGATCGGATTCGCCGCGCGCTGGGCCGCGCTGTTGTCGGCCGTTACCATGGCCACGGCGTTCACCGTGGGGCATAGTCTGGCGCTGTCGGGTGAGAGCAGCGGTGAGCTGGCATTCATCTACCTGGCTGGATTTGTCGCGCTGGTTCTCACGGGCCCGGGCCGTTTCAGCATCGACGGGCGTCGCTGAGCCACCGCCCGCATCATGTCGTTTTAGGTGGCAGAGCGCCGCACCGCCGCTTTCCAGCCGGTGTGGTCACTGGCTACTTTTCCGCATGGCTACTCCTTCTCCCTATCGGTCACTCCCGTCGGCGCAGCGCGTGACGCTCGTCGCCCACACCATTACCAATCATAAAGAGGCCCGCGCTCGCTTCGCCCAGCGCTTGGCCTCGCGTCCTGGTGGCTTTCGTGCCTCGGCGGTGCAAACGTGGCCGGCCGACCGGCTGGCCAAAGAAGTCGTTCGCATGAACGCCGAAAATGCTACTGACGAGTTGGAGCTGCTGCAGCTGTTGTACGTGGAGCTCGAGCCGGCCATTCAGATTGCGTTCCTCGAATCGGCGGGCGTCGCGCACGAAGGCGGAGTCATTGATGAGACGCTTGAACCGCCATTCTGCTCGTCAGATGCGGTCAAGCAAGCCGCAGAAGTTGTGCACGGTCAGTTTGGTGACGATGGCATGCGCTACCTCAACGCCCTCGTTCGATACAGTGCCAACGCCTGGCCGGACATTGACTCGCATGTCACCGCAATGCGTAGCTCGGCGGCCAGTTCAAGCACCGATCGCACGTAACGCTGCGACGCAGTGGGCATGGTCACATTCAGTGAGCTGGCGCGTCGGGTCGCGGTCGACACGCGCGCACACGGGCCTGGCCTGACGCCCGTGCTCACACGCGCGCTTGAACGCATTGGCTGGAACTCGGTGCCCGACGCGTCAATCGACTACGTAGCGGCTGAGTTGGCACTGCTGCTGGATGCCTGCGTCCAAACGCATCGCGATGTGCGAACGCTCGCGTTCAATATTGCCGCGGTCTTTCGGGAGTTGGGTCCACACCTTGATGGTGGCTTGCCGCCTGTCGAAGCCTATCTTCCGGCCGCCGAAGAGCTGTTGCGGTTGTACGAAAGCAACATCGCTACGGGTGCGTCGCTTCCGGCGTTCGATCCGGAGCAGCTGATGCAGGAGTAGACGTCGCATAAGTGCGACGTACGCGTGCGCGGTCAGCTGCGGCGCCCCCAGGTTATGTCCGACTCCGCCCTACGCCAGCGCGGCGGCTACTGCGTCAGCCAACTCGTGCCGAGCGAACGGCTTTCTCAGCAACACCACCCGGTGAGCGATTGACTCAGGCAAGGTGGCCGACTCGATATGTCCACTCACCAGCACAACGCGCAGGGCAGGCCGAAGCTCGAGCGCTGCGCTGATCAGGTCGGCTCCCGACCGACCGGGCATGCGATAGTCCGTCACGAGCAAATCAATTGTTGCATCTGCCGCCGATACTTTCGACAGCGCATCGGTGGTATTGCTCGCCAGCATCACGTCGCAGCCCAGTACTGAAAGCAGCCGCGCCGTCACCTTTTGCACACTGACTTCATCATCGACCAACAGCACACGTGTGGCCGATGACGGTGCACGCTCTGCAATCGCCGGCTGTAGAGCGTGCCCTGCATGCACGGCCTGGGGCGCTTGCCCCACGGTGGCCGGCATCTCCGCCTGTGGCGCTGGCCCGACAGCGGCCGGCATCACGGCCTGTGGCAGCAGCACGATAAATGTGCTGCCCTCGCCCAGTGCGCTTCTCACCGTGATGCTGCCACCTAACGCGTTGACAAGGCTCTGCACGATTGGCAACCCCAAACCTGTTCCACGCCCCACTTCACGCGTGGAGAAATACGGATCGAAAATGCGTTCCCGTGTCGCGCTGTCCATGCCAACGCCTGTGTCGGTGACAGACAGCTGCACCCACTGCTTGCCATCCGCCTGCGTTTGGGAGAGGTGCACGATCACCTCACCGCGCTCGTTCAGCGCGTGCACAGCGTTGGTTACAAGATTGTGGATGATCTGATGCGCTTCGGCCACTGATGCGAGCACCGGCGCATCGGTGTGCGCGTGCAGCGACACAGACACGTTGTGCGGCAGCGCGGTGCTCGTCATGCGCACAACCTCCGCAGCCACGTCCGCGAGATGCAACACACAGCGGTTGGCGTCAACACCGCGACCGAACGACAAAATGCGTTGCACGAGATCGCGCGCCCGTTCAGCCGATCGCTGCGCGTCATACAGCGCGGCACGCTCGGCACTGTGTTCGGGCAGCGTGTCATGCACCATTTCCACATTGGCCAGCACGGGTACGAGCAGATTGTTGAAGTCGTGCGCAATACCGCTCGCGAGTGTACCCAGCGCTTCGTTGCGTCGGCCTTCGGCCAGCTGCTGTTCGGCGCTCACGCGCGCGGCGTCGTCACTTTCGAGCAGCCGGATAATGAATCGGTTGGACGCGGCGAACAGGGAGATCAGAAACGAAAAATCCACCGCCGTCAGCGCCCACCGGCTCAGGGTCGTTGCATCGCCGCGCGCCCACCACAGCCAGTCGCTGGCAATGCCCCACGCGACGCCGGCGAGTACGAACAGCAGAGACGCGACCACAAACACGGTAGCCCGCGTGCTCAACAAAAACGCGGCCATGAACACACTCATGAACATCCAGCCCAGCGCGGTCGAGAATGGACCGATCGTGACCAGGGAAGTCACGCCAATCAGCCAGGCCCCTGAGGCCAGAAAGATGTTGCGCCAGCCGTTGGTCACCCCTGTGGAGAACAGCATCGTGAACGTGAGCACCAGCAACGCCAGGTCCACGAGCGCCAGCAACCACTGCCCCTCACGGGCCATCACCACAATGCTGAACGTGCACGGGATGACCCCGAGCGTGGCGGCGGCCAGCAGGAGCACGGCAGTCAGTCTCGCACGCCAGCGCACCAGCAGTTCGGCATCCTCGCGCAGGATGTGCCCGAACCGGCGTGCCAGACCTTGACGCAGAAGCGCCGAAACGGACTGAGTCCCACTTGTTTCGCCAGCCGGCCCAAACGCAGGGAAAGTCATATAAGAACGAGTATCGGCACTTGCGGCAAAAACTCTGCGCTTGCTGACCAATTGCATGCGGGCTGTAACACCTGAGCGCCATAGCAACAGCGACAGGCTCTCACGGCGCTCAAGATTCTACGCGTAAACGCTTTACGGTTCTGGACACAGGATCGGCTCAAGGCCGACATCCACCTGCTGATTGCCCAGCAACGTGCGTTGGCCACCGCGCATCGTTTGGGGGCCTCGGTGGGTATAAGCTTTACGTTCGGGTCAATTTACAACACCATCGTCAACCCACGGCTCAACGAGCTCGGCGGTTAACCGGCCCGAAACCCTGGCGTTCTCACTATCGTAATGACTTCATGAACCTACTTATTTCCTGGCTTATTCTCGCTGTGTCGGTCTGGGCCACGGCGGCCCTGCTTCCGGGCGTCAAGCTCAAGAGCTTTGGCAGTGCATTCTGGGTGGCCGCGGTCTTTGGGCTGCTCAACTTGCTGCTCGGTTGGCTCTTTTTCACCGTGTTTACCATCGCCACGCTGGGTCTCGCCTGGCTGTTGGCGTTCATCACCCGCTGGATCATCGATGCAATCCTGCTCTATATCACCGCCTCGGTCACCGATGCGCTGGAAATCGAGGGTTTCAAGTGGGCGCTGGTCGCGTCGCTGGTGATGTCGGTGCTTGGAACGCTCGGCCAGTGGCTGCTCGTTCGCTGAAAGAGAGCCAGCTCATTCAACGGACGTTGCGTGCAATGCCTGCTTCGGTAAAATATCTGCTGTTGGGATGTACATTCCTGGTCGGCTGCGCGTCCGCAGGCTCTGGAGTGCGCCCCGGCTCCCGCCCGTCTGCGATGCCGGATTCGTCCAGTGTCGCCTCGGGCATGGCTGCCCGGGAGGCGATTTACCGCGCCCGGGTCGACAGCGCGCGTAACAGGTTCACGTCGGCGGATGTGCGTTTCATGACCAACATGATCTCGCACCATGCGCAGGCGTTGACGATGGCCAATCTGGCACCATCACGCAGCACCAGCGCAAGCGTGCGTACCCTTGCCGCACGCATTCACAACGCGCAGGCCGACGAAATCGCCGGTATGCAACGATGGCTGCGGAATCGTGATTTGCCCGTGCCGGAGTTGCATGAGGTCAATGGCAACGTGATGGTGCACTCGCCAGCGTCGTCAGCGGCGGCCATGTCAGCAGAGCAACACACCGATCATGTGCGTATGCCCGGCATGTTGACCGATGCCCAGTTGGCGCAGCTTGCTTCGGCCCAAGGCGGGGCGTTCGACCGTCTGTTCCTTTCGCTCATGATTGCGCACCACAATGGCGCCGTAAGCATGGTGAGTGAGCTGTTTGCCACCGATGGGGCAGGGCAGGATACTGACGTCTTCCGCTTTGCCTCAGATGTGCAGGTGGATCAGCGAACCGAGGTGGCGCGCATGCAGCGCATGCTTGACGCAATGTCCGATGGACGGGGCGCTCCGTAACTGCCTATGTTATTCCAATCCACGCGGGTCGGCTGACCGGCGTGATTCGCACCTTTTCTCGAGTTGCCCATGACGTTTGCCGAAACTCTTCACTCTCGCTCGCTCGCCTCGGCCCGATACCTTGCTGGTGCCGCCTTGCTTGCGGGTGTGGCCGCGTGTGCACCATCCGGTGCCACAACTTCCGCACCAACGCCGATGTCAGGCGTCGCTCCCTCGCCAGATCCGCGTGTTGGTCTGAAAGCGGGTCTCTTTGATGCCGGAGTGGCGTCGTGGAATATGGAGCTCGTCTCCACGACCCCGCCGCCCGACGCGTTTCTTGGCAAGTGGAACTCGGATCTTGCATTCCTCGGTAACTACGTGATTCAGGGAAACTTTAACGGTTTCCTCGTGTGGGACATCAGCAATGCGCTCGCCCCGTCGCTGGTCAAGGATTTTGTCTGTCCAGCCTCGCAGAGTGATGTGTCGGTGTACAAAAACTTGCTGTTCGTCTCGGGCGAAGGTCTGGAAGGACGACTCGATTGCGGTGTCGAAGGTGTTGCGAGTGCAGTCAGTGCAGAGCGTCTGCGCGGCATTCGTATTTTCGACATTACTGACATCCGCAATCCCAGGTACGTGAGCAACGTGCAAACGTGTCGCGGTTCGCATACGCATTCAGTACTCGTCGATCCCAACGACGCGGCCAACATCTATGTCTACGTGTCTGGCTCGGCTCCAGTGCGGCCGACCACCGAACTTGACGGATGCTCCGGGGCGTTACCTACGGCAGACCCCAAGTCAGCGCTCTTCCGCATTGAAGTGATCAAGGTACCGCTGGCTGATCCCACAAAGGCGGCGATCGTTAACTCACCGCGTATCTTTGAAGGCTTGGTCGCACCCGAAACACATGGAGCGGCTCCAGCCGACGCGGCGGTGATTGAGAGTGCGCGCGCACGCGGCGCGTTCATCGCTGAGGTCATGGGCGAGATGATGGTCCTACCCGACGATTTTGCGGCGGCTCAGTTGGCCAACGTTGTACGCGCACGCAATGGAACCGGTGCGCCAACCGCAGCTGATTCAGCCACGCTTCGTGCTGCCATCCCGGCAATGATTGCGCAGATGGTCGGGCCGTCGGCCAGCGGGGACGGTCCCAAGCCGGGCCCGAATCAGTGTCATGACATCACGCTCTATCCGGCCATCGGTCTCGCCGGCGGTGCGTGCGAAGGGTATGGATTGTTGCTCGATATCAAGGATCCAGCCAATCCCAAGCGACTGGCCGCTGTCTCCGATTCCAACTTTGCGTACTGGCACAGCGCCACCTTCAACAACGACGGCAGCAAGGTGCTCTTCACCGACGAATGGGGCGGTGGAACCGGGCCCAAGTGTCGTGATTCCGATCCGATGTCGTGGGGTGCCAACGCACTGTTCACGATCGTAAACGGCAAGATGGAGTTCCAGAGCTACTACAAGCTGCCCGCTCCGCAGACGAGCACCGAAAACTGTGTCGCACACAATGGGTCACTCATCCCTGTACCGGGCCGTGACATCATGGTGCAGTCGTGGTATCAGGGCGGCATTTCAATCTTCGATTGGACAGACGCCGCCAACGCCCAGGAAATCGCGTACTTTGACCGCGGGCCCATCAATGCCGATGTACTGGAGACGGGTGGTACGTGGTCGGTGTACTGGTACAACGGCAAGATCGTGAGCTCAGAAATCGCGCGTGGGCTTGATATCTTCGAACTCAAGCCGAGCGCTTTGCTGTCGCAGAACGAAATCGATGCTGCCAAAACGGTGCAGTTTGAATATCTCAACCCGCAGGGTCAGCCCAAGCTTACTTGGCCCGCGAGCTTTGTTCGCTCGCATGCACTGCTCGACCAGTTGGTGCGCAACAATGGTCTCGACGCCGGCCGTATCAGCGCCGTGCGTTCAGCGCTGACAGCAGCCGAACGCGTTGGTGGTGCGGCCCGCCGGACGGCGCTCATGGAGTTGGTCGGCACGCTCAATGGCGACGCCCGCGGCGCCACGGATGCGGCCAAGGTGCGCATGCTTGCAGCTTCAGTAGCCGAATTGGCAGACGCAACGCGCTAGTCTGCGCTAGCCGACGTGCCAGACACCGCGTGACGGATTCGCTACCTATCCGTCACGCGGTGTTTGCTATTGGAGCAGTGTGCGCTGACGACCCTCGCACAGCAGCGCCCGGCACGAAGGTTCATGTTTATATTGCGCTGATGTACTCTCGCATCCGTCTGACTCTGTTCGCAGCAACTGCCGTTTTCTCTGGGTTGTTGGTCGCCGCACCGTTTGCGGCGCCCCTTACCGCGCAGGTACCCACTACCTCGGTGGGTGTGGTGACAGGACGTGTTATTACCATAGCCACCGAGGCGCCGGTGGCGGGCGCCCAGATTCGGCTTCGTGATGGGCAGGCTACCACCCAATCCGATTCCGCGGGTCGCTTTACCCTGCGCAATGTGCCTGTTGGCATTGTGACCATTGAAGTGCGTGCTCTGGGATACGCACCGGTCTCCCGCGGCGACATTGCTGTTTCACCGGCCAAACCGGCCGAAGTGACCGTTGTGTTGCGCAAGATCAACGTGCAGTTGCAGTCGGTGACGGTGCGCCCCGATGCGTTTCCTCGGCTGCAGCCGCCGTCAACACCGGTTTCGACACAGATCTATTCATCCGAAGAGGTGCGCCGGCAGCCTGGCGCGCAGGAAGACGTGCTGCGCGCCGTGTCCATCGCTCCCGGCGTCGGTGTGACCAACGGCGCGCGCAATGACATCGTGGTACGAGGCGGCGCACCGTTTGAAAATCTGTTTGTGGTTGACAACGTCGAAGTGCCCAACATCAACCACTTTGGATCGCAGGGCTCAACCGGTGGCCCGATCTCGCTCATCAACATTCGCTTTATTGAATCGGC
>JBBSPO010000105.1:0-11756 GCA_038258695.1 Gemmatimonadales bacterium | reverse complement strand
CCGCGCCGTTTTGCAGCGCCTCATAGTGCTCCGCAAGGCGACGACGTGCCCGCGAGAGTGTCGTACCAACGGAGCTGCGTGCGATCTGGAGCGCCTCAGCGATTTCGTCATAGTCCAGCCCTTCCTCGCGCATCAGCAGCGCCAGTCTGTCGCGCTCGGCCAAGGCATCAACGGCGCTTCGGGCAAACGCGCGTTCCTCATCCCGCTCCATCGAAAGCACTGCCGGTTCCTGCACGCGGTCGCGCTCTTCGGCCGCCAGCAGCTCCAATCGAGCCCGTTGCCGTGTTGCTTTGCGTGCTTCGTCGCGCACCAGGTTGGTGGCAACGGCAAACAACCATGACCGCTCGCTGGATAGCGATTCCTGCCGAAGTGCGCGCAAGAATGTTTCCTGCGCAATCTCTTCGGCCCAGTCGCGATCACCCAGCCGTCGTGTGAGATAGCGCACGAGCGGCTGGTGATACAGGCGAAACAGGCGGTCAACGTCTTCCATGGTTGAATGCTACCCGCGAGTCGGTGGCGTGGTGAGTTACCAGTGTGTGATCAGACGATCGAGCGCTGAGCGGGTCAGGGTGGTGGTGCCCGCTGGTGTGACTTCAACCAACGCCCGTGCACCGCGCACGCGTACCCGTTCGCCGAGGGCAAGAGACTCACGGATGGCCGGAAGCTCACGTGCCAATGCGGTCCACGCTGCACTGTAGGCTTGCACTCGAACCACTACCACGGGCGACCACGTCGTGTCAGTGCCCAAGCGTCTGTCGGTCCAGGTGGAGTCGCGCCACTCAAACACCCGTCCGTCAGCGGTCTTGAGCCGTGCTGCGGGAGCCGAAGCATTGCCCGACGCTGATGCCGGCGCGATGAGCGCTTCACTCAGCAGCTGGTCAGCCGCTGATGTGGTTACCACCTTGCGCTGCTCTGAACTGCGCCGTGCGGCTTCGAATGCCGCGTTGCTCGTGGCCGGGCGTGCGCCCTGCGCGTGCGATGCGCCGGACTGCTGAGACACAGATCCGCGCAGCTGAAGCGCACCGCCTTGCACCGGCACCGCAGGCACCGCAGGCACCGCGCGCACCGGCACGGGATGGCCACCTACGTCCGGCTCCTTCACAAAGTACGACGTGAGCGGCGTTGGAATGCCGTACTGTTCTCCCAGCTGTTTGAGTTCGCTGTCGATTTCGTGCGATGCTCCGAAGCGCCGCCTCGATGCATCGAGTGCTGCGACACGCTGCACGGCCCACAGCCGCGACACAAACCCGGTGGTCGAATCGCGAGTCGTGAACTGAACGGGTGTGGTGATTCGACGCACCGTGGTACCGTGGGTGCCGGTGACTGTGATCTGCGCGCGTGCATTACCAGTATATCGCGCCAGGAAGAGCAGCTCCTGGCCGGCCATGAGATCGGTTCCGTAGGGCGTGTACACATCGCGCAGCGTGCCCCCTGCAATCCGAACCTGCACATTGGCGAGTAGGGGTGACGCAAGGCGCTGCGCGGCCAAAGATACCGCGCGTTCGACCGATTCGTCCGGGCGCACAAAATGGGCGGCGCCGCGCGACGTGATGGCCAGCTGCTCAACGAGTGTCGCATCAACATCGGCACCAACACCAAACGTGAACACACGCGCGTCGGCACGCCAGACTTCGGTGCTGTCGAGGATTTCCTTGCTGCGCAGTCCCACTGTGGGCTGCCCATCGGTGAGCAGCAGCACCAGCGGCAATCGGCCCTCAGCCTGTGTACGGAGCGCGGTAGTGCGCAAAGCGTCATGCATGGCTCCGCTGATATTCGTACCACCGCTTGCACTCAGTCCGTCCAACCAGCTACGCGCCGCGAGTAGCGTTTCAGAGGTGACGGGAGTGAACGCAACCGTGTGTGGTTCAATGGCATCAGCAAATGCAACCAGACGGAATCGGTCATTGCTGCGCAGCGTGCCCAGCAGTGCTCGGCCCGCAGCAGTTGCCTGCTGTAACTTCTGGCCGTTCATACTACCGGAGACATCAAGCACAAGCGTGATATCGCGAGGAATCACGGGCGGTGCGTCGCGCGGCGGCGTAACCACAATGAGCGCATGTTGTTCGCGATCTGCTCCGGCGCGCGTGGTGCGGTGTGTCAACACGGTGACTGTGGGATCACTGACGAGTCGCCGAATGGGCAGATACGCAACGACGTCACCCGATCGTCCGGTAAACGACGTTTCCTGCAGTCCGCTGGCACCAACGTTGCGCACGCGCATTGCGCTGTGAGTTGGTGACCACGGTGCACCGAGCGAGTCGCTCCGCCAACGCACACGAAAGCTGCCAGTCGCTTGCTCGTCGCTGACGTCAGAGCCGCTGATCAGGCGACCGGTGACGCGCAGCGCATCACCTTCGCGTGGTAGCACGTGTGCGAGTTTCACCACAACAGTGCGGCGCTCGCCCGAACGAAACGGAAAAATGCGGGTTCGCAGCAATCCAAGCCCGGCCCATTCCACGAGCGCCGGATCGCGTAGCTCACGCACGATGCGTTCGTAGGTTTCCCGCGCCTTGTTGGCATCAAGCATTTCACCGGCCACCAGCTGGCCGTCTATTTCAAGGCGCAGCTCCTCGAACGCAGCACCGTTGGGCAGCGGAAACACGAAGTCCGCCTCACCGAGCGCTGCACCCCGATTCTCGAACGTCTCGGTAATGGTTGTGCGGGCCACCCGTCCATTGATTTCCACCAGCGTGGAGGTGGCGAGGCGCACTACCGACGGCGCACACGGGCGTACAACGTGAGCGTCTGGCATGGGGCGAGCACAGCGCGTGACAATGCGGCCTTGCGCATGCAATGAGAACAGCAGCGGTGTGCATAGGCTTGCCAGCGCAGCGACGCGCAAGACTGAAAGCAGTGTGTGCATGACGACTCCGGTAAAAGGGCAACGGTGTGACCATTGCCCATGGAGACGTCATCAATCCGCCGACTTGCACACCGGCTGGCACATCGGCATACCCGATCGCGCATCCGCTGGCGCATCTGCCGGCCAAAACCGCTAGTGGCGAGCGGGTTGGAAGCTGCGTTCAACCACGCGAACCGGCACGGCATCGTGAACGGCGCGGCCTATTGTGGCGGTAAGCGGCTCCGCATCACGCCGCGCCGCCCAGCCCAGGACAAACGCCGAGGGTGCACTACGCAGCGCCGCCAGCTGCAAACGACGACCAACCGTTTCTGCGCCCCGCTCATCGGCTTCGGGCAGCACAACCACCAATCGGTTTCGGTCGGCTCGAACCACAACTTCGCTGGCGCGAATATGACGCAACAAAAACCGCGTCATGCGCTCCAGTCGATGATCCAGCTCTTTGGTTGTCGCGGCGTCGGGTTTCTGCGGGCTGACATCAACTTGAATAATGCACACGCCGAGCGCCTGGCCGGGAGAAGCTGCCAGTTGTGTTTGCATCAGTTCGAGATAGTCGGCGGTGTAGGCACCAGTGCCCTGATCTCGGGTATGCGCGTCGGCATTCCCGGTCACGTCGCGCGGCGAGATCACCGACACGTCAATGATCACTCCGTGATACGTGACGGTTCCGCCATCACGGCGGGCGTAGCAGGTGTCCAGGACCGTACGGATTGATCCGTCCGCCCGCTCGAGCTCGCGAGTGAACTCCCGTACGGCACCATCACTCACCAAGGCGTCCATCTCGTTCCGCCACTCAGCGGCTGAACGCAGTCTGTCCCGTACCCGAGTGGGCGCGTCGTCAACGCTGCGCACGCCGAACAGATCGAGGGCGACCGGGTTGGCGTCAATCAGCGCCCCCGAGGCATCCATGATGTACACCCCTTCGCGTAAGTATCGAACTAGCTCACGAAGTGAAACCGCGTCACCGAAGTGACGATGTGGGGCGACTGAAGCACTGGAATCGGACATGATCTCACTCCTGAGCGAAACAGCGGGTGGCGGACATCGCGAATGTCGCACCTGTGGTCGAGGAACGCGAGAGGCCGGTGTCGGTGAGGTTGGCTGCCTGCTGTGACCCCCTGGAGGCACTGCACGGCGTTTTGTTACGAACTACCGGCTGGCAGAAAGCGTAGATCAGCCGTAGCGTCAAGTCTTGCGCCTATCACCGTGTACGTGCGGTGACGCACGGTTTGCCTGGAACGGAGTGCCGAGCGTTAATGGCGCCAGCAGTTTGCCTTCCCCCGAGAATGACCGCTCTCCCGATTCACGCACTTCGCCCGACGCTCGCTGCTGTGGTGCACTGTCTGCTTTCCGGTGCGCCAGAGGCAGACGCGTCCGTCCGCCTCGTCACAGATGAGGTCGTCAGGCGAATCGGTACGTTGGATGCTGGCAAGCAGAGTGAAATTGCGCAGGCGTTGAGTCTCCTGAACAGTCGGCTGGTTGGCTTGGCGACCGTGGGTTCGCCGGTGTCTTTTGCCAGTGGGTCGCCCGCACTGCAGCAGCTGTGGTTGAGCCGCTGGGCGAACGCGCCGGTACCAGCGCTTCGGTCGGCGTTTCAAGCGTTCCGTCGGTTGGTGCTCGCTGCCCACTACGGACAGCCGCACGTCGCACGCGCGATCGGTCACGCGGGGCCACTGCATCTGCGCGATCCGGAAGTCGCGTGGGAGGGTCCGCTCGCCACGGATCACACGGGCCGCACGGGCTCGCCGGCAGCCGGTGCGCCGCCGCGTATGTCACCGATAGCTGCTCCTGTCGATACGACGGTCTCAGCTGCCAACAATGCTGCCGCTGCGTCGTCATCTTCTACGTCGTCATCCGCTACGTCGTCGCCGGCTGCGTGGCGTCGCGTGCTCACACGAACGGTTCCTCCGCCTGGTGTGATTGTGGCGAGCGATGTCGTGCAGGACCAACACCGCACCGCGGACGCCGTGGTGATTGGGACCGGAGCCGGAGGCGCCGTGGCGGCGGCGCGACTGGCGGCGGCGGGACTTGAAGTGGTGATACTCGAAGAAGGTGGATACTACGCCGCCGCCGACTTCACCGAAGAAGAAGTCCCGTTAGCTGAACAGTTGTACGCCGACGGTGCCATGCGAGCGACGGATGACCTCGCGGTGCAGCTGCTGCAAGGACGTGCGGTGGGTGGATCAACCACGATCAACTGGATGATTATGCTGCGCACGCCCGACTTTGTGCTCGAGGAGTGGCAGCGTGTGCATGGCCTCACCGACCTGCATTCTGCTGCAATGAGCGAGTTTTTCTCGCGCATTGAGCATGAAGTGCATGCGTGCGAAGTACCGGCCAACGCGCACTCGCCAAACAATCGTGTGCTCATTAACGGGGCGCGCGCCCTTGGCTGGCGTGTTGACAACGCCGTGATCAATGCGAAAGGGTGCATGCGCAGCGGCTTTTGTGGCATTGGTTGTCGCTACGACGCCAAGCAGGGAACGCTGGTGACGTACGTTCCCCGGGCACTGGCGCACGGCGCGACGTTGTACGCCGATGCGCATGCACAACGCATTGAGCGGCGTGAGCGCGACACGGGTGAGCGACACGCACCGATGAAACGTGTGCACGTGCAACTGAAGGATCGCATCACCGGCGCGGCGCGACACAAACTGGTGATTGATGCGCCGCTCGTGATTGTGGCCGGCGGTGCGGTAGGCACGCCCGTGCTGCTGCAGCGCTCGGGTCTGGCCGATGGCCCCGTCGGGCGCTACCTGCGCCTGCATCCGACCACTGCCACGGTCGGCGTCTTTGACCATGAGATTGTGGGTAGCGCTGGTATTCCGTTGTCCGCCATGTGCAGCGAGCATCTGCAGTGGAAGCAGAGCAACTACGGTTTCTGGCTGGAGTGTCCGCCGTTTCTTCCAGCCTTGGGCGCTGTGGCGGCGCCTGGCTTTGGTGTGGCTCACGCCAAGCTCATGCAGCAGTTTCGCCATCTGAGCAGCGTCATTGCGCTCACGCGCGATGGGGCCGACATGAACGCGTCAAGCGGTGAAGTTTCGATCAACCGGCGCGGGCATACCTCAATCCGTTACGCGCTGACGCCGGCTGATGCGGAACGCGTGCAAGCGTCAATCGAAGCCGCCGCGCGGCTGCAGCTTGCGGCGGGTGCCCGGGAAGTGCACACGTTGCACACGAACCCACTGATTGTTCGCAGCGAAGCTGATCTGGCGGCGGTGCGTCGCGCCCCGGTGAGCGCCAACCGGCTTGGGCTCTTCAGCGCGCACGTGAACGGTACCTGTCGCATGGGTACAAACCCGCGTACCGCAGCCACCACACCCGATGGAGAGCGTTTCGGGGTACGTGGACTGTACATCGCCGATGGGTCTCTGCTTCCCACGGCGCTGGGCGTCAATCCGCAGGCCACGATCATGGCGTTAGCCACCATGATATCCGAACGCGTTGCCGTGCAATACGGTCCGTCAACTTCCATGCAAGGAGCCTTCGCATGACCAAAAAGGTGGACAGCAGCAAACATCGTGAAAAAGCCGAACGCAAGCGACGTCGCGCCATAGATGCGTTTGCCCGACTGCAGCGTGCCGCCACGCTCACCGCATCAGCGGCCGATGCGGCGTTGTCGCCGTTTGCGCTGTCGGCCAGCCAGCTGGGTGTGCTGGATACGTTGCAATCGCGCGGTCCACTGCATCAGCAGGAGCTCGCGCGCACGCTTGGTCGTAGCAAGGCCCAAATGACATCCATCATTGACGCGCTCGAAAAACGGGGCGCGGCAAGCCGAGAGCGACACGCGACCGATCGTCGGTTCACGTCGGTACACCTGACAGACGAGGGAGTCCGGTTGCTCAATGAGGCGGGCCCGGCACGCGAGACCGCCGTGGTGGCGGTCATGGACACGCTCTCCGGTGACCAGCGTTCGCGGCTGGCGAAGTTGTGTCGCCGGATCATCAAGTCGTTGGCCCCGGACGAGGATGTCCCTGACGAAAGCGACGGTCCCGCAGACGACGCCGTAGACCATGCATCAGACCTTGCAGCAGACGATTCGTCAAGCGAAGCACCGGACAATGTATCAGACGAGGTGGTTGCGCAGTAACTTTCGATCATGACCGGACGCCATCATCTCTTCATTCCTGGACCCACCAACGTTCCCGACCGCCTGCTGCGCGCCATGCATCGCGCCCAGGAAGACCATCGGTCGTCCACGTTCCCTGCGTTCACCCATAGCATTCTGGACCGATTGCCGGCCATCGTCGGCAGTACCACTGCAACGCCCTTTGTATTTCCCGCGTCGGGCAGCGCGATGTGGGAGGCGGCGCTCGTCAACTCGCTCAACCCCGGCGCACGTTTGCTGGCCGTGCGTTTTGGCCAGTTTTCGCATCTGTTTATCCAGACCGCGCAAAATCTGGGCTACCAGGTAGACGTGATTGAAGTGCCGTGGGGAGAAGCCGCCTCGCCGGAGCTGATTGAAGCGGCGTTGCGTGACGACACCGAGCGCGAAATCAAAGGTGTGCTGCTGGTCCACAACGAAACAGCTACCGGTGTGACAAGTGACGTGGCAGCGGTGCGTTCGGCGATGGATCGTGCCGATCATCAGGCGCTGCTCTTTGTGGACGGCGTCAGCTCCATTGCCAGCCTTGAGTTTTCCATGGATGCGTGGCGGGTGGACTGTGCGATCACCGGCTCGCAAAAGGGGTTTATGCTGCCGGCCGGACTCGGAATTCTGTATTGCAGTGCGCGCGTGATGCAGCTCCTGGAGACGGTAACAACGCCGCGCGCATACTTTGATCTGCGCCCGATGCGGGCAAACAACGCGCAGGGGTTTTTCCCGTCGACGCCAGCGCTTTCGCTGCTATGGGGGCTGGACGAGTCGCTCACCATGCTGCTCGACGAAGGCATGCCTAACGTTGTGGCGCGTCACGCGCGACTCGCAGAAGGCGTACGGCGCGCGGTGCATGCGTGGGGCCTGTCGCTCTGCGCCACTCGCCCAGAATGGTACAGCGATACGGTGTCGGCGGTGGTCGTGCCCTCAACGGCCGACGCGCGCGAGGTGATCAAGGTGGCGTTTGACCGATGGAATCTCGCGCTGGGCTCAGGGCTCATGCAGCTCTCCGGCCGAGTGTTTCGCATTGGACACATGGGTGACGTGAACGAACTCATGCTCGCCGGCGCACTGACCGGGGTTGAGCTGGCGCTGCAGGACAGCGGTGTGTCCATCACATCGGGCAGCGGCGTGGGAGCGGCCAGCAGCTGGTGGCGTGAAACAACGCCGCACCAGGGAACGTGATCATGTCGCGACCCGTGGTGGTTGTTACGCGCCGACTTCCGGAAGCGATTGAGCGCGCACTGGCGGAGCGATACGATGTGCATTTGAACAAAAACGACACGCCATTTTCGCCAGTAGCCATGGCCGACGCCATGAAGATGGCCGACGCGCTGCTGTGCACGGTGACCGATCGCATCACGTCACAGCACTTCACGGTGCCCGGACGTCGCACGCGTGTGCTGGCCAACTTTGGTGTAGGCGTCAATCACATTGATCTTGACGCGGCGCGTGCGGCCGGCGTGATGGTGACGAACACCCCGGACGTGCTCACCGACGATACGGCGGACGTAGCCATCGGGCTCATGCTCATGACGATGCGTCGGCTGGGTGAAGGCGAACGACATGTGCGGACAGGCGCATGGTCAGGCTGGCGCCCCACCCACATGATGGGTCGGTCGCTCACAGGAAAATCGCTGGGCATCGTGGGTTATGGTCGCATTGGCCGCGCGGTGGCGCGTCGCGCGGCCAGTGCGTTTGGCATGCAGGTGCAGTGGTGGGCTCCGCGTGATCCGGCAATCGATGATCCGGCAACGGCGGGCCCCGCCAACGCGCAGCGCGTCGACACGCTTGAGCGTTTGTTGAGCTCGTCGAATGTGGTGTCGCTGCATTGTCCGGCCACACCCGAAACGTATCATCTCATGAACGAGCGTAGCCTCGCGCTCATGCGGCCAGACGCGGTACTGATCAACACTGCGCGCGGCAACGTCATTGACGAGCATGCACTTGTACACGTGCTGCGCGAACGAATCATCGGCGGCGCCGGTCTGGACGTCTACGAGTTTGAGCCAACCGTGCTGCCGGACTTGCGCGAGTTTGAGACCGTCACTTTGCTGCCGCACCTGGGCAGTGCCACGGTCGAAACGCGTGACGCGATGGGACGCCGGGCGATGCATAACCTGGAGCAAGCGCTGGCGGGCCACGAGCCGCCAGACCGGGTGGCCTGATGCGCCTGAGACGGCGTGCCGAAGTTTCCGTAACACCACGCGCATATGAGTGACACCACAATCGCGCAACCGTCGGCGGTTGGTGGACTTGTGCGCTTTGCGGGCATCAACTCCAGGTATCTCGAACAGCCACACGACGTGGTGGTGTGCACACCGCCAGGCTACGACCACGATACTTCGCAGCATTACCCGGTGGTGTATCTGCATGATGGGCAGAACGTCTTTGATGAATACCCGATGGCCCCGTTCGGCGTGCAGTGGGGCATCGACACCACGGCGCGTGCCCTCATGCATGCGGGCGCAATTCAGCCGGTCATCCTGGTGGCCATCGGCAACGCGGGGCGTGAACGCATTGATGAGTACACCCCCACGCGCGACGCCGGACATGACGCCGGTGGGCTGGCCGATCGTTACGGACAGATGGTGGCCTACGAACTCAAACCGTTCATTGATCGCACCTTTCGCACCAAGCGGGGCGCCAGTGATACGGCCATGATTGGCAGCTCGCTGGGTGGCTTGCTCACGCTGCATCTGGGGCTCACACATCCGGCGGTGTTCGGCAAGCTTGCGCTGATGTCGCCGTCCGTGTGGTGGGACGATCGGTGGATTGTCCGACAGTTGGTGACCACTGTGGGCGGACGACCTGATCTGAAGATCTGGCTGGATGTCGGTTCACTGGAGAAACGGATGTTGCGTGGTGCGCGTTTACTCTGTCGTGTGCTGCAACGTCGCGGTTGGCGACTGGGTGAGGATCTCGAATACGTGGAGATCGAACACGCACTGCATGATGAGCGATCATGGGGGCAGCGCATTGGTCGCGTCCTGCGTTTTCTGTTTCCGGTTTAGTACACGAGAGGTGGTTTGACATGGCTGCAACCAAGACCGCGGTGTCCAAACGGCGCGCGCGCGCACTGCTCGCACCCGATCAGTTCACGGGCTTCAGTCCGGCGGCGCTCACCTTCCTGCGCGCGCTCGCACGAAACAATCGCAAGGAATGGTTCGAGGAAAACCGTGAGCGATATGAGGACCAGATCAAGCGGCCGATGCTGGCGCTCATTGAGGAAGTGGACGTTCGGTTAGCCGCCTTCGCGCCGGAAATCATCGGCAACAAAAAATCGTTGTTTCGCATCCACCGGGATGTACGATTCAGCAAAGACAAGCGGCCCTACAAAACACACGCGTCCTGCTGGTTTTTTCATCGAGATGCGGGGCGCGCGGTGGGTGAAAATGCGGCGCATGGTGGTGCCGGTTTCTACTTCCACTTTGCCCCCGGAGAAGTATTCACAGGCGGCGGGGTGTGGATGCCATCGCGTCCGGTGTTGCTGCGTATTCGCGATGCAATTGCGGAGGCGCCGGAGGTCTTCGCTGACATCGTCACCGACCGCGCCTTCAAGCGCCGCTTTGGTGATTTGGAGCAGGAGCACATGTTGCAACGCATGCCACGTGGTTTTGCGCCCGATCATCCAGCGGGCGACTGGTTGCGCTATCAGTCGTTTACGGCTGGTCGCGCACTGTCAGAATCCGACCTGAGCTCACCGAAGCTGATCGATGTCATGGTCAAGGATTTTGAAGTGATGCTGCCCTTGGTGCGATGGATCAACAGTGTGAGCGGGCTTCCTGAAGCAACCAGCCGATAGCCACCCGGTGCCCTGTGCATCGGTGTACACTTCGGTCTTATGCGCTATAAGCTAGTGATGTTCGACTTCGATGGCACGCTGGCCAATACGTTTCCACTCTTCTGCGAACTCTGCGTCGAGATCACGGAGCGCTTTGATTTGCGCCGGATTGCACCACAAGAAGTAGAAACGCTGCGCGGACTGAACACGTCAGCGATCCTTGCATCGCTCGGCGTGTCGCGCTGGCAGCTTCCGGCGATCATGAACCACGCCCGCACACGAATGTTTGAGCAGTCGGACCGCATTGCACTGTTTGACGGCATCCGCGTGCTGCTGCATGATCTCGCCAATGCAGAGATTCGCCTGGCCGTGGTGAGCTCCAATCAGGAGTCGACGGTGCGCGCCGTGCTCGGTGACGAGTTGTCGTCCCGTGTGAAGCATTTTGCGTGCGGTGTGGGACTCTTTGGCAAAGCGCGAAAGGTACGCGGCGTATTGCGGGATGCGCTGCGCGAGACTGGTAGTACCCTCTCCCCTTCCGCTCTGGTTGGCGATGAAGGACGCGATATCGAGGCGGCGCACAAAGCCGGCGTGACACCAATCGCTGTCACGTGGGGATACGCGACCACAGAGGCGTTGGCGGGAGCCGCCGTCAGCTGCAACACAGTTGCTGAACTTCGTACGGTGCTCATGCCGTAGTCAGCTGCGCGGGTGGCCGGAAAACAGCGGAACCACAGAGGCGTCAAGAACCGCTGTACCACAGAGTCGCCGAGACACAGAGAACCGCGACAGATCTTTTTGGTGGTTGCGGTTGCTGGTCCATCCTGAAAATCATGGCTGTTAAGCATCAACCGCCGGCAATCAGCGCGCAGTTCTCCGCGCCTCGGTGACTCCGTAGTAAATGCAGTTCTCCGCGCCACGGCGCCTCTGTCGGTACAGCGGTTCTCCGCGACTTCGCGGTTACAGCAGTTGCCAGTACTGCGGATTGCGTCCTGCGCTCCCTGTGGTGCCCCACAATT
>JBBSPO010000104.1:0-11762 GCA_038258695.1 Gemmatimonadales bacterium | reverse complement strand
TGGCAACGAAGGCATTCATCAGGTCGTGGAAGTGAGCGCCGGCGCCATGAGTTTCCGCAACCTCGTGGTCAAAGCCAACGGTGAATCGTTAGGCATTGAGAACACAGTCGATGTTGGCGGATCGATTGGTTACGGACTCGGCTACGCCCTGTCGCGCGACTTTCATGTGGCGTTTGTGCAGGACTTCGGCATTTCGTGGCATCGCGGTGACATGCTGCCCGAGGGCACGGGTCGCACTTATCGCACGCGCAACTCGCGAGTCACACTTCGCTACGGCTTTTGATTATGCGTGACATCACAAAATCGAAGCGCGATATGGCGGCCTGCAGTGGTGTGCGAAGTGCGCGCGCTGTGTCCCATATCATGTGCGGCAGCTTGTTGAGCGTACTCTTAAGTGCCTGCTCCTACTCCAGCACCACATCGGGCACCAGCGTTGGCACGCGGGTCGGAGTACAAACCACACCCGGCGCAATGCCATCCGTTTCAGCGAGCGGCGCCGGCGACCCTCGCATTGCACCGCGCATTGCGGCGCGGTTCCCCGACGGCTGGCGCTTTCCGGCTGGTGAGTCAGCCACGTTTGCACCCAACGCCATGGCGGTGAGCAACAGTGCACTGGCCAGTGAAGCTGCCAACCAGATTCTGGAGCGTGGTGGCAACGCCGTAGACGCGGCAGTGGCGCTCGGCTTTGCCCTGGCTGTCACGTGGCCCGAAGCGGGCAACATTGGCGGTGGCGGCTACATGGTGATTCGCCTGACCGATGGACGCACTGCGGCCATTGATTACCGCGAAGTCGCACCGCTCGCGGCGACGCGCGATATGTATCTCGACAGCAGTGGCACGCTCACCGACAAGAGTGTGACCGGTCATCTCGCATCGGGTGTGCCTGGTGCGGTGGCCGGCATGGCGCGGGCGCTTGAGCGTTACGGTACCATGTCGTTGCGTGAGGTGATGCAGCCAGCCATAGCGCTGGCGCGTGACGGCTTTGTGATTGATACCGCATTGGCATCTTCCATTCGCAACACAGATCGCGCGCGACAATTTGCGGGCGCGCCGCTGTTCTTTCCGGGTGGTGTGCCGTTGGCGGCGGGCACGCGACTGGTGCAGCCGGATCTGGCGCGCACACTCGAAGCCATCGCGAGCAACGGGCCGGCCGGTTTTTACACGGGCTGGGTAGCCGATTCGCTGGTGGCTGAAATGCAGCGCGGGGGGGGGATTATTTCGGCGGCCGACTTGCGTGGTTACTCGCCGCGCGAGCGTCGTCCCATTCGCTCCACGTATCGCGGCTTTACACTGCTCGCCATGCCGCCGTCATCATCGGGTGGTGTGACCATGACCGAAGCGCATAACATTCTGGAAACGTGGCCGGTGAGTGCCGCGTACGGCAGCACCCAGTGGTATCACACCGTGGCCAGCGCGTATCAGCGTGCGTTCATTGATCGCAACAGCAAGCTGGGTGATCCGGACTTTATCGCGGTACCACTTGAGCAGCTCACCAGCAAAACCTACGCTGCACAGTTGCGCGCCAGTATCAACAGCTCGCGCGCCACATCAACGCGCGTCGTCGACAGCACCATGCAGGCGCTGCCGCGTGAACCCATGAACACCACGCACTACTCGGTGACGGACAGGTTGGGCAATGCCGTGGCCACCACCACGACGCTCAACGGGAGTTGGGGATCGGGTGTGTGGGTGCGCGGTGCCGGTTTCTTTCTCAACAATGAAATGGATGACTTTGCCGCGCAGCCCGGTATGCCCAACATGTTTGGCCTGGTACAGGGAGAGCAGAACGCGATTGCACCGGGCAAGCGCATGCTGAGT
Organism: Gemmatimonadales bacterium; assembly: GCA_038258695.1. Lineage (GTDB taxonomy): Bacteria > Gemmatimonadota > Gemmatimonadetes > Gemmatimonadales > Gemmatimonadaceae > JAABRT01. The sequence continues at coordinate 9,944 of JBBSPO010000104.1, read as the reverse complement.
GCCATGTCACCAACTATTGTGCTCGATTCGGCCAATCAGGTGCTGCTGGTGGCCGGCGCAGCGGGCGGACCAACAATCATCACGGGCACGAGTCAGGTGATTCTCAATGTGCTCGATCACCGCATGACCCTGTCTGACGCCATGCGGGCGCCGCGACTGCATCACCAGGCGTTACCCGACTCACTCACCATCGAGACGGGCGGTGTGGCGCCAGCGGTGCAGGATTCGCTGCGTGCGATGGGCTGGTCGCTGCGTCCGTTGCGCGCGCTGGTCAATGTGAACGCTATCATGCGCGTGCGCGGCGGCTGGGAAGGGGTGAGCGAACCGCGCCGCAGTGGTGGGGCGGTTGGTCACTGAGCATCCGCTGCGACTGCGACTGCGACTGCGACGTGATCTGAGCTGGTGCGAGTTGGTGCGAGTTCGTGCGAGTTGGTGCGGATCAATGCGCGTTAATTCGGTTTGATACACACATGCGGCGGCCGCGCCAACATCGCGCGACCGCCGCATCATATTTTGCACAGTGTGCTACATCATTCGTTGTGCATCACCGTAGTACAGCGTTCAGATCTTGACCACAACTGGTGACGACAGCGAAACGGTCACTGTCGCGCCCTCATTGATGCAGGTGTCAAAGTCGGCCGTACCAACCGCCGCGGCAGTACCGGCTGCGGCACCAGCCGCTGCACCAACCACCGTGCTCTTGGTGTTCTTGCCCAGAATCTGACCGGCGATCGCGCCGAGAATGGCGCCACCGGCAACCTTCTTGGCATCGGTGCCCGAGCTGGCCGCACGAACACGCGTGGTGCCGGTTTCTTCTGTGCTGGCCTGCACCGGATACACATTGCCGTCTACCGTCACCGAGACCAGGCGCACGGTGAGGAACGTGTTGTCATTCTGGTTCTGTGCGCGCTTGGCAGTCACGACTTCAAACGTGCCCGTTGCGCCGGCTGGCAGTTCAGCACCGTTTGTGCCGGTCACACCACCGCTCAGTCGCGCGGTGAACTTGTCACCAATGTTCTGCGTGCCGGTGCAGACTTTGGTATTGGTGGCAAAGCGAAGCGTCGTACCCGAGGCGATCGAGCCTTCAGTGGGTGCCGCAGCCGGTGCTGGTGCCGGCGTCGGTGCCGGTGCGGGCGCCGGCGTCACGGCGGTGGGGCGCGGCGTGGGGCGTGGGGTCGGACGCTGAGCCGCTGGTGGCGTGGGCGCCTGCGAGACAGGGGCCACGGCTGGTGGCTCATTAACCGGTACATCCTGCAGCGCCGGCTGGGTGGAGTCCTGGCCGGCAAGCGCCAGATCACGACCAAGCGCGTCGTCATCGGTGAGCGCCGAGTCACTGTCACTGCCGCCGCATGCGGCCAGCGTCGCCAGCGTCATGGCAGCCATTACGGTCCGGGCACTTCGTGTCATTCGCATATATTCACGCATAGGAACTCCTCTGTCCAAGTAAAATGGGGTGACACGCCCGCCGAATGCCGGCAGGTTCGGGTTACCCGACTCTCGCCACAATACTACACGCCACGCGTGACTTCAGTACCAACGCGCGTCGCCCTGCGGCGCCTTCTCCCCTATTTGCGACCATATCGTCGCGCACTGGCACTCGGTCTGGCCTTTGTTGTCACAGCCTCGGCTGCGGCCAATGCCATACCGGCCCTGCTGCGGCGCGCGCTCGACCGCATGGGAGATGTATCGAACGCTAGTGACCTCTGGCCCATTGCCGCCGTGATGCTGGTCACGGCCGCGGTCGCTGGCGTGTTTCGCTTTGGTATGCGGGAAATCCTCAACAGCATCAGTCGACGCGTGGAAACGGACCTGCGACGCGATGTATTTGCGCAGTTGCTCGTGCTCGACGCCGCGTGGTACGGACGCATGCGCACGGGCGACATCATGGCGCGTCTCACCAACGATGTGCAGGCGGTTCGCATGGCCACCGGGCCGGCGATCATGTATTTCGTGAATACGATTTTTGGTGCGCTCTTTGCACTGATCATGATGGCTCGCATCAGCGTTCCCCTCACGCTGGCCGCACTGTTGCCCCTGCTGGGTTTGCCGTTTCTCATGATCAAGCTTGGACGCGCGGTGCACGAACGGTTTGAGTCGGTACAGGAGCAGTTCAGCACCCTCACCACACGGGCGCAGGAAAACCTGAGCGGCGTGCGCATTGTGCGTGCGTATCAACAAGAGTCGGCCGAAGTCGCACGTTTTTCAGACGCGGGTGAAGAGTATCTGCAGCGCAACATGCGGCTGGCAAAACTCAACGGCATCATGAATCCGGGCTTTGCCTTGCTCGCCGGACTGGGTGCAGCGATCACGCTCGGCTTTGGTGGATCACTTTTAATAGACGGCGCGCTTACAGTGGGCGGCTTTGTCGCGTTCGGCATTTACCTGGCCATGCTAACCTGGCCGCTGATTGCCCTGGGCTGGACGATCAATCTGTTTCAGCGTGGCGCGGCGTCCATGGGACGTGTCATGCAGATCCTCGATGCGACACCTGATCGCGTGCACGACACGGGGACAACGGTGTTGTCCAACGCGACCGTCGGTCGGTCGCTGGAGTTCCGTGGCGTCTGGTTTGCATACCCCACGGGCGCAACGGGGGCGGCCGCCGTGGCCGGCGCGGCGGAGGCACACACTGCACCGCCAACCGCAACCGACGACGGAATCCGCTGGGCGCTGCGCGATGTGTCGTTTGTTGTACCGGCGGGCAGCACGGTGGCCATTGTTGGTGCAACCGGCAGCGGCAAGAGCGCCTTGCTCGACCTGATCCCGCGCTTGTACGAACCGCAGCGCGGCGAGATTCTGCTGGATGGCGTGCCCATTACGCAGCTCTCGCTCGATGCACTGCGTCAGGATATTGGCTATGTGCCGCAAGATACGCTGCTCTTCTCCGAGACCATTGGCACCAACGTGGCCTATGGCATTGGCGACAACATGCAACGCGGCGCCTTGCAGCGGGACGCAACAGGCACAGCGAGTCAGACGGTTGATATTGACGTCACCTCGACACACACCACCGAGCACGCGGTGCCACGCGGCGAAGATGTGGTGCCCGAAGTGACCGAGGCCACACAAATTGCGCAGCTGTCAGATACGGTATCGGCACTGCCTTTGGGCTTTGGCACTCCGTTGGGTGAGCGAGGCATCAATCTGAGCGGTGGACAGAAACAACGCACGGCGCTGGCCAGAGCGTTGGCGCGCAGTCCACGATTGGTGCTCCTTGATGACGCGCTGTCGGCCGTGGATACGCAAACAGAAGCGGCGATTTTGCGCGGATTGCAGGGTGCACTGGCTGACCGGACGGCGATAATCGCCTCGCACCGGGTGAGCGCGGTGCGCGATGCCGATCTGATTCTGGTGCTGGACGGTGGGACGGTGGTTGAGCAAGGCCAACACGATGAGCTGATGTACAGCGATGGGCGCTACGCCCAGCTCCTCCGGCGGCAGCAGCTACTCGAGCAAGTTGAGGCTGCCTGACAATGCCTGGGTTTCGGCAAATACGGTCTGACGGCAGTACGGTCCAAAAGACGAATAACAAATCATAGATCCGATAGACCTGGTCGGTTCGTACGTGAATCAAGATGCACGTCAATCATGTGCATGTTGCCAACTACAACTGTCCGGAGGAGTTCATGTCAGATCGGCCCACAATGGTGCTCAGCGATGGTGCGATTCTCACCTCGCCACGCACCCGACGGGAAATGCTCAAGCTTATGGCCGTGGGCGGCGTGGCAGTGCTGCTGCCTTCCATGCTCAGTGGCTGCAGCGATGATAACGGTGTTGGGCTTGAGCCCGGCGACAACGGCCCGCTCACCATCGACTTTTCGCGCGGCGATGTGGCCATCCTGCAGTTTGCCTACGCACTTGAGCAGCTGGAAGCCGATTTTTACATCCGCGTTGTAAATGGCGCTGCCAGCTCGGGGCTGAGCCAGAGCGAGCAGGCGATCATGGTTGACCTGCGCAACCATGAAGTACTGCACCGCGAGCTGTTCAAAGCCGCACTGGGTCCGGCCAACGACGTCACGATCACGCCAACGTATCCGGGCGTGAACTTCAGCAATCGCACGTCCATTCTGGAAGCGGCACGCACGTTTGAGGATCTCGGTGTCGCCGCGTACAATGGCGCCGCCCAGTACATCAGCAACGCCGACACACTCACGCTGGCCGGCAAGATCGTTTCAGTAGAAGCGCGCCATGCGTCGGCCATTCGTGATCTGCTGCAGCCGAAGACGATTGCGTTCGCTCCTGACGCGTTTGACGACGTATTCCGTCCGGCCCTCGTAGGCGCTGCCGCGCAGAACTTCATCTCTGAACAGCTGACCCTGGCCAACGCGCCGGCGTCGTTCGTGCAGGGTCCCAACAACAACGGCTGAGGAATCACACATGCAACAGAACGTAACGCTTGAAGTGCTACAGTTTGCACTGCTGCTCGAATATCTCGAGTCTGATTTTTACGAGCGCGGTATGAATGCGACAGGATTGATTCCAGCCGCCGACCGCATTGTGTTTGGCGTCATCGCAGAGCACGAAGCGATTCATGTAAACGTACTGCGCTCGTTGATCTCCGCCGCCGGTGCAACGCCCATCGCCAAGCCGGACTTTGATTACACCGCCGGTGGCGCGCTGGCCGGCTTCAACTTTTTGCCCTCGCAGTACGGCACCTTCCAGGCGCTGGCCATGGCCTTCGAAGACACCGGTGTGCGCGCGTACAAGGGTCAGGCCGCACGCTTGATCAACGACAAGGCTGCGCTCACCGCGGCGCTGTCAATCCACTCCGTCGAAGCACGTCACGCGTCGCAGGTACGCCGCATGCGTGGACAGAAGGGCTGGGTCGAAGGAAACAGCCGCGCCGATTTGCCGGCCTTCACACAGGGCATCTACGACGGCGAGGATAACCTCACGCAGGGTGGTGTGAACATCACCACACTCCCGATGGCCGGCATGTTCGGGGGCAGCGCCGCTGCAACAGAGGCGTTTGACGAGCCGCTCACACTCGAGCAGGTCACAGCAATCGTTACGCCCTTCCTCGGCTAATCACCGCGGAGACGCGGGGTACTGCTTTTACCGCGGAGTCGCGGAGACGCAGAGGTACTGACAGAATGTGTGGAAGTGCAACTCCAAACAGTTCTCTGTGCCTCTGCGTCTTTGTGGTAACTACGGTTACGGTGCCTGACGTTGGACTACAACCGCTCGCGCAGGAACTCCGGCGTGAACCCATCGAGATAGCCGGCCAGGATCGTAAACCAGTTCGTGAGCATGAGCACACCCACGATGATGAGCAACACGCCTGAGATTTTGTTCACCAGCCCCATGTGCTTACGGAATCGCTGAAACGCGGCGAGAAAGCGTTCCATGGCAATTGCGCTGAGCAGAAACGGAATCGCCAAGCCCAGTGAGTACGTCGCCAGCAGTGTCACGCCGCGTCCAATCTCACCCGTGGTGCCGGCGTAGGTGAGGATCGCGCCGAGGATAGGCCCAAGGCAGGGCGTCCACCCCGCCCCAAACGCGATACCGACAATCACTGTGCCCAGATAGCCCAGCGGTTTGTCAGACAGATGCACCCGCGTGTCTTTGGCCATGGCACCAATGTTGAGCACACCCAACATGTACAAACCAAAGACGATAACGAGTGCGCCGCCAATGCGCGTGATCCAGTCGCGGTAGCCGAGCAGCAAATTGCCGAGTGCAGTGGCACTTGCGCCCAACGCCACAAAGATGAGCGTGAAGCCAAAGATGAACAGCAGCGCGTGCACCAGCGTGGTGCTGCGTGAGCGTGTGACGTCCTCAAATCCCATACCCGTGATGAATGTGATGTAGCTCGGAATGAGCGGCAGCACACACGGGGAAAGAAAGCTCAGCAGCCCTGCGGTGAACGCAATGGCCAGACCAACAGTGGGTTCCATGATTGCAGTGGATTAGCGAGAACGGTCGCGGCTTGAAAGTGGTGGCGCTGTTGCGGCAGCAGGCCGTGTGCCACGTTCACCACGACGACAGGCTGCACATACACCCTGAATAACCAGTCGGTGCTGTTGGCGGGCAAAATCGTGGGATTCGGCGATGATCGTGGTCATGCGCTCAAGGCGTTCGTCACGGAACTCCTGCACGGCGCCGCATACGGTGCACAGCAGATGTTCATGATGCGGAACGTCACGCGCCGCCTCAAAACGTCTGAAGCCTTCTCCGAAGTCACGCTCCACCACCAGTCCGCTGCGTACGAGCAAGTCGAGGGTGCGGTAGACGGTGGCAACGCCCGCTTTTTCGCCGCGTTCGGCGAGCACATTGGTCACTTCTTCGGCGGACAGATGTTCAGCTGAACCAATGATGACTTCCGCAATAACCAGGCGCTGTGCAGTGACGGGCAGGTTGTGCTCCCGCAGGTAGGCGCGAAAGGCATCGCGTCCCTGTTGCGCGGTGTGCGCGGTTCCCACTGCGGGCGCTGCACTCATTGCGGTGCGTTGGCGATCAGGGTGTCGGCGTCCGATTCATCCGCGGTGGGTGCATCTACACCGGCTTCACCTACGCTCGGCTCGTCGCTCTGGCTGTCCGCATGTGATTCGTCCACGCTCGCTGCGTTCGCGTCGGGTAAATCCACGTTGGATTCATCCACATCCGATTCGTTGGCAACCAGCGTTTCCTGCTCGGCAGGCGCCGCATCATCGGCGTCGGGCAGTTCAAGCCGCAGCACATGCGCCAGCGACGCGGTATCGTAGCGCACCGGGTCATCCAGGTCGCCACTGCGACGCTGCACGCCACGCACCACCATCTCAACCGTGATGAGCGGTGCGTCCGCTTCGGCCACGCACTCAAACTCCCAACGACCTCGGTCCGGCCCTTTGACCACCAGACGGTAGCGCGCCGTGTACACGATGTGGCGCGTTGTCTGGCTGCGGTCGGCGTGCGCGTTGTCGGCGGGCGACACCGCAATCACGGCCACACCGGTTTCGTACACGCCCTGCCGAAGCGCTGTGAACAAATGCAGCTCGTCCAGGCGTTCAATCGTGACGTCGGAAACGATAGCTCTCAAAAAGCGTTCAGACGATTCAGTAACAGGACGGCGGTTCTGCGAAGTGGGAGGCAATGTCATGACTGCAAGATCGCCACCGCGCCCCCGGGCGTACAAGCCAATGCCCAAGGGTTGTTTTAGTTCAGTACTAAGATATATTTATTAAGGGGCTGTGACGTAGACCCGGCTACCCACCTTCATTCATCGTACGCTTTCTCTCAGGGAGGAAAATCCTGATGTCTTTGCTTCGTCTCGCAACCGTTCTCGCGCTGCCCGCAGTCCTGATGGCCGCCTCACCGTTTAATGCCGCGTCGGACAGCACAACGATCACTCCGCGCCCGCACACGGTGGACAAGGCCCACAGCCAGATCAACTTCATTGCGGAATCGCGCCTCATTGATGCGCGCGGATTCTTTGGTACCTGGGACGCCGCCATCAACCTTGATCCGGCCAACCTCGCTGCCTCGTCGGTCACCATCACGATTGACGCCAGCAGCATTGATACGCGCTCGGATCGCCGTGATTCGCACCTCAAAAGCGCAGACTTTTTTGACGTCGCCACGCACCCCAGGATCACCTTTGTGAGCACCGCCGTACGTCCCAAGGCCGAAGGACAGCTCGAGATCGAAGGTGATCTTACGGTTCGCGGTACCACCAAGCGGATAGTGCTGCCCGCCGCGATGGTGTTCTACGAAGAAGGCACCGGTCGTTTCCGCGGTGAGTTTGTGATCAAGCGCAAGGAGTACGGCATTGCGTATGATTCACGCGTCAATCCGATCAAGGATGATGTGACGGTGCAGTGGGATTTTGCCGTGAACGATCCGGCCGCGGCCAAGTAAGCTTAAGCCGACTTTCAGTCGGCGTGCGACAGGACAGGCTCTCGTGACGCGACTTACAGCGATGCGAGAGCCTGTGCTGCATGTGCCAGCACCGATGACGGCTGGACCAGCGAAATGCGGAAGTGTCCTCTTCCCGCCTCTCCAAACGCCAGCCCTGGTGTGACCACAACATTGTGCTTGTCCATGCAGTGCTCCACCCAACCCCAGTCGTCATAGCCTTGGGGAATATCAAGCCACAAATACATGGCCGCCGTGGGTAGTGCAACATTCCAACCGGCGTTGTTGAACGCACCAACCAACGCATCGCGACGCGCCTGATACTCAGCCACAATGGGCGGGACGATGGTGCGATAGTTGTTGAACGCCGATGTTGCGGCATGCTGTGGCAACGTTGCCGCACCGTAGCCCACGTTGCTGCGATAAGCACTGAGCGCTTCAATGACTTGCGTATTGCCAACGACAAAGCCCACGCGGAAGCCGGCCATGTTGAACGTCTTGGTGGCCGAGTGCAACTCCACCGCGACGTCGGTCGCACCGGGCACCTGCAACACACTCGGCGGGCGATACCCGTCGTAGGCAAGTTCTGCGTACGCGAGATCGCTCACCAACACGATTCCGTTGGCACGTGCGAACTCAACCAGCCGCGTCATTTCTGCAAGATCAACGGTGCTGGTAGTCGGATTGCACGGGTAGTTCGTAATAAGCACGCGCGCCCGCGCAATGAGCGCCGGATCAACAGCGTCAAAGTTCAGTGTGCCTTGATCGGTAAATGGCACGGTAACCGGTTCGGCCAGCGCGAGCTGTGTCGCCCGCACGTACACCGGGTAGTAAATCTCCGGTACCAACACCACATCGCCCGGTTCACAGATGGAAAGAACGAGTTCCGCCAATCCTTCCTTGCTGCCGGCCACCGCCATGAAGTCCCGATCGGGCTCGCTCTGCACCGCAAAGCGATCGGAGAGATAATCCGCTGCAGCCCGCAAGAACTCCGGATGTCCGCGAAACGGCGGATACCCGTTGAGGTCATGACGCGACGTGGCCGCACGGACCGCCTCCAGCACACACTCAGGCACCGGCTGATCGGGGCTCCCGATGCCCAGATCAAGCAGCGTGCGGCCGGACGCACGATGCGCACGTTTGCGCTCGTCGAGCTCCCAGAAAACGTATTTTGGAATACTGCGGATGACACGCGTGGGCTGCACGCGCAAGCTCGGGGCGTCAATTGGCATCGCTAAAACTAGTGACCCCGAGCCGGACTTTCACAAGTGGCGCCCGAACCGCGCCAGTATCACGCTACGACGGCGTGGAGAACCTGAGTAATGCCCCAATCCCGCCACCTTCGGCGTCGAGCGTACGCGCCGCTTCACCGTCTACGTGCTCGACCAAACCACCCTGCATGAGCGTACCGGACACCACACGCTCCACTTCTCCCGGATGCGTCGACCAGGCGGTGCGTGTCAGCAACAGCTCTTCGACCGCGCCGAGTTCAATGGCCGACTGTGTTCGTTCAAGACCCACCGCGGCGCGCCCGTTCTTTTTTGCGTGGGCGCGCTCCACCAGCTGCGACACGAGACGCTGCTCCCGTGCATGACGCAGTCGGGTGGCTCCTTCAATGACGCCGTCGTGAATCTCAGCAATCGTGGCCTTGCTGCTCATGCCGGGGTGCACCAAAGTGCGTTCTGCGGCCGAACGCGGCAGCGCTGCCAGCAGACGAGGCACTACATCTTTCGCCCCGCCGAGCACGATCCACCCGCTGTTGCCGGCGTGCTGTACCACTCGCTCCACGGTGTCGCTGATCAGCCGCTGTAGCTCCGCATCGTGAACACGCTGCAAATCGTCTGACGCCGATCCGCCTCGACCGTTGTGGTGGCCGGCGGCGTCTCCGTTGCTGCGGCTGCGACTGGGTGACTCTTCCTGCTCCGGATCTCCCACTACCACGGATTCCAGTCGGCTCAATATGCCAGTGTGCCACTTGTACAGCCGCGCCTCACGGCTGCCACTGACAACAGCAATCACCGGCCGCTCGTGCTCAAGCGCACGCACGTACGGCGCCACACGGGCACCTCGGGACCAAAAGGCGATGGTTGGCATGGGCGTGGCGACCGACT
>JBBSPO010000103.1:0-11861 GCA_038258695.1 Gemmatimonadales bacterium | reverse complement strand
GGCTCGTGCACTTCACTGGGGCGGGGCACGTCGCCGTACAGCAGGGTGGGTTCCCGCGTCAGCCCTTCGCGTGTGCGAACGGCCGGATCGTTTCGCGCCAGGATACCTTCACAGCCGGTCAGCGACACAAGTGCTTGCAGCACGTCGGCTCGGCAGGCTTCCAGTCCCGCTGAGAGCAACTGCACCACCAGCCAACGGTCGAACCGGTCCACAACCAGCGACGGCAGACCATCGGCCTCACCGTGCACCAGTCGCATGGCGTTTGTGTGTTCGGTAATCTGCGCACGACGCGCCAACGCCTGGCCAATGCGTGTGTGCCACCACTGCGCGTCAATGGCCACATCAGCTGATGACTCGATCAAGCGCAATGAGATTTCTGAGGACGGACTCCACAGCGCCTGTCCCAGTGGCCGTCCAGTGCTGGCTGCCAGGTGCACGACACCGGCCGCACAGTCAGGCTTGCGTTCAATATCCGAACGGAAAATCCAAGGATGTCCGCGGGTAAGCCGCCCTTCGCCGCGACGGTTGATAACGGCGGTGTGCGACGGCAAAGTGGATGTCCTATCAGGTTGAGCTGTCATGCGAGGTTCGTGCGGCCACACCAGCATCGACGGCGGCGCGCAGCGTGCGCGCTGCGACTTCGGGGTCCGGTTGCGACAACACGGCCCGAATAACCGACACACCATCGAAACCGGCGCTTACGAGAATGATGCTATTGCTGGCATCAACACCACCAATCGCGACGGCCGGTCGGGCGGCCTGCCGAGCGAGATGCACAGCGCCAGTCACGCCGAGTGCCGCACCAGCGTCCTGTTTGCTGGGGGTGGCGAGAACGGGTCCGATACCCGCGTAGTCGGCGCTATCCAACTCAATGAGTTCTGCCGCGCTGCCAAGCGACGCACCAAGCCAGAAGTCTTGCGGCACCATTGCACGCGCCACCGCAAGTGGCAAATCGCTGCCGCCCAGATGTGCCCCGGCAGCGCGTGCGGCCAGTGCAATGTCCACGCGGTCATTCACGAGCACGGGAATGGACAGCGCACCGACCAGCGCGCGCGTAACGCGCAACAGCTCGCGCGACGTGGCCTCTTTGAGCCGCACCTGCAACATGGTGACGCCGCCTCGTTCGGCTGCAATGCACCGTTCCACGAGACCATCGACACCATCGCGCAGATTGTCGGTGATGGCCACAACCGCCAGCGCTGCACGGACGCGCGCTACACGATCATCAGCCATGCGCGGGATATGTGTTGCTAAGGCAGCGGCTGTGCATTGGCACCCACCTCGTTCCCTGAGTTTTCCCGTGCGTCGTCGCGCGAACTGTTGCGACGCCGCGCCTCGCGCCGCACCATCTGGATTGCCTGTTGGTGCTCGGCAAAGGTGTTGCGAAACTCGTGGTGTCCATCGGGATGTGCCACGAAGTAGAGATACGACACGCTGTCGGGAAACAGCGATGCCTCAATGCTCGCGGCTCCGGGCGACGCAATCGGACCGGGGGGCAGTCCTGGGTAGCGATAGGTGTTGTACGGTGATTCCACTTCGAGGTGCACGAACAGTACGCGGTCTACGTGCGCCGGCAGTGCATACTGCACGGTGGGATCGGCTTGCAGCAACATGCCGAGCTTGACACGGTTCCAGTACACCGCCGCAATAGTGGGGCGTTCTTCACCAACACGTGCTTCCTTTTCAACGAGCGACGCCATGGTGACCACGTCGTGTCGGGTGAGGCCCAATGCCTGCGCCCGTGCATCCCACGCCGGTTGCCACACGGCATCAAAACGCTGCAGCAGCGTGGCCACTGCTTCGCGCGCCGTTGTACCGGCAGCAAAGCTGTAGGTGTCGGGGAACAGATAGCCTTCGAGCGTTTGTGCCGTCACTCCGCGCTCTGCACGCCAGGCCGAGTCACGCACGGCGGCACGCACCGAATCTTCAGGAACTTGCAGTTGCTGCGCCAGACGCGGCGTGATTTTGCGCAGGTCAAAGCCTTCGGGTATGGTCACGCTCAGCATCACACCGCTACCGTCGGTGAGCGCCTGCAGAACGTCCTTCCATGGTTGACCGGGTTGCAGCGCGTACGTTCCCGCCTGAATGGATCGATCGCGCCCACCGATGGCCGCGTACCAGCGAAACAATCGGCTGGAGTTGATCACGCCCGCGCGTTCAAGTGAATCGGCCGCCGAACGCAATGAAGCGCCGGCCGGCACGACCACGCGCACCGTTTTGTCATCAGCAGCGCCGCCACAAGCTATTACGGTTGTGCACAGCGCGGCCGTGAGCAGCGTGTTGGCAATGGCATGGCGTACGCTCGCGTGACGGCGGCGGCGCGGCGCCTGCACGGTACCCGCCTGTGCGGTGCCCGCCTTTGCGTGAGTGGTGCGGTGGTAACGCGAGCTCATGTGTGAGTGGTACTCGGATCACTGGAGGCCGATCCGCGCTCGTGATCAATCGCACTGACAGCCTCGCCGAGTTCCACGCCACCACGTTCAGCCTGCAGTACCTGTTCCAGCAATATGGCTGCGGCCAGCGCGTCAATATCACCTTTCCGGCCGCGTGTACTGCCGCCCTGTTCACGCACGGTGCGCAGGGCAGCGGCCGTGGTGAAACGCTCATCAACCAGACGAATCGGTCGTGTGGTGCGCGCGGCCATGCGCGCCGCTACTTCGCGTACCTCGCGCGAACGATCTGTTTCGTCGCCTTCGCCATTGATGGGCAGCCCAAAGACAATCGCTTCAACGTTGAGTGCGTCGGCGTGACGCAACAGCTCCGCGATCGGCGGTCGTTTTCCCAGCCGACGCGTAACCACGCCTACCGGAGAGGCGAGCAGTCCGAGTTCATCACTGACGGCCAGACCGATACGGCGATCGCCCCAGTCAATGGCAAGTGTGCGACGTGGCATGTGCGGTGCTACGCTGGCAGGTCAGGGTTCATGCATGCGTTCGAAGAACTCCTGATTGGTCTCCGTCCGCTCCATTCGCTTGAGCAAAAACAGCATCGCTTCGTCACTGGGCATGGCACTGACAAACGAACGCAGCAAATAAATGCGCTGTTGTTCGAAGGGTGTCAGCAGCAGTTCTTCACGCCGCGTGCCGGACTTGTTGACATCAATGGCCGGGAAAATGCGCTTGTCGGCGATCTTGCGGTCGAGCACGAGCTCCATGTTGCCGGTGCCCTTGAACTCCTCGAAGATCACATCGTCCATGCGAGACCCGGTTTCAATAAGCGCCGTGGCCAGAATGGTGAGCGAACCGCCGTCGGTGATGTTGCGCGCCGAACCAAAAAACCGTTTGGGTTTTTGCAGCGCCTGCGCTTCTACGCCGCCCGACATGATCTTGCCGCCAGATGGTGCGATCGCGTTGTGCGCACGTCCCAGCCGCGTGATGGAATCGAGCAGGATGACCACGTCCTGTCCGCTCTCCACCAGGCGCTTGGCTTTTTCGATGACCATGTCGGCCACCTGGACATGGCGATCCGGCTGTTCATCAAAGGTGCTGCTGATGACTTCTGCCGATGGCACGCTGGCCTGCATGTCGGTGACTTCTTCCGGTCGTTCATCAATGAGCAGAATGATGAGCGTGATTTCCGGATGGTTTTTCGCAATCGCGTTGGCGAACTGCTGCAGCAGGATTGTTTTGCCAGCTTTGGGTGGCGCCACAATCAGCCCGCGCTGTCCTTTGCCCAGCGGTGCGATGATGTCACAGAGCCTGCACGCGACGTCTCCGCCCTCGTGTTCAAGGCGAATGCGTTCGTCGGGATAGCGGGGGGACAGGTTGTCGAAGGCAATCCGCTGCTTCGCCTTCTCAGGATCAAGACCGTTAATTCGCTCCACCTTCAGCAACGCGAGATAGCGTTCGCCCTCTTTCGGCGGGCGGACTTCGCCCATGACCGTGTCGCCAGTTCGCAAATCGAACCGTTTGACCTGCGACGGAGAGACGTAGATGTCATCGGGACCATAGAGATAGTTGAAATCCTGCGCACGCAGGAATCCGTATCCCTCGGGAAGCGTTTCGAGCACGCCTTCCCCGTACAACGTGGTTTCCGCATCGAGCAGTGCTTGCTCGATCCGGAAGATGAGGTCTTGCTTACGCAGACCTGAAGTGCTGGTTACGTGAAGCGAAGTCGCAAGAGCTTGCAGCTCCTGAATGGACTTGCGCTTCAATTCGGCGACGTGCACGTGGCGCGGCGGGTTTGAAGGTGGGCACGCGAACGTACTAGCCGCCCCCGTCCCCGTCAATGGCGGAATGACCCGAAACAACGTGTACGACAAAAATGTATGAATGCGCGCGGCAGGATTCGAACCTGCGACCTTCGCCTCCGGAGGGCGACGCTCTATCCAACTGAGCTACGCGCGCAGAACCCAAAGACTAACGGGCCCCACCATGCGGGAGCAAGCGGCAGCGCGAGGTGAGTATGCGTCGCCCCGCCTCAGCCCCGACGCGAACCGGCCACAGATCCATGTGACGCGCGCGTGACGCAGCCGCATAACGTAGCGATTCACCACGTGCGGCTCTACCTCAACGCCCTATGCATGATTTTCGAGAACGGCCTTCCTGAGCAATCGCGCTCTGTTATCACATTCCTCATCCCTGCAAATGTTGCCCATAGCCGTGAACCCGGTTCATCCGTCAGCGACGCCACCCTACGCAAAGCGGGCGGGCTGTTGCTCGGAGTGCAGGGGGCGGCCAGTCCGGCGTTTATCCAGAATGTCCGGCGGATACGCATCAGCTACCCCTATTTGCCAATCGCGGTGGCCGGCCCGGTTCCTCTGAGCGGTTTTGACACCCCCGAGCGCCTGGCGTTGCACGAAGCGGGAGCCGATCACGTGCTCTCATACACAAAACCGCACGTAGGCGACGGCACCATTGCCCACTCGTGGCGACGCGTGCCACTGCGTAGGCTGGCGGCTGTGGTGCAAAAGGCTCACTTCATTGCCGAGACACCTCGCGACCTCATGGTGCGCGCCTTGGCCGCCCCAACCGTCATTCAGTCGGTAGACGAGCTGGCCGCACTGGCTCGGCAGCATCGCACCACACTCTGGAAAACGTGGGGACGATGCGACCGGGAGCTGCCCACACCGGGCGTCTTCGTGGATTGGATCACCCTGCTCAACGTGGTGGTGCGAAAGGACATCCATCGCACCTGGGCGGCCGCATCGCTGGAAATCGGGGCGCGGCCGTCCTCCATTGCGCGGCTGGGCAAGCGGCTGCTCGGCGCACGGCTGTCCGAGTTTTCGTCGAGTACGCGTCGGCGCATTTTCACGCAGTTCTTGCGCAAGATGATGCGGCTAACACCGGCCGAGATCAAACAGTACGCGCCGGTGGCGGCCCCGCTGCTGGCGGCGGCAGCTTTGCGGCGGGCTTCTCGTCAGGAGCACGCCCGCGAGGCGGATCCGGTCACCGTTCGTTTGACGACAGCCGCCGCCGAGTCAGCCGCGCGTGAGGCTGATCTGATCGGCTTCGGTTCGTTCTGGACGTAGCTGACTACGCTGACAGTGCGGTGACTTGCGCGGTTTCAATGCGCCATTCGGGAGACACAAACGCACCATGATCGACGCACGATTTACGGAACGCGGACAGTGTCCAGGCGTACGAGTCGGGTGCGCGCAGCTGTCGTGCACCAACGCCCACGTAGCGTCGTAGCAGATGGTTCAGGTTTCTCCACGACGGGACGTCCAGCTGGCTGGCAATATTTGACAGCGACGTGTTGCCGTTGGCGAGCTGATTGGCGATGTACACCACGCGACACCAGCCAACCAGCTCGCTGACCGACGGACTGCCAGCCTGTCCAAGCCGATGGTGCAGGGTGCGACGATTGACGCCCAGTCCGGCGGCTATGCTGGGCACGTCGAGCGGTTCACGCAGGTGTCGGCAGATGAAGTGCAGCGTGGTGCGAACGGTGCGCGGCAGCCCTTCCGACATTTCGTCGGCTATGCGCATGGACACGCCGCGTTGCTCGGCGTTCTGGAGCACGCGCAGCAACACGGCGCGCGAGTCGTCCACATCGCGCAGCACCAGATCGGCCAGATTTGCCCGGCCGGTTTCGAGGATAAAGCGGGAGCTGAGCGTGCGCGGATCGACGTATCCGACCACCGGATGGTCAGGCAGGGCGAGGCGCAGCAGATCGGCGGCCCGCAGGGCATCGTCTCGCTGGCTGGGCCCAAAAAGGATCATGCTGGCGCAAATGGGCACGTCGCGGCGCAGGGCGTCGATGACGAGATCGACGTCGTCAGTGTCCCAGATGGTCGCGAACCCACGCAGGGCTTCGGTGAGCCGAGCGAGTGTGACGCGATCTCCGAAAAGCAGGGCGACCCGGCGCTCGTTCACGGCATTCCGGAAAAGTCGTTGCCCATGGCGCACACCAATTGCCCATGGCGCACACCCCAATGGGCGCGGCATGGGCTATTTCTTGGATAACCCCTCACTGGAGACCAGTATGACACGTTCTTTTCGCCTCCTCGCCGTTGCCCTGATCAGCTCCTTCGCCCTTGCCGCCTGCACGGGCTCACCGACTGGTGTAGATGAGCCGACGCCAGCGAACATCGATTCGATGCCCTGGACCTGAGCTGATCCCGGCGCTGCGTCAGGCGCCCACGGTACACAACCTCGCCAGTCCTGATTTGGTCGTCTCGGAGAGCGCTTCCGTGGACTCGAAAGACTCCCGATAGCTGCCAAGGTCACTTGCTGTAGCCGTGTTCTGATGCAGTACCTGCTCTGCCCGGTAGGCAAGTTCGTGGAACTCATGCCGTTTCGCCAGCCCCAGGGCTTCGTGGGCAAAGCGGTCGGACGCCTCATGCGCGCCGGCCGCGGCCCAGCCTTTGGCCAGGCCAAGCAGCCATTGTCCCTGTTCAAATGGAAGGGCCGGCCCACCGTGCCGCTGACCTTGCGTCTCTAACCTGAGCAGAAAGTCCGTTCTGCTGCGGACGCCGGCGGCCTCTGCGGCCGACGCGGCGATCGCCAGCCATACACGTGGCGACCGGGCCAAACCGAGCGCGCTTTCCAGGCCGGCCAGTGCTTCGGCAACAAAACGGGCCCGGAATGCCACTGACGCCAGATTGTGCAGTATGCCAGCCCGTTCTTCCTGCGATATCGTCAAATCGTAGGCGCGCCATCCGTGCACCAACGCGTCGCTCAGTGAGTTCACTGTGAGCGCGTGGTTCATCAAACCGTAGCGCGCCGCCGCTTCCAGTGCGCTATCGGTCGGTGCGAGTGCCAACGCCTCAGTATAGAAGCGTAGCTGGGCGGGACGGTTGCCTCGCATGATCGCAAGATTGCCCAAACCAGTAAGCGCAAAACCCGCCACGCTCCGATAGCCACGCTGCAAGGCTTCTTCCACCACGCTCTGATACAGCTGCTCTGCAGCCGTGGTTTCGCCCAGCTGCCGGAGAATACGTGCCAGATGATTGGTGGCTGAGAGCGAACCCGACGGATCATGACGTGCGGCAATACGCGCGGCCGCCGTCACCGTGGTATAGGCCATCTCAAAACACAAATCACGTTCCATATCTTCGGCGGCCACACGAAACTGCTCAGCGGCACGCGCAAAGGGATTGGCCGACCGTTTCTGGTCGAGATCAACATGCGTGGGTCGGCGACTCGCGCGGAGCATATCCTCCGGGAGCGTTCGCAAAAAGCCCAGGCGCGCCTCGGGAGGCAGCGATGCCACCCGATACGCCAGATGCGTGAGGGAAAACCAACCGTGTGGCTGAGTTGGATGCCCAACCCAGCGCTCTCCGTCGCGCACGTCCGTTTGGTGCGCCGTCATGGGATTGAGCGGTTCACGCATCAGAGCTCCTTGCTGTAGGCGTTGTCAGAGTCACGGGTGATATCAAGATTGGATCAGTCTTCATGGTCACTGCTGTTTGATTCTTTGGATGACGTGCGGTGCTCGTCACGCGATCGCGCGTGTGCTACAATGGACGGCTCGTGCTCCTGCAGCTCGCCGCGACTTTGCAACAGATGCGCCATGCGAAGTGAATCGATCATGCGCTCCACTTCCAGCGGTCGTTCGGCAATCGGCAGATTACACAGCGCAACCATGAAACGTAGCCACGCTGCTTCGTACGCGACACGCGCCGGTGAGCGAGCGGTCGCGCGCAAATCACGCACGTGTGTAGCGGCAGCAAGCAGCTCGCGCTCGGCGAGCCACACTTCGTAGTGTGGCTCCGACTCTTCGCGATCAGTGCGCTCGGACGAATCGTTCATGCAAATGCGGGGTCGGGCAAAAGCAACGAAAAGGAAATTCCCAGAGCGAAATATGTGACCGAGGTCTCGGGTACAGGTGTTCGCCATGGGCAATAAGTGTGCGCTATGGGCAATCAATTTCGTGCCGCACTCATCCATTCCATGCAGCAGCCCACACATGCTCTGTGGTCCGCGCCGGAGTCGTTTTATACTCAAGCAACAGATTGTCGTATTGACTACTCCGCTGCGTGAAGCAACCTTTTCTGCGGTCGCGGCAACTTATCGTCGGTCCTCAAGCGTTTTACTCTTCCCTCCTGTTGACGCGCTGTGGCGTCAGCTTCGCCCTGCGTCCCCCGCCGCGCATGCACGCTCGTCTTTTTCTGAAACTGCCTTTGCTGCTCGCACTTGGCGTTGCAGGGTCCGCCTGCGGCGACGCCTCGGCAGATGGCGCCGAGCCCGGTGAAAATGCGTCGGGCGCCGAGATGGCGCTGGATGGCGGCGGCGATGCTCGCAGAAGCGACGCGCTGCCCGTGGTTGCGCAGGAGGCGCGCGAGGGCGACCTCGTATTGCGCGTCGAGAGCAAAGGCGAGGTATACGGCGATGTGATCGTCAAAATCTCGGCAGAGGTGGGTGGCACGGTCGCGGAGTTACTGGTGCGGCCCGGATCGTACGTGCAGAAAGGGGAGCCCTTAGTGCGGTTCGATCCGTATCCTTTCGACCTCACCGTGCGCGAAGCGCAGGCCGCACTCGATCAAACCGAGCAGGCGTTTCGTGAGCTGTGGGTGCCGGACTCAATCCTCTCGGGTGAGCGGCCCGACGCGGTGCGCATGAAAATGCTCAGCATCCGGGCCGGCGTGCCGGCGGCCGCGCTGCGTCTTGAGAAGGCCAAGTGGGAACGCGAACGCGCGGTGGCGCTCTCTCCAGTCAGTGGCGTTATCAATCAGGTGGATCTGGCCGTTGGCGAGCGCATCGGTGCCGGAGCGCCTATTGCCACGGTTGTGGATTTGAGTGCCTTGCGTGTTGAAGCGCAGGTCATGGAACACAATCTGTCGCTGGTGCGTCGCGGTGGTGAAGCGGTGATCACCAGTGCCGCCATTCCCGGTCGCGCGCTGCGTGGACGTATTGATGCGGTGCTCCCGCTCGTTGACAGCGTCTCGCGTTTTGGCCGGGTGATTGTGCGTTTGCCCAATGAATCAGCGCTTCGCCCCGGCATGTTTGTGAATGTGCAACTCGAAGCGCAGCGATTGCCGGATCGCATCATGGTGCCGTCCAAAGCGGTCATTGAGCGCGACGGTCGCCCACTGGTGTTTGTGGTGCGCGAGGGACGAGGGCAGTGGACGTACATCGTGCCCGGACGCAGTAATGGTGTAGACACGGAAGTGCTGCCTGATTCGGCCACGGGTCAGATTCCCATCAAGGCGGGTGATCAGATCATCGTAGACGGCCACCTCACGCTCACGCACGACGCCGCGGTGAGCATCGCTGCCATCCGGGAGATTGAAGGGTTTGCGGGGCCGCCGCCGAGTAGCGCGCCCGCGTCGGTGCCGCCGGAAAACAACTAACGTCGGGCGGGCTCACCATGTCACTTGCTCGCCTTGCCGTGCGTCGGCCGGTCGCCACCATTGCGGCCGTTCTGGGTGTGGTATTGCTCGGCAGCGTTTCGCTGAGCCGCATGCCGGTATCGCTGCTGCCTGATGTCACGTTGCCCGTGCTCACCATTCGCACGGCCTACGAAGGTGCGGCGGCGCAGGAAGTCTCGCGCTTTGTCGCCGAGCCTATTGAACAGGCCATTGCGGCGACACCGGGGCTGGTGGAGTTGCGATCGGTGAGCCGGAACGGAGAAGTCACCACCACCGCACAGTTTGCGTGGGGCACCGACATGCGCACCACGGTGCTCAACGTGCGCGAGCGACTCGATGCAACGCGCGGTGGATTGCCCGAGCGCGCCGAACGACCAACGCTGCTTACCAGTGATCCGGGCGAGCGTCCCATCGCCGTGCTGGGCATGCGTGCTACCAGCGATGCCGAACGTAGGCTGCGTGACAGCATGCAAACGGCGTTTTCCAGTGGACTCGGTGTTGGTGACCTGCGTGGTCTCGCACGCACGGCGGAAGATGTGTTTGCCCGTCGGCTTGAACAGATAGCCGGTGTTGCGTCGGTGGCGGTGGTGGGTGCACCTGCCGATGAAATCCGTGTTGATGTAGATCCCGACAAGTTGCGCGCGCTCGGTCTGACGCCAGACGACGTAGCGCAAGCGATTATCTCGCAGAACTCTACCGGTGCCGGCGGCACGGTACGCCGAGGACAGTTTCGGTTCTCTGTCCGCGCGCTTACCGAGTTTCGTGATCTCGATGAAATTCTGGCTGTGCCTGTGGGTTCGCCTACGGGTGGCGTCACTCTGCGCGATGTTGCATCGGCGCGCATCATGCTGGCCGATCCGGTCACCATTACGCGACTGGACGGCCGCGAATCGATTGGCCTGGTGGTGTACAAAGACGCCGGTTCAAATACCGTCGCGGTGACCAATCGTATGATGCAGGCGGTTGAGGCGCTGGAAGCGGAGTTCCCGTCGGTGGAGCTGACGGTGGTGGCGGCGCAGGCAGAGTTTGTGGTGGACGCGCTGTCAAATCTGGGTCAGGAAATTGTGGTGGGCGGCCTGATGTCGTTGCTCATGATTCTGGTGTTCCTGCGCGACTGGCGTGTGTCGCTTGCTATTGGTCTGATCGTGCCGCTGTCGGTGATGGTGGCGCTGGTCACGCTGCAAGCACTGGGCGTGACGATTAATGTGTTGTCGCTGGGCGGACTGGCGTTGGGTACGGGCATTTTGGTGGACACCGCCATTGTGGTGGCTGAAGGTGTTGGACGTCGGCGCGAAGAAGGCATGGGTTACATAGACGCCGCCATTATTGGCACCGAAGAAGTGTCGGGGCCATTGCTGGCCGGCACGCTCACCACCATGCTCGTATTTGGCCCAATCATTTTTGTGCAGGGCTTGGCGGCAGCGCTGTTCCGTGATCTGTCGCTCAGTGTGGTGATGACCGTTGGCGCGTCGTTGCTGTTGTCGCTGTCCCTTATGCCGGTGATGATGGTTGGGCGTCGTCGGCGGGCTATGTATTTGCAGGCCAACCCGCCGGTGAAAAAAGCGCCCGGGCCAATGGCGCAGCGTCTCGATGCGTTTGGAACGCGTGTGGGCGACCTGTACGAACACGGCATGTCATGGTCGTTGCGCAATCCGGTGCCGGTGTTTGGGGCCGGCCTGGCGCTGCTGGTGGTCATGGTGGTGCTGGCGCGTGCGCTGCCCAAGGAAGTGCTGCCGCGCGTTGATGAAGGTGTGCTGGTGGCCGAAGTGCAGTTGCCTGAAGGCACGGCGCTCGACGCCACCATCACGGCCATTGCGCAGCTCGAAGCAGCTGCGAAAGAGCTCGGTGCGGTGGGCGTGTACGCACGTGTTGGTCGTGCGACCGACGAAGAGATTCTGTCTGGTGCGAATCCCGGATCATCGGCCACGGCGCAGTTGATCGTACCGGTTCCCGAGGGTGAGAGCGCGTCGCTTTTTGCCGACAACATGCGCGCCGCCGTGCCCACACTTGTGGCGCAGGGCGCGTTGGCGATCGATCTGGCAGGACAGTCAGAGTTTGGTTCGCTGATTGGTCGTGAAGGACGCATTGTGCGCGTTGAGTTGGCATC
>JBBSPO010000102.1:0-12059 GCA_038258695.1 Gemmatimonadales bacterium | reverse complement strand
TGGAGGGGCTGAGAAACGATGCCAACTCACCGGCCACATCTGGATCGAGACGAACTTCTCGCCTTGCTCGGAGAGGCGCTTAGTGCGTCATCCGCTCAACTGCTGCGTCAAACTGTCCTGAGCGGTGCGGGCACGCTGTTCGAATCGGTGCAAATCGCCTGGACCGAATTGAACACGAATCTCTCCAATAAACAGTCAGCGACCACAACTGTAGCCGAGAGCAGCGACGAGGAGACAGAGCTCGCGCAGATGCTTGGCATGTTCAACAAATACGCATGGCAACATCCGGTGCTCGCGCTCGTTATTGCAACCGGGCACGCATCGGCCGTTTCCATCTCTGATCTGATGAGCCGCGAGCAGTTCACGCGCCTCGACCTGTACACGCACTTTTTCAAACATCTCACGCTGGAAGATCAGCTGACGGTGGGCTACGTTGCCAACGCTTTTGCGACGGGCCTCTCGGTCAATCGAGACAGCTGGGGGTTCACTGACGATGAACGCACGGCGCTCACACAGATCGGCAAGTGCGTGTTTCCCTATTATCGTCTGCTGAAACAAACCGAGCGAAACGCGACAAACGCGTTGCCGCTGATCGAAGTGACCACCAATACCTTCGTTACACACACCGACACGCTGGGCGTCACACTACGTGAAGCAGAGTTGCTCGACGAAGTCGCGCGCGGTAAATCCAACAAACAAATTTGCGTTGCATGCGGTATCAGCCAAGGGACCGTACGAAAGCACCTCGAAAACGCGTTTCGTAAACTGGGTGTCAGCAACCGCGTGAGCGCGATTACAAAATCCGTGGAGCTGATCCGGCGCGCGATTGACGGTGGTGCGAAGAGCAACCTGCACTGACAGCACCGGTCGCGGCCGTTCGCTTTCAACGTGTACCTCTTTGGTCACACACTGAAATGCACGAATGGGCGACGTGAAGATCAGACGTGTGAAGAATTGCAGCGGCACCGAAATGCCCTCATTTTTCATACACGCCACTGCGAGGCCACCCACTGCCTTTGCATGCACAGCGCCGCTAAACCGCCGCTGTAAAGACACCGGCTGCGCACCCAGCGCCTGGCGTCCGACTTTGAAAAGGAGACACCATGATCACTGCACGGCGACTTGCGCTCGCAGTGCTGGCGGCAGCCGTAGTAGGCTGCACCGACCGCGCTCCGGCCGGTCTTGATCCAGCATCCAGAGATACGCACCCCGACGGCTATACCGCGACCGTCTGGGATTCTGCACATGTGCGGAAGATGGCGCTTACCGTGGACAACACGCTACCGCTGTATGTGCCACCAGAAGACATCATCGCACCTGAGCTGTGGATCTGGGATTCGTGGCCAGTGCGCACCCGCGACGGCGAGATCGCCAGAATCAACGGGCAGTACATCATGGTGGCGCTCAGCGCCCCGGATTCCGTACAGCCCAGTAAGCGAACACCGCTTTCCCAGCTCCGGTATTTCCTCTCAGAGAACGGTGAGGACTGGAAGCTGGGCGGTCTGCTGTTCGGCACCAGCCAGCCCGAGGGACGCGCGCAGTGGGCGGGCTCTGCCATGTACGATGACGCGAGCGGCAATATGTACGCCTTCTACACAGCCGTCTCCGGGACACCAGTACCTGAACTGGAAGGCACCGAGCGCACGATCCAGAAACTTGCGCTCGGCGTAGCGCGGCTCACCTCAGTGACGGACAGCGCACTCACCTTCGGTACGTGGCAGCATGACATCATCTCTGAACCGGAAGGCAGATTTTACGAGCTGCCGCAGAACGCGGACACAATTGGCGTTGTGTACGCCTACCGCGATCCGTTCTTTTACCGCGATCCGGCCAACGGCCGCGAATACGTGCTGTTCACAGCCAACGCCGCCGGACTGGATACCTCGTCAGGTCTGAATCGGTCGTTCAACTCGGTTGTCGGGATTGTGGAAGCGCAGACGGAGGCGCTGAAGCAGTGGACGAAACTACCGCCGCTGTTCACCGGATTTGGCGTGAATCGACAGATGGAACGTCCGCACATCATCAACACGAATGGGCTCTACTATGTGTTCTGGCTGTCGCACAGCTTCACGTTCAGCGCCGGATTCACCGGATACGAAGGTCTCTACGGATACGCTGGCGCGTCCCTGTTTGGCGAAAAGGAACCGCTGAACGGTTCAAGTCTGGTCGTCGCCAACCCACCGGTGGTTGCGTCGCAGAGCTACTCGTTTGTTGCCCTGCCAGCCGGTGAAGGGGCCGCGAAGGTCATCAGCTTCCTGAACATTGTTAACGACGTTCCATACGTCACGTTTGCGCCAGCTGTGGGTCTCTCGCTTGATGGCCTCAATACGCGCATCACTTCCGCCAACGCGGGTCCCAGCTTCTCGCTGTTCGGCGTCGACACGCAAGCGGCCACCGTGCTCCGCACGCTACCGGGGCCGCGTCGATGAGCAAAACTACCCGACTCAAAGGAGACTGGCACATGCCTACATTGACCCGCCAACTCACACGACGGCTCGCCTTGAGCCTGCTCATGCCGACGCTGGTTTTGTCGACCGCATGCACGGACAACGATCCGGTCAGCCCCGATCCGATACCGAGCGAACCGGGAGACTTCGGTCCGTTGAACTTCCCTGGGGCGTTCACCTCGCTCTGGACACGCAGTGTGGTGCAGGAGCTCGAGCGTACCCCCAGCACTACACTGGCCGTGCTTCCGTCCACCAACGAGCAGATCTTACCGGGTTACTGGTTGTGGGACAGCTGGCCTGTGCGTACGCCTGACGGCTCGATCGCGCGCATCGGTGAGTGGTATGTATTGGTCTCACTCACTGCACCGGACTCACTGCTTCCGGGACAGCGACACGGCAATGCCGAACTGCGCTACCTGATCTCTCGCGATGGCGAGGACTGGCAGCTCGGCGCGCGGCTGTTCACCGATGGTAACGCGGAAGGCAACGCGCAATGGGCTGGCTCTACGCTATACGATCCGGCCACCAACCGAATCACCGTGTTTTACACGGCACTCGGGTTTGCCGATGGCGCGTCACCCGACGACGGTACAGCCGGCGAATCACGACAGGCGTCCGACCAGCGACTTGTAATGGTACAGGGCTCGGCTACTCCGTCTGCCAGCGGCCTCACGCTGTCTGGCTGGGGGCCACACCAAGTGATCGTCGAGCCCAGTGGAAAGTATTACGAGCGGCAAGCAAACTCAGAGGGCATCTGGGCGTTCCGTGACCCATGGTTCTTCAAGGATCCGCGCAGTGGACGCAGCTTCCTGCTCTTCACGGCCAATCTCTCGCTGGGCGGACCTGACGCCGATTCGACGTCACCGTCGGCCGTGCGCTTCTGGCCGACTGCTCCAGGTGTTCAACCCAACGCCGCTGGCATGCGCATGTTCGGCTCGCACGGCGGGGAAACACCGACCGATGGCGACCCTGAAGTGAACGGTGTTGTAGGAATGGTGGTGGCCGATAACGATGCGCTCACCAGTTGGACCAAGCTGCCTCCTCTGCTTGCGGCGATTGGTGTGAACTCGCAGCTCGAGCGTCCGCACTTCGTGGTGAAAGACAACAAGTACTATCTCTTTTTCTCGAGCCATGAGTTCACGTTTGCCGACGGACTTGACGGCCCGGACGGCCTGTACGGATTTGTCGGGGACAGCCTCACCGGACTCTACAAGCCGCTCAATGGCACCGGTCTTGTTGCCGGAAACCCGACCGCCGCGCGCTACCAAACGTATTCGTATACGGTGCTACCCAACTTGCAGGTCGTCAGTTTTGTTGGTTACCAAAACCTCGGCGGTGTTGGCCTCGACGGTATCGGCGCTCAAACACCTGAGTGGCAGCGTGATCGGTTTGCCGGTACACTTGCGCCACCGTTTGGCCTCACAGTCAACGGTGCACAAACGAGTGTGACCGGGTTCATCGGATCGGATTTCAGACTGCTTCCCTAAGCACTGATTGCGTGTCGTCCGTGTTGGTATCGCGGGCGACACGCGCAGCGTTTACGTCGAAACTGAAACCTCTGCAAACCTTCCCCGATCGACCAGCAGCGAATACAGCAAACGGAGAAACTGGCCCATGCCCATTCGCGTCAATGATGAAGACCACGAACTTCCCACCGATCCGCGCACCAGTCTGCTCGATTTTTTACGTCGCGATATTGGGCTCACAGGAACGAAAAAAGGGTGCGATCACGGCCAGTGCGGCGCCTGCACGGTGCTCATCAACGATACGCGCATCAACAGTTGCCTGACGCTCGCTGTCATGCACGACGGTGATGAGATCACCACCATTGAAGGTTTGGGCACACCCGACACCATGTGCGCCTTGCAACAGGCGTTTGCTAAACACGACGGCTATCAGTGCGGCTACTGCACACCCGGTCAGATCTGTTCTGCGACCGCAATGCTGCAGGAGATTGCCGCAGGGTGGCCCAGCGATGCAACCGATGACCTGCTGGCAACGCCTACACTCTCGGACGAGGAAATCCGCGAGCGCATGAGCGGTAATCTGTGTCGCTGTGGTGCGTACTCCAATATCGTGGCGGCCATTGCCGACGTGGCGGGAAACGCCTCGTGAAGCCGTTTGACTACCAACGGGCTGAGCGGATTGAGCACGCGTCCCAGCTCATGAGCGACGGTGCAACGGCGATCGCCGGCGGTACCAATTTGCTGGATCTCATGAAGCTGCAAGTTGAGACGCCGAACACGCTGGTAGACGTGAACAAGCTACCCATGGAAAAGATTGAGGCTGCCGGCAATGGACTACACATTGGCGCACTTGTCACTAACACGGCGGCCGCGGTACATCCGCGCATCAAAGCAGACTATGCCGTACTGTCTCGGGCGATTCTCGCCGGTGCTACACAACAGCTGCGCAACAAGGCAACCACCGCCGGCAATCTGTGCCAGCGCACGCGGTGCTACTACTTCACAAACACCGATCAGCCCTGCAACAAGCGCGAGCCAGGCACAGGCTGCGGCGCGATTAAGGGGATCGCTCGCCTACACGCGGTGTTGGGAACAAGCGACCAGTGCATTGCGACATATCCAGGTGACATGGCCGTGGCAATGTGTGCGCTGGATGCGGTAGTGCACATCACCAATGCGAATGGCGCATCGCGTCGCGTCCCCGTGCGCGAGTTCCATCGCCTGCCAGGGAACCGTCCGGAAAAAGACAACGTGCTCGAACCGGGCGAGATCAT
Source organism: Gemmatimonadales bacterium (assembly GCA_038258695.1). Lineage (GTDB taxonomy): Bacteria > Gemmatimonadota > Gemmatimonadetes > Gemmatimonadales > Gemmatimonadaceae > JAABRT01. The sequence continues at coordinate 6,872 of JBBSPO010000102.1, read as the reverse complement.
CACGAGCGTTGAACTGCCCGCGCCGGTCAAGGGCACGCACATTTACCGCAAGGTTCGCGAACGGTCGTCTTATGCATTTGCGATGTGTTCCGTTGCGGCAATTGTGCGTATGGAAGACGGGCGCATTGACCACGCCAGTCTCGCTTTTGGAGGACTTGCCCACAAGCCGTGGCACGATCCGGCAATCGAAGAAACGCTCGTTGGCCAGACGCCCTCGTTGTCGCTCTTTGACCGCGCCGCGGATGTGTTGCTCGAGACAGCCCAAAGTTACGGTGAGAATGACTTCAAGATTCCACTCGCACGCCGCACGCTGGCAGCCGTTTTGTGCGAAGCAACAGGAGTGCACACATGAGCCACGTGCTTACAATGGACAAGCCCGACGAGCGCAATTCACTCGACGCGATGAAGCAGGGTGTGATCGGCCAGCCCATGGACCGTCCCGACGGCATTGCCAAGGTCACCGGCACCGCAACGTACACCGCCGAATACGCCATCAAAGGATGCGCCGAAGGCGTACTGGTGACCGCACCGTTTACGCGCGGCCGGGTGACGCGAATCGACGCCGACAGTATCCGCGACATGCCGGGTGTCATTCGCGTAATCGACGATGAGCGACTCATTACGCGCGCAGCGCAGGGGGACGCCGGTGAAGCGCCGGATCAGGGTCCGCTCGACGTGCACTACTTTGGTCAGCCGATTGCTCTGGTCGTCGCGGAGACGTTTGAGCAGGCGCGCGATGCAGCCAAAGCCCTCACAATCGAGTTTGCTGCCGATGACCTGTCCGATGTGCCATTGGACCCGTCGGCCGCTGACACCGAACGAGTCGAGACCACTCGGCAGGGGGATCTTGAGCAGGCCATGAAAGAGGCGATCCATTCCGTCGATGTCACGTACACGACCGAAGGACATGCGAGCGCCGCCATGGAACCACACGCCGCCATCGCCGAGTGGGACGGTCAGCAGGTGACTGTGTATGCATCACTGCAGATGCCCAACTTCAACATCTCAGAACTCGCCGATTGCCTTGGCCTGGAAGAAGACAACGTGCGCCTGCTGTCGCACTACGTTGGTGGGGGATTTGGCTCCAAGTTGGTTATCAGCCCGGAAGCCGTCGCAGCGGCCATCGCTGAAATGACGTTGAATCGGCCCGTGCGCGTGGTCATGAGCAGGCAGCAGGTATTCCAGGCCATCATGCGTCGCACCGAAACGCGGCAGCGGCTCAGGCTTGGCACCAACGCCGAGGGTACACTCACTGCGTTTGGACACGAGGCGCGCATCTCCAACCTGCCCGGTGAAGATTTCACCGAGTCAGTGGTGCAGGCGAGCCAGTTTCTGTATGGCGGCGAGAACCGTTTCCTGCAGCTGGAGTTGGCGCGCATCCATCGCATGGCGGCGGGATCTGTCAGAGCACCGGGTGAGGCGGTTGGTATGCCGGTACTGGAGGCGGCGATGGATGAGCTCGCCGAGCAGGCCGGTGTCGACCCGGTCGCACTGCGTCTGCGCAATATCCCCGACAAGCACCCAGTCAAAGGAATACCCTACTCTTCGCGCAAGCTGGCTGAGTGCCTGGAGCAGGGGGCGCAGCGTTTCGGTTGGGACAGCGGCCCTCGCAAGCCGCGTCAGCGTAGGGAGGGTGAGTGGTGGATCGGGACCGGAATGGCGAGCGCCGCTCGGATACACAGCGTGGAAGAGGCCCAGGCACGCGTCACATTGCGTGTGGACGGCACCGCGCTCGTCGAAACCGACATGACCGACATCGGTACCGGCACGTACGCCATTCTTACCCAGATCGCGTCCGAAATGCTCGGTCTCGATCCATCCAGTGTGAAGGTGAGCCTCGGCGATACCAACCATCCCCGTGGATCCGGCTCGGGCGGTAGCAGGGGCGCGGCATCCACTGGCTCCGCCGTCTTCATCGCCTGCGAAGAAATTCGCCGAGAGCTCGCCAAACGCATGGGGACGACCGAGGACGCGCTACAGCTTTCAGACGGGAGTTGCGCCGCTGGCGGTTCGAAAAAATCCCTTCAAGCAGTGATTGGTAACCAGGAGATCTCCCACATCGGGCATTTCAAACCGGGCGAGGTGATGGACAAATACCTTGCCGCCAGCTTCGGCGCATTTTTCGCCGAGGTGGCTGTTAATGAGTGGACGGGAGAGGCGCGAGTGCGACGCCTGCTGGGCGCTTTCGGGTTCGGCCGCGTACTCAATGCCAAGACCGCGCGATCGCAGTGCATCGGTGGAATGACATGGTGTATCGGCGCGGCACTTACCGAGAGCTTGCTATTCGATCCCGTTGACGGACATCTCGTGAACTGCGACCTCGCCGAATATCATGTGCCGGTGCACCGGGACGTGCCACACCTCGAGACCATTTTGATTGAGGAGCGCGACCCGGTGGCGAGTCCGATTCAGGCCAAGGGAGTGGGCGAGCTTGGCATCGCAGGCGGCGCTGGCGCCATTGCCAACGCCGTGTACAACGCCTGCGGCGCCAGACTCAGAACATTCCCCATGACGCCCGACAAGATCCTGTCAGCGATGCCGAAGCAGGCGTAAATCGCTCGGTCCACTACGGCGCGCTGCCCACCACATCACCCCGCTCCGGATCGGAGATCGTTGTGGCTGATTCTTTTGCGTCGGCATCGTTCTTCAGGCTGTCCATGTCGATCACCTGCCGGAATCGCACATCTTCGTTTTTCATGCGTGAGAAGGCCTCATTGATGTCCTGAATCTTGATCATCTCGATTCGTGGGCGAATGCCATGCTTGGCCGACAGGTCGAGAACCTCCTGTGTGTCGGCAACGCCACCAATCAATGAACCGGCCAGCGTAACGTGTTGAAACACCATGGTGCCCGAGTCAACGTTATCGAAGCCCATAAAATTACCGACGACGGCGATCGCCCCTTTGGGTGCAACCAGAGCCAGATAGGGATTGATATCATGCTTGTACGGGATCGTGTTGACGATCAAATCCATGCTCTGCGCATGCTTCTTCAATGCCTTCTCGTCGTCCATTGCAATCACTTCGTCCGCGCCCAGACTTCTGATAGCCTCGGCTTTCTCAGGACTGGTGGTGAGGGCCACAACGGTTGCACCGAGTGCCTTGCCGATCTGGACGGCCATGTGGCCCAAGCCGCCAACGCCCGCGACGCCCAGCACCTGTCCGGGCTTGAGGCCGAAATATTTCATTGGCTGATACGTCGTCACGCCCGCGCACAGGATCGGTGCCGCCTCGGCGGGAGCAATGACATCGGGAATGGAGAGCACGAACTCCTGGCGCACAACGATCGCCGTTGAATAGCCGCCGTAGCTATTGCTGCCGTCCGGTTTCTTAGGTCCGTTGTAGGTGAGCGTGCAGCTTTTGGGGCCCGTGCAATACTGCTCGTCACCCATCTTGCACTGCTCGCATTGCTGGCAGCTGTTGACCATACAACCGACGCCTACAATGTCGCCTTCTGAAAACCTGGTGACGCCGTCCCCAACGCGGGTAATCTTACCCACGATCTCATGCCCTGGCACGCATGGCCAGACCGTGTTGTCCCAATCATCGTTCACCTGGTGCAAATCCGAATGACACACGCCACAGTAGGAAATGTCGATGGCAACTTCGCCTGCGCGCAGATCAGGTCGGTTGAATGACAGGGGGCGCATACTCGCTCCAGCCGACGGGGCACCAAATGCAAATACCTTCATGCGTTCCCCCTGCGGCTCATAAGGGGACAGGCGGCAAGCGAGAGGCGTTTGTGGTTACGCAGCGAGAGATCGCTGCGGTCGTAGGGCTGGTGGTTCATGGTGTGTCCTTGTGAGGAGGAATTAGCGACTGATGTGGTGCTCCGAGCGAATGACCGCCGGAGTCCTCCTGCTGCAGCTCAGGAGCGCGCGAGGAATCAGCTGCGGTGAAATACGCAGGGCCGATGGCCACAACTCAGCCCGTTAAGGGTGACCCTTGTTCGATCCAATTCCCATTCTCCGATTGCGGTGTCTTTGTCTGCTCCCATGGAGATAGGGCGAATCTTGAGCCGACCATCAGGATGAAACCACGTGCTCCCGTATCGATGAAACGTGTGACATCGTTGCGCTCACCTTCATTGGGCATCGGCCCAGATCGCATGCGCACTTGGAGAAATCTCGCGTCCGCGATGCTCTGCATACACCTGCGTGAACTCCGCTCCGACAAGCAGAATGAGCGTGGAGTAATACACCCAGAGCAGCACAACGATGAGCGCGCCAGCCGAACCGTAACCTGAGGTAGTGGCTTCGCGGCCCAGATACCACCCCAGTACAAACTTGCCGATCACGAAGAGCACGGCAGTGACCACTGCGCCCAAACGTACGTCACGCCACTCAAGCTCAGCGTCGGGCAACACACGAAAAATTGCCGCGAATAGTGCCGCGATCACGGCGAATGATATGATTGCGCTGAGCAGACTCCAGAACACCGCAGGAAGTGGCAGCGTCATGCTGACCCAGTCGCTCATCGCTTGCAGGAACGTGGTGAGCAGCAAAGAGATGAGCAGAAGAAAGCCCACGGTGAGCACCATGGAGAAGGAGAGCAGGCGATCGCGTATGATGCCGCCCACGCCACGGTCAGGGTTTGGTGCGAGGCCCCAGGCGATATTGAGTGCGTCCTGCAGTTGCAGGAATACACCGCCGGCGCCTACCAGCATCATGATCACGCCGATGATTGACGCAGCCACGCTGCTGGACTGATCGCGCGTGCTTGCAATCATATCCTGCACTGTTTCAGCTGCCGCCGCTCCCAAAGTCTGCTGGAGCTGCTCCGCGAGCAATCCACTCGCTGCATCCTGTCCGTACAGGAATCCTGCTATTGAGATGGCAATCAGCAGCAGTGGCGCGAGAGAAAAAATCGCGTAGTAAGACATAGCGGCACTGAGGCGCATGACCTTGTCATTCAGTGACTCGCGGACTGTGTTTTTCAGTAAGGATATTGCTGTATTCATATGCTGCGCGTTTGGCAGACAACGCGGTTTGATCTTGCTGCAGCTCGATCGCTTGCTGACGTTGAAGGGGGGCGAATGTAGACGCATGGCAAAGGTACCGCGCGTGAGGCGCTGCGCCATCGCCCAACCGGGATAGACCAGAACCACTCCTGCGATTGATAGCTCGTGCCGACGAATCAGTTCATCTTCACTTCGTACCGGCTGCAGCTCACAAGCACTAACGCAAACTGTGTCGGCACAACGACTTTCCTCTCATGGAGATACATCGATGAAGACCAAAGCTGACGCGTTTCATCATACGCTGAAGGATGTCTATTATGCCGAAAAAGCGATCACCAAAGCGCTGCCCAAGATGATCGAAGCGGCAAGTGATGCCGAGCTCAAGGGCGCCTTCGAGGATCACCTCAAGGAAACCCAAGAACACGTGAAGATTCTGCAGAAGGTCTTCGCGACAATTGATCAGCCATCCGAAGGCGAGAAGTGCGACGCCATTGAGGGCTTGATCAAGGAGACCGAGGGCATCATTGAGGAAGCCAGCGGTGACGCGTTGCATGTTGCGCTCATAGGTGCCGCCCAGGCAGTGGAGCACTACGAAATCGCGCGCTACGGTACACTGCGCGAGTGGGCCAAGCAGCTCAAGAACAACGAGGCGCACGATCTGCTGTCGCAAATCCTCGACATGGAAAAGGCTACCAACGCGAAACTCACGGGTATCGCGGTTTCTTAAGCGTTGTGTCTGAAGACGAGGACCTTTACCCCTCCCCGCATTTTACCACCGCCCAAGTTGCAGCAGCAGCCGCGCCGCTCAGCGGGGAAGCGCCGGCTGGATAGAGAATCGAGTCAACGTGGGTACATCGTCGGCGTCCAACTCCTGCACCCACGCGGTGGAGCGAGCGGCCCAGAGCACGCGCTGTGTTTCCGGCAAGGTAACGCGCGTGGTCGTATGGCCAGTCGCACTGACCACAACGTACGTCGCGCTGCCATCCAGCGCCGGCCCGCGCAGCCAGATGCTGCCGTCGGCTCCGGCCAAGGCGTCGTTGACGGGTGGCCAATGGGTGGGAATGTACAGGGCGGCGTCTACTTCATCGGCCGAAAAGCGCAGGCGGAGTGGTCGCACGCGACTGTCTCGCAAACTGTCACCGACGTGGGCTGGTATCGGGACAGGATCGTAGGCAATGGCTCGCTGCCACACCGTGTCGCCAGTGGTACCCAAACAGGTGAGTCCGATGGTGGAACTCTGCTCACGCGCCAATCGATCACGGTGCACCACGCACACCTTGCCATGAGCGCCGTCGTACACCGCGAATGTGTTCGTCGCCACGGGTTGGGTCCAGTAGAATTCACGCCCATCCTTGCTCCGGGGCATCAGCCCGTAGTTCTGGTTGTCATGCCAGCCCAGTGTATCGCTACGGTTGCCTTTCACTGAGAAACGCATGATGGGCGCGTTCTTTACTGTGCCGTCGGCCAGCAGTCGCGCTGTGGTACCACCCCGGCCCAGCACGCTGCCATCGGCCATCATTGTCTCCGGCAAGAGATAGTAGGGCGACACGGCAGGATCATCGCCGACCACGATTTGCTCGAATGCCATGTCATGGAGCACAGCGCCGTCGGTGGCAAAGCGCGTGACGCGGCGCGTACCCCAGTCAATAGCCCAGAGCGTGTCACCCAACACGCCGAATCGCGCGAGTTCGCGAAACTCTCCCGGACCACTGCCAAGCCGTCCAACGGTCTTCACGAACGCGCCGTCGGCAGTGTACATGAAAATTTCCTGTTCTCCCTGCTGCCCGACGTACACATAGTCATTAGTTGCCGCGACACGCGATATGGTTGTGAGCGGCGGGGCGCCTTCCAACTGCAGCGATCGCTCCCGGACGAGTGTGGCGGTGCGATCCGATAAGACCGGCGTGTCAGCG
>JBBSPO010000101.1:0-12092 GCA_038258695.1 Gemmatimonadales bacterium | reverse complement strand
TTACTTCGGCAACGGCACGTGGGGTATTGAAGCGGCCAGTCGTGATCTGTTTGGCTATGGCGTCTCGCGCGCCACAGTTGTGAATGCGGCGCTGCTGGCCGGTTTACCCAAGGCACCGTCGTCACTGTCACCACGTCGCAATGAAGAACGCGCGCGCGCACGTCGCGATGTAGTGCTGGGTGTGCTTGTTGAAGCCAAGCTGATGGACTCGGCGACCGCCGCTCGTACGCGTGGCCGAGTGATCAAGTTGCCGAAGCGTGCATGGAAGCCCGATTGGCCCGCGCATACGTGGGCGGTTGATGTGGTGCGCGCGACTGTTGATTCGCTGATTGCGGCTGGAACGCTACCGCCATCGGTGCAGCATCAGGATCTCACCATTCACACTACTATCGATGTGAAGGCGCAGCGTTCCGCTGAACGCGCGGTGGCGGCGGGTGCCGCGCGTGTTGACAAGGCACGACGCAAGCTCAACGACAAACCCACTGAAGCAGCTCTTGTAGCAGTTGATCCGCAGAGCGGGGCAGTGCGCGCAATCGCTGGTGGACGTGCAGTGACGGCGCGTGGCTTTAACCGTGCGACGAGTGCCAGCCGACAGGTTGGATCAACGTTCAAGCCGTTTGTGTACGCGGCCGCGATTGCCAAAGGATACGGCAGCAATCGCATTTTGAGCGATGAGCCGCTGTCTATTCGTACTGGTCGTACTACGTGGACACCCACCAACTACGGTGGTGGCTACGACGGTCGCATGACCATGCGAACGGCACTTACAAGATCGTCAAACATTGCGACTGTACGTTTGGCACAGGATGTTGGTAACGATGCCATCATGGCTGTCGCGCGCGCGAACGGTGTAGTCTCTGATTTGCCGGATGTGCCGTCGCTGGCCTTGGGCAGCGCGTCGCTTACGCCGCTTGAACTCACCGTGTCGTATGCACCGTTTGCCAACGGCGGTTGGCGTGTGGTGCCGCACGTTGTCACGCGCATCGACGCCGCCGACGGCACCCTGATCTGGGAGCGTGCACCGAGTACGCGCGATCGGGCGATGACTATTGAAGACGCGTTTCTGGTCACGCACATGCTGCGTGCTGCGGTAGACGAAGGCACGGGCAACGCGGTGCGCGAGTACGGTGTGCGCGGTCCGGTAGCCGGAAAAACCGGAACCACCAACGACGGTACCGACGCGTGGTTTGTGGGCTATTCGCCATCTCTGGTTACGGCTGTGTGGCTTGGTACAGACGCGCCCACGTCGCTGGGCGCTGCCGCGTCGGGTGGTCGCTATGCGGCACCGGTGTGGGCCCAGTTCATGCGCAATGGCTGGAGATCGCCAACGCGTGATCGCGACTGGACGCCGCCACCGGTATTGGTGTCGCGCACGATCGATGCCAACAGTGGGTTGCTGACGGACGGCTGGTGCGGTGAGCCGCAAACGATGTGGTTTAAGCCGGGCACGGAGCCCACCAAGTCGTGTGGCGGTGGCTGGTTCCGTTTTGCGAACTCGCGCTTTGGTGACGTGCAGGAGCAAGCATTTGAAGCGGCGGTCAAGGCCATTGGTGACGCGATCGGCGAAGGGGAGGTGCGGCAATCACTGCTCGAGCGGTTGAGCGACGAGTTCAGGCGCAGCGCGCGGGAAGCGGAGCGTCAGGCGGAACGTGAAGCCGAGCGGGAGCGCGAGTCCGAACGTCGTCGCAACAGGCGGCCGCCGGTCTGACGTGGGGCGTTGCCGCGGGGCGGCTGCCGTACCCCGGACATCCGCTCGCCGCTCAACCGTCGCGCCTGCGGCTTGACGGACAGCGGCTCACGGAGCCCGGTGCGCGGCAGCCTCACTAGCATGCACCGGAGGCGGACCAGAGGGTGAAGTGGCGCCGCTGGTCAGAGCAGCGCCTGGAGAATCCGCGACGCGGCGATGCGACACGCCGCCGCATGGCACGTGACACCGCAGGGCTCGCGCGGCCGCCCGGCCGCCCTGCGGTCCCGCCGTCCGGCCACGACCGTCGGCACGTACCCGCGGCAGGCCCACCCCGGCCCCTGATCCCAAGCAAGCGGTGTCGCACCGCGGGCTCCGTGAGCCGCTGTCCGCAAGCCGCGGAGCGGCGCAGCGGTTGAGCGGCGAGCGGACGTCCGGGGCGGCACAGCGGTCGAGCGATTCAGAGGTCGATGAAGCACTCACGCTGCCAGACGAAAGGCGCACGAGCCGCGACCGCAGCCCCGCGGGCCAACGCCTGTCAGCTACGCATCCTTGGGCGTGAAGTGGCCCAAAAACACGCGCTCCTGCGACGTAAGACTCGATTCGCCGTTGGTCTGAATCTTGGCCACAATGCGCGTCACCTCATCGCGATTGACCTCGTGCACCATGGCCAGATTCACGCTCTGCCAGTTGCCCAGCGGAATCTTGCTGGGCGCCGGACCCGCCACCTTTTTCTCCCACTGCTTGGCCGGCGTGCGCTTTTCGGCGTATTTGAGGTACAGGTAGGCGCCCACGTACCCGCCCAGGTGGGCAAAGTGCGCCACGTTTCCGCCGCCGCGCGTGCCGCTGTACAGAGAGATCACGGTCATGATCAGCACCAGGACACGCGCTTCGATGGGGATAATGCCCCAGATGTAAATCTTCTCGCGCGGGTAGAACATCGCGAACGCCAGCTGCACACCAAACACTGCGCCCGACGCTCCCACAATGGCGGCATACGGTGTGAAGAACAGCGACAGCAGTCCACCGCTCACGCCGGCCAGCATGTACATCCGGATGAAGTGTTTTCCGCCCAAACGCATTTCTACGCGCGGCCCGAAAATGAACAGCGCGAACATGTTGAACAGAATGTGCGTGAAGCCGGCCGTGCTGTGCGCGAACATGTACGTGATAATCGTCCACGGACGGTACAGCAGCGCGGCGGGCACCAGCGCGAGGTAGCTCGTAATACCGAGCACCGACATCTGCAGCAGATACACCGCGATGTTCGCAAAAACCAGTCGTTTTACCCAAGGTGTCATGCGATCATTTTAACCCACAAGCACGCTGTGGTGCCCGGAATGCGAGGCATGACGGGGCACGGCGGGCATCGCGGCCTGAATTCCATGTGAGCTCCAGGCCAGGGACAGTCGTGAGCGCGGGGGCTGCGCTGCTCAATCGTCGCTCTGAGACGCCAGGTGGCTCAATCGCCGCTCCGAACTGCCATTCGGCTCAGTTGTCGCTCTGCACCGCGAGCCTGATAAACGGCACCACTGCCTGCTGCAGCTGCACACTGAACACTGTCGCGCCAGCAGTAACCTCTTGCATGGACAGTGTCGCGTAATATCCGGCTGCCCGGTCAAACCACGGGACAAAACCAAACAGCCCGGCCGACGAGACCACATCGCAGCCTTGCGCCGGTGTGGCGCATTCCAGCCACCCGCCCAGTCCGTAGCGAAACGACGGCGTGGCCGCCGCATAGGGCGAGTTGCCAATAACAACCGACGGGTACGGCTCGCGCGCCTGCTCGGCAAACAGGGCGCTGTTGGCTACGCGCACCCCGTTGTTGGCGCCGCGATGGAACGCCAACGCCAGCATGGCACCATATTCGCGCGCCGACGCACGCAGACCACCAGCCACCAGTGGATTGGACTCGCCGATGGCCAGATTGGGCAGCGTGTAAAAACGTACGTCGTTGGAGAGTCCGAGCGGGTCAGCCAGGCGCTCGCGGAACAGTGCTTGCCACGATTTACCGGTGACCACTTCGGCCATGCGCGCGGCCACGTGCAAATGTGTGCTGCCGTAGTCAAAGCGTGATCCCGGCTGTGACAGCGTGTTGTGGGCGCGAATGTTCAAAACACACGATGCCAACGTCGTGCCCGGAATGAACGTGCACTCGTTCTCGCTTTGCAGTCCGGACGTGAATGACAGCAGATGCCGCAGGGTGATGTCCTGATTCGGCAATGTCCAGCCCAGCACCTCGCCGGTGGTACTCTCGAGTGACAGCTCACCAGTGGCCACCACATCGAGCAACACCATGGCCGCAATCAGCTTGGACGCGCTGGCCACTGCTACACGACGGTCAGGCGAAAAATCACCGTAGTTGCGCTCGAACACCCGCTCGTCACTCGCGTTGTAAACCGTGAGTGTGAGATTGCTCGCGCCACCACGTTGGGCAATCTGCGCGCGCACCACACTGTCCACAGCAATCCATGGATCGGGCGCAGCGTCCGGATTGGGCGAGACGCTGTCGCTGCTGCACGCGACGAATGCAATCGCTGCGGCAGCCGTCAGCAGAACCTTGCAGCCGAGCAAGCGCAGCCCACTGCCGACGCCCGTTGACCTTTCCATGGCGACGTTCCCTGACTGCCGCGCGCGCCAGTGCTTCACCAGCCAGGCCGCCCTACGCACGCGGCAAGATTCCCAGCCATTCGCTCTCGCGTGCGCCGTATTCCGGGAAGACGCGATCGAGTTCACTGCCGCCAAGATGCCGTGCCGTCACCTCGCCAAACACTGCGCGAAAATCTGTGGTCAGCGCCAGGTCACGTCCTTCGTACAGCTGCTCGCGTTCCAGGCCCGGCCACCGCCCAAGCACCTGTCGCGGCGCCGCCAGATTGCCACCAAGCACAAACATCGCGCCCGCGTGGCCGTGGTCGGTACCACCGGTTCCGTTCTGACGTACCGTGCGCCCGAACTCCGACATGGTCAGAATCATGACGTCGTCCATGCGGTCACCAAGATCATGCACGAGTGCCGCGACCGACTGCGCAAAGTCACCAAGCCGGTTGGCCAACTGTCCTTGCGCACCGCCCTGATTCACGTGCGTGTCCCAGCCACCAACATCGGCAAACGCGACTTCCATGCCAACGTCACATTTGATGAGCTGCGCGATCTGCTGCAACCGCTGTCCAAACGGCGACCGCGGATAGTTGGCACCCGCGCTGGGCCTGTACTGCAACGGGTTGGCCGACCGCAGCATTTTCATTGCCTCAAACATGTCGCTACCCGAACCGTGCACGAGATCGGCTTTGCCTGTACGATACAGCGCTTCCAGCCGTGCTTCGGCGTCACCACCCGCTGAGCGAATGGAGAACTCTTCGAGCGAGTTCATGGCTACCACGGGTGACTGACCATCAAGAATGCGTGGCGTCTGCTGCGTCATGGACACCGCGCGAAACGGCGACGCGTGCGCGCTGCAATCCGCTTCGCACGTACCCTTCGTGGCAAGATATCGATTCAGCCAACCATCGCGCGTTCCCTTGCGATCAGGCGTGGCCGACTCCATGTAGTCCTGCGCGTCAAAGTGCGAACGCGTAGCGCTTGGGCTACCCACGGCGTGAATGGGCACCAACACTCCGCGATCGTACAACGGCTTGAAGGGCGACAGTGACGGATGCAGTCCAAAAAATCCATCCAGGTCAATCGCACTCAGCGCACTGGTGCCGCGTGTGGGCGCACCAACGGCCAGCTGTGGTCGCGCGGCGTAATACGCTTTTTCACCAAATGGCACCACCACATTAAGTGCATCAGCGGCGCCGCGCTGAAACAGACAGATGAGCGTCTTGCCGCGCGCCGCCTTGGGCAGCGACATCCCCATCACCGTGCGCTCCAGGAACGATGGCGACAGCCCCATGGTCACCAGTGCCAGCGCACCCGACTTGAGAAAAACTCGGCGTTGCATATTCAGTGCTCTCCGTAAGTCGGTGATGGATTAACGACGCTGAAACTCGGGCGCACCAAACGCGAGCCCAATCAGTTTGGGCAAGCCTTTCAGGTCGGGCAGCGGTGCCGCAGCACCGCGTTGCCGCTGACGCTGCTGCCGCATTTCAGCCGGGCTCATAGCCGGTGCGTTTGTCGCTGCGTTTGCACCAGCCATCGCACCGGCCGCGCCGCCCGACATCGTACCAGCCATCGCACCCTGCACATCGTCGTCATCACGCATGGTGAACAACGAATCACTGCCTGCCGGCGCCCGGGCCAGCAACGGATTTTCGCCGCTCAACAACACGGCCCGCGTATCGGCCGACACATCACCACCAAACAGCGCCTTCACCAGCCCGTCCACCTGCTGTTCTGGTGTCTTGTTCTGCAGTTCACGCGCCACCGGCCACTGACCCAGCCGAGCATTTGGCAACCGTCCCGCGCCCACGACAAGTCCAAAGTTCATGCGATTGAGAATGGACCCGGTGTTGATCCATTCGTCGGCCGTGTCGGGATAACCATCAGGCGTTGAGCGACCATAAATCGGTTGACCCATGCGCGCAATCAACTGCGCAGTTTGTGGTGTAGGGTCGGGCTGCGCACCAACCGCACGCGCGGCACTGACTACCAACTCAAAGGGCGTCTTCACCTTGGCACGGTAGGCGTCAGCGGCAAAGAACTCATCGCTGGTCACAATGGTGCGCATGACTTCACGAATGTCGCCTTTGGTATTCAAAAACGTTTCTGCTGCACGCTCCACCAGGCTTTCGGGCGGTACATCACTCACAAATCGACGCACCAGCTTGCTCGCAATAAACCGCGCCGTACTGGGATGATTGGCCAGCAGATCAAGCACACGCTCACCTTCATCCTGTCCTTTGCCGGCTGGGAACGACTGGCCAAGAATGGTTTTGGCTTCGGCGTCGTGTGCGTCGGCGCGGAACATGAAGCCGTCAGCGCCACGCGCCTGCGGTCCACGTGCCACCGTCCAACCGGTTAGCGCACGCGCCACTTCCATCACATCCTGCTGCGTGTAGCCGCCGTCAACGCCCAACGTGTGCAGCTCCATGAGCTCACGCGCATAGTTCTCGTTAATGCCACGCGCACGACGCGGATTATTGTCGGCCAGCGTGGCCATGTACTGCTGCGCCTGCGTAAGTGTCATGTCGCGCACACGCTGCAACTGTTCAGCCGGCAGTGCTTCAATGCGTGCACGCTGCTGCGCGGGCAACCGGTCGCGATCGATCAGCTCACCAATGGTGGTGCGATCCATTGCGCGCGTGGCCAGCCGGCTGTTTGCACCCCGGTTATTGCGCTGCGCAGCGACAGGCTGTCCAAGCGTACGACGTCCGCTATCGGCCACGCTTTGTGCCTGGTCGAGATACAGCAACATGGCCGGACTCTTGGCCACGGCGCCGAGCAGTTCACGGAAGTTGCCCAACGCATGTGGACGCAATGCGTCCTGCTCGTACTCGGCGAGGTAATAGCGCGCCTGCTGCTTGCCAACAAAGACGTTGAAGTGATTGGCCCAGAAATCCACCATCACTTCATGCAACTGCCGCTCACTGGCCACGGCCCGACCTACCCGGGCCGAAAAAATCTCGGCGCTGGCACGCTGCCCCTCACGGGCACTTTCGCGCAGCTTCGCAGAGTCTGCCGCCGACACCTGCACCGCATCGCGCGGGCTGTCAGCCGCTGCGTTGCCGCGCATCTCGCCCATCGTACGCTGCTGCAGCGCCAACCGTGCGAGCTGCTGGCCTGGCGGCGGATATTTGGCCACAAACTCCGCACCGCTCATGGTGAGGGTTGGGAAACCCGTGAGCCATTGCTCCATGGTCGCATCGTCAATGCGCTCGGGGTACAGCTGCTGTTCAATCCACGCATCCACGCCCATGGTGCGCACCCGTTCCACGTCACCAGGACGCGCTCCAAACGCCAACCGGCTGAGCGCGTGCTGCACCTGCTGATCAGCGGTTTGCTCGCGTCCACGTGTGGGTTCGGCGGTGGCACTGGTTGGTGCGTTCATTGACGCCTTGGCTTGCGCGTGCAACGTTGCGTGCTGCGGAGCGATGACTGGCAACATGCTTAGCGCGACGGTGGCGGCAGCCAGCCGTGTGCAACGCGACATCAAAAGAGGCGGCATGGAAATGGTGTGCATAAGTGGCACTCGGAACAGGTGGGCGTATACTCAGTACCCCGGACTCTCTGTTCTGACGCTCCCGGGCGCCCGCCGTTAACGACGCTGGGCAGCTACCGTTCACGATGCCTGGCAGCTGCACCTTGAGCTCTCCTGCGGAACCCGATTGCTTACGCACATGGCTTCTGCGAACACCGCGCGACCCACCACGGCCGGTCTGCTCATGATCATGGCGACGTCCGGCGCCCTGCTGGCGTTCGGCTGGCGCGATGGAGAGCCTGCCAAGGCCTTCCGGAACGCTGGTCGCATGCTCCTGGAGTCATCCGAGTTTCCGGGATCGGCACAGCCAGCGATCGCCACCGCAGTGGGCGTGGCCCATCATCTCGTGATCGCGCTGCTGTGGGGCATGATACTGCTACTCATCGTTCGCAGCTTTCGCGGGTGGGTGCGGGTGCTCATGACGATTGTCATTTCGGCGGCGTTTGCGGTGCTCAATCTGCTGGTGATCCCACCGGCGTTTGGTGTGGGTTATGCCGTGGTTACGAGCCTTGGACGCGCTCTGCCACTCGCCCTGGCGATTGCTGTGGCATTGCTGGTCACGCCATGGGCGTCAGGGGTACCCGAACAGCGCCCGTTCACGTCAACGACATACTGATCAGCCGGAATCGCGCCACGTATCGGTTTTGTCTCATCACGTTGCCATCCCTCGGGTAGCGCAGTCAGGTCAGTGATACTGCACGCAGCACTATGGCGTGACCTGCTGTTCCTTTTGCTCCCCGGAGGTTGTCATGGATGTACTCGTCCGACTTGAAAGCGGTCGGACCGACTCGCCAGTCCTGGCACACGTGAACTCGCTTCCCGTGCTCCCGTTTGGAACGCGCTCTCGGCGCGAAGTGATCACCCTGTACGGAGAGGCCGACGCGCATGCACTGGCGCTGGCCCTTGCAGCAACCGTAGAGAGTGAGCGACTTGAAGAGTCCCGAAGTGGTGTGGTCCGACACCTCGGGGTGTGGTCTGATCGCGGCGCGCTTGGTGATTCGGCGTGGCGTGACGACGCTGGCCGGTTGGTAACGTATGATCTCGATATTCCGATCGCGACGCTGCAGCTGCGCGCCGCCGAACTGCTCGGCGAAAATGGTCCGACGCTGCGTCGTGTAGCGGCCGGTCTTGCGATGCCCGATTGGCCTGAAGGCACTGATCGTGCACTGAGCTTCACGCTGTCAACACTGTACGCCACGGCGGTCAGTGGTGGAGCGCTCGGTGTGATGGACGATGCCGGCGCTGAGCACTGGCTCGACATGGTGCGCTCAGCCGATGCGTACAGCTTTGAAGTGGAGGCCGACTAACGGACCCTGCATTGTCTGACGCAGTAACGTGTGTGCGACACGAATCAACGCGAGCACAACACGAATGAAATACGATTGCAACACAAAACGAAGCGGGCCGCTCTTGCAATAGAGCGGCCCGCTTTGCACTGGCTATCGTTTGTTTGACGGCAACACTTCAACGGCCAGCGTAAACGAACGCTGTTCACCGGGTGGCAGCGCACCCACCTCGACAAGCTGACGCGTCACTTCTTCGCCTTTGGCATTGCGCACTACCACCAGCAAGTTGTACTCCCACGTCTCGCCGGCCGGTGGCTGAATCGTGCCTTCCACGCGAAAGGGCGACACCGTTTCAACCGTCTTGGTGTTGGCGTTCGGATCGAAGCGCAAATGCTTCTGACACTGCGGACACTTCACCGCGCGCTCGAGTACCGTGGCCCGGCAGTGGGGACAGGTACGCGTGGCGCCGGGTGCTGCAGTCCGCGTGGAGCTCATGCGGAGCTGCTCACCTCAGCCCCGTTCTTCGCCGACGTGTCGCTTGAGGAGTTCGCGCTTGGTGATGTGCTGCCCGACATGCGTGCCGCGGGCGAACGTGATTTGGACGGACCATCGGTCCAGCCGCATTCCATGTGACCGCGCACCCGTGATCCGGCCGCAATGGTGAGCGTATCCGCTTTGACATCGCCCGTCAGCGCGCCTGATGGCAACACATCCACGCGTGTAGCCTGCAGCACGTTGCCCTCGAGTTCGCCGGCAATCGTGACCGTCGTCGCGCGCACACCGCCGGCCAGCTTGGCGCCGGGCTCAATGCTCACCGTACCATCAACGGTCACGTCGCCTGTGAACCGTCCGGCCAGGCGTACGTTTCCATTGCCTGAGATGGTGCCCTCAATGGACAGGTCATTGCCAATCACCGACTCCTTGACGTCCGCGGCTTGCGTCCGGACTGGGGAGGCCTCGACCGGGGCGGCGGCCACCGGCGGCGCATACTCCTGTGCGGGCGGTGCGAGCTCATCTCGCGGTGTCGGCTCCACCGGCTTGGGGGCAGTCGCGGACTGATCTTTCCAGAGGGCCATCACGTCATCTCCTGAATGGGGGGAAGACTGAAGCATTGCGGCCGCGGACGAGCTCGGCTGTTAGCTGCGTCACAACTGGCCGAGATCGGTGTTTACGTGGCGGCCCCCAAAGCGATAGCGCATCGGGATGCGAGCGCTTGCAAACTGGGTGAACTCAATCGATCGTGAAGACTTGAACTCCTGACGCCGCAGACAAAAGTGAGGCTAACGCTGGAACACGCCGAAAGCACGGTGAGGCCGGCGCATGCGACAATACCTCTCCGGCGAAGCGACGCCGGACGCTCGGGTCGGGCTGTGGGGATTGCATGCATCTGCTATCGTCCTGTTCTGATTGCAACGTGAAACGCTGGGCTGAACGGCACTCTGCGATATACCCGCCAGATGCTTTCACCACGCAGTGGACTAGCGAAGTCTGCGCCCATTGAGCAACACGTGGCACCAGCGCGAGGATCGCATTGGTACCGCTTTTGCGTAAACGCCCATGCGCGTGTCAATCGCGGGCAAAGGGTAGCACGCGATAGACGGAAACGGACTCGAGATCGTCGGCGTCGGTCTGCACGACAGCTACGCGATTGGACTGAATCGCGAGCAGCTGCCAGTTTGCGGGGACTGCAAACTGACCACGCAATTCACCGTTGCTGCCGAATGCAAGCACGCGACGCTCGGCACGCGTTGGCTCTTGTGCGAGTGCCGCGTAGACGTTGCCTTGCTCATCGCAGCGTAGCTCCGATACAAGCGGCGCCTGAGCATCCTGGAACTGGCTTGTCATCTCAGAGGCTGCACGTTGCAGCTCTTCACTTTGGCGTTGCTCTTCTGTAAACGGACGTCCCATCTCGAACACAAAATCTTCGATGCGTGCCCTGCGTGCTTTCAGATCTGTGCGGATGCTGAGCTCCAGCGTGCCGCTGTTGGACGATCGATCAATTGTAAGGTTGTGCGTATCGCTGGTGGCAATGCCGTTGCCACACACCACATCAATGGTGCGCGGTGCAAGTGGTGACATGCCAGCGCCAAGTGCACCGCTGGCGCCGGGAGGACGCCGGGTGAGCGACGGGGCGGCTCGCGTTGGGCCGATTACTCGCCAATCACCAGACCAGTCGAGTGCAGCGAGCTGCGTGACCGACCGCACCTCGCCGCTTGCGCTGCGTTCGCCCTCCCGCACCAACTCAAACAGCGCTGTGCCTTGGGCAAGTGCTCCAACCAATGCGCGTACAGCAAACGTTGTCTCGCCCTGGGTAAACGCTGCAACGTTGCGCGACGCTACCGTGTTGCCTGAGGAGTCAAAACGCGTCAGGCGGCGCTGTCTGGGATCGTAAACCAGCAGTTGGTTGTCCACCGACACATACGGTCCGCGTATCGACTGCATCTCACCAGGCCCGCTGCCCGCTGAGCCCGTGCTGCGCACATATCGTCCCGTCTGGTCGACATACAGCAGTTCTCTGTCGCTGCCATGTCCCAACACCAATGTCCCGTCGTTAAGAAACACGGCTCCGGTGACTCCAAAAAGCTCGCTGATACTTCGATTGGGAATGCGATTGAACGTCCAGTCCGGCGAACCAGTAACGCTCCATTCGGGGATCGTTGTTAGCCCGCTATCCTGCAGTCGGTGCGAGACAATGCGAACACCAGCGCTGTCCAATACGGCGCTGTCGCCACCAACCGCCTCCGAATCCTCAGCAGACGCGCAAGCAGCGACCGTAGCCGCGACAACCATGATCGCGAGAAGGTGTCCAGCCCGTCGATTGAACATGCAACAGTCTCAGTTGGGGTGAGAGCAGGCCTCACAAACTGCAGCTACGACGCAGCATTGGACACTCCTGGCGTTTGCCCAGAACAATCCGGTGCTGAAAAGCCGAGGGCCCGCGTCTCTCCGGGGCGGCTTCTGCCGCAAAGCGGCAGTGGCAAGCCCC
>JBBSPO010000100.1:0-12181 GCA_038258695.1 Gemmatimonadales bacterium | reverse complement strand
GCGCCGTGCGGATCGGCGGTTGGGTGGCCCAGCGCGGTGGCCATGCGTTCCACAAGTTCGTCCGACGCGGCGTGTTCCAGGCGTTCGGCCTCGTCGTGCACGCAATCCCACGCGTATCCCAGCACTTCGGTGAGGTAAGTCTCAATGACGCGGTGCCGACGTATGGTGCGCAGCGCCACGGCGCGGCCAGAATCGTTGAGGCGCACGCCGCGGTATCGCTCGTACGCGATCAGTCCCTGACGCGACAAACGGCGGATCATGCCCGTTACCGATGCTGGCGCCACGCCAAGTCGCGCCGCCACATCGTTGGTGGACGCCGTCCCACTCCTGCCGGCCAGATCATAAATGGCTTTGAGGTAGTCCTCTACCGGCGCACTCATGCGCCCCGGATCCGCGACAATCGCCGGAGATGACGCCGTGGTACGAACAGAGTTTTTGGCGGCAGCGTGCATTCAACTTCCTGTCAATGACGCGATACCGGGCGTCTGGCTAATACGATCAAGAACGATTTCAGTGGGCGTGCCCGAACCCAGCTGTCAATCGGCAGCGTTGGTTCGGAGCATGCGCCACTGCAAAGTAGTCGCCCGTGCACGCAGGTTCCGCTACTGCCCGGCCGCAAATCCGTCGCGCCGATGGTCGGCGGCCCCGATGCGACGCCCGTCACGTGCCACATACACCGCGTGCACGCCGCCAAAGAGAATGTCGCCTACCCGCGACAACGGATTAAAGCCGCGTTTTACGAGCGCGCGGTAAACGTCGGGGCTGAAACCAGGCTCCACTTCGACCTCGCGTGAGGTCCAGTTGGGATGCAGGCGCGGTGCAGCGAGCGCCATGGCCGGGTCCTCGCCAAAAATGAGCATGCGCACACTCACCTGCGTAGTAGACGGCTGGATGTACTGTGAACCGGCCGCACCAACCACCAGTCGCACTTCACCATCTTCCAGAAAAACTGTGGGCGCCATGGTGGAGTTGCTGTAGCGATTGGTGCCGCGAGTGCGTGCGTCGAAGTTGCGACCAACGGAGTTGAGCCACACACCATCGCTCCACACACCCGATCCGAAGAGCGTGCCCACGGTTGTGGTCATCGCGACCGCGTTTCCGTCGGCGTCAACAATGCTCAGATGCGACGTAAAGCTGCTGTCTTCCGACAGGTGATCGGTGGCCGTTTCCCAGGCATGCTCTGCCTCATGATCAGCCGCGTCGCCTGGCGCATTGCGAGACGGTTGGGCGGCCGGAAACGGGTCCAGTGATGCGCATGCATCGGGAACAGCGGCGGCATCGGCAGCCCACGGATCGCCAGCCACCATGGTGTCGCGAATCGGCGAAAAGAGCTGCGGAGAACGATCGGTCGCGTACTGCGCGCTCGAAACGCCGCGCGCCGGTACCGACATCACCGCCGGATCACCGCGCCAGCGCTGTCCGTCGATCTGTGCAATGCGGATAAGCTGCGCAAACGATGTCGCGGTTGAAGGCGTATAGGTGTAGTCGTCCGCGTTGGTGAGCCCGGAACGATCGGCCAGGTGCAACATGGCCAGTACCACAGCGCCTCCCATTGGCGGCGGCGCACCAAGCACCGTGTAGCCACGCCATTCCGTGCACAATGGACGAGTCCACGTGCTGGCGTACGTGGCCATGTCCTGTTTGGTGATCAGTCCGCCGCGCTCCTGTACGTGATACGCCAATCGTTCAGCAAACGCGCTGCGATAAAAGGCGTCTTCACCGGCCACAGCAATCAGTTCGAGCAATGCCGCGAGCTCCGGCTGCACGAGGATTTGCCCGGGCCGCAGCGGTACTCCATCCGGCATAAAGCGCGCCGCCGCATGCGGCTCACCGGCCACGCGCTCCTGCGCCGACGCGATGGTGCGGGAGAGCAGCGGCGAAACCACAAAACCCTCGCGCGCCAGCTTGATGGCCGGCGCCAACACACGTTCGCGCGGCAGCGAACCGTGCTTTGCGTGCATCGTCAGCAATCCGCTCACCATCCCTGGTGTGGCCGCTCCCCGTCCAGCGCGTTCCGGCGTGCGCTCGCCGGTATCTGTTTTGGTCCACGCGTTGCTTTCGCCAGCCCGTCCGTAAAACGACAGGTGGTCAACCGATTCTGACGCCGCCATGTACATGGTGGCAGCTCCACCGCCGCCCAGTCCGGTCTGCGATGGATCAACCACGGACAGGGCAAAACCGGCCGCTACGGCGGCGTCTACCGCATTCCCTCCAGCGCGCAGAATCTCCACGCCAGCCATGGTGGCCTGCTGCTGCGACGTGCTGACCATGCCGTTCTGACCCTCCGCTCGCTTGCCCGCCAGCGGTGACGACGCGGACGTGTTGGGAGAGGGCCTGCTGCACGCGGAGAACAGCACCGCGACGGTCAGGAGAGTGAGGCTGCGCCCGAAGTGTGGCATGATTGTGATCCGTGGGAGGAGAATGTCTGTACTAACCTACCCCGAACGCGGCTTGTAAACACGCGTGCTCATGTGTCAGCCGCGCGTTTCATGCGAAAGCAGACCCAGTAGCTGACGCACGATGCGCTCCGTCAGCCCCCACGCAACGTGTGGACCCACGCGATAGCCAGGAAATCGCAGCGTCGAGCCTTCAAACTCCATCTCGTGTTCGGTCTGGGTTTCTGGTGCGCCCAGAGCCAGAAGCGGCACCCAGAAATGCAGCGCCACCTCCTCGCTGGGCACAATCACAACATCCGGCTGCACAATCGCGACGTAGGGCCGAATGTTGATGCGCGGCAAGCGCGGACTCCGGGGCGCCAGATCGTCGAGCACACCAATGAGCTGCCCGTGTATGAGCAGGTCGATGGCTGTCACCTCGCGCGTTTCGCGGATGGCCGTTTCGCGCAACGAATCATCGACGGACTCGTGGCGTCCACCCGGAAACGCCATGTGCCCGCTCCACGGATCGCCAATCGCATCGGCGCGCTTGATGAACAGCAGCTCCGGCTCGTCGGCCACCCGCAAAATCGCGGCTACCGCCGCCAGTCGGGTCTGCCTATCGGCCGCGGCTTCAAACGGCACGCGCGAGGCGAGTTTATTGGAAAGTCGAGCGACAAGCGGGTGGCTGAGCGCCGCTGCGAGCTGATTGCCCGCCCGATCAGACATCGTCAGTCAGCGACCTCGCCGCCCGAGCCCACCCAGTCGCGCCATCCGCCAGCCAATGACGTCACCTTGTCATAGCCAAGCTGCTGCAAAGTGAAACCGGCCAGCGCCGAACGATTGCCAGACTGGCAGTACAGCACCACGTGCGCTTCACGCGGAACACGCTGTTCAATCTGGCTCTCCAGCACACCACGACCGATGTACACCGCGCCCGGAATGTGTCCGAGGTTCCACTCATTGAGCTCGCGCACATCAACCAATACGATGTCCTTCTCCTGTCCCTGCATTTCCTTGAGCTCGTGCACCGTCACTTCCGGTACAACCTGTTTGGCTTCGGCGATCAGTTGCTGCGCAGTTTTATGTGTCATGGTGTCCCAGTGCTAGCGGTGAATAATCAGCGATTGATGGTCGGCGTCGAGTGTGGCCAGCGCACCCAACGGCAACGTCCACTGATCTGGAATATGTCCTACCGGCGCGCCCATCAGTGTGGGAATACGTAACGTATCGGCCAGCTCGCGCATCAAATCGTACAACGTTCGCGTCCCATCGTCTCCCGACTCAGGGCAGTCGGTACAGTGCCCGAACATGATGCCCAGGCAACCGTCAAACGCACCTGACTGGCGCAGCTGTACGAGCATGCGATCGACACGATAGATGGCTTCATGCACATCTTCGAGCACCGCAATGGCGCCGCGAAACGATACCGCCCACGGTGTTCCGGTGAGGGCCGCAAGCAGCGCGAGGTTTCCGCCGGCGAGCCGAGCCGTGACACGGCCAGAAAACACACAACGCGCGTCTGGAGCGACGCCAGCGCTGTCTGTTTGGTGCAGCACGGCCTTGGCCAGCGACAAGCGACTGAAAGGCGAAAGCTCGGCACGCGCGGTGGGACCGTGGAACGATACCACGCCCGCCGATTGCCACAGGGCGTGCAACGATGTGATGTCGGAATAGCCAAGCAGCGCCTTGGGACGCGCGCGCAGTGCGCTGCGGTCAACGGTATCGAGCAAACGCGTCGCGCCATAACCACCGCGCAGACACCAAATGCCATCCACATCAGGATCGGTGATCGCCCAGTTCAGATCATGCGCACGGTCACGATCGCTACCTGCAAAATACGCCTCCCGCGCCAAAGCATGGTTGCCAACAATCGGCTCCCAGCCAAAGTCTCTGGCATTCTCCTGCGCGAGCACAAGCTCCGAAGCAGCCGCCAAAGGCCCCGCGGGCGCGATCAACGCGACGCGGGCACCGGGCGCAAGGCGCGGCGGTTCAATTCTCGGACGGAACGAAGCGCTGGCAGCAGTCATGCGACCAACGTACGACGCGCAACGCGGCCGAGCAATCCGGGCCGCGCCTCCGGTCAACCTTAGATTTTGATTTCATGTTGCTTGCATTGATACTGGCCATGCCCTGGATATTGTTGCCGCTCGTGGTCGCGTGGCGACTGCGCGGCACGCCGTCACTCAACGACGTGTCGGCGAATACACCGTCAGGGAATGCTTCAGATGCGGCCGTGGTGTCGGTGATTCTGCCCGCGCGCAACGAAGCGGCGCACATCGCGGCCTGCGTTGCTTCGCTTCGCGCCACGACCTGGCCCAACTGGCAGTTGATCGTGATCAACGATGGGTCATCCGACAACACCGGTGATCTGGCGCGCGAGGCGTGCATCGGTGATGCGCGCGTGACAGTGATTGATGCACCACCACTTGAAGCGGGCTGGTTTGGCAAGCAGTGGGCGTGTCATGTTGGTATGCAACGGGCAACCGGCGACCTGTTGCTTTTTACCGACGCTGACACCCGGCATCAACCAGATTTGATCACTCGCCTGGTGCAAACACGCGCACTGCGCGGTGCTGATCTGATTTCCGTGTCAGGCGAACAGGAAATGGTGACCTTCTGGGAAAAAGCGGTGCAGCCGGTTGTGTTCGCACTGATCCTCACACGCTTTGGTGGTGCCCGGGCGATTGAAGCAGCACGCACGCCGGCCGATGTCGTGGCCAACGGTCAGTGTTTTATGATGACGCGCGAGTCGTACAATGCAGTAGGTGGTCATGAAGCGGTGCGCGATACGGTGGCCGAAGATCTCATGATGGCGCAGCGCACCGTACAGGTCGGCCGACGCGTTTCACTGGTGCTCGGACGCGACCAGCTCTCAACACGCATGTACGACGGACTCGGATCACTCATCAAAGGGTGGCAAAAAAACGTGTACGCCGGCGGACGCATGGCCATGAAAGGCGGTTGGCTGGGACGACTGCTGTTTCCGCTTGCGTTAGCCGGCTTTCCGTTGGCGATTGCATTACCGTTCCTTGTGCTGCCGGTGGCGGCGCTTCTGCAACGTGACGAGCTCATGTTGTGGGCAGGCGTTGCGGCCAGTTGCATGTTGCTGGCGTTTGCCGCTGCGGCACGCTTTGGACGGGTACCGCTGTGGCGCTCCGTGCTCGCCCCTGTAGGCGCGTTGGCGTTCGCCGCCATCTGTATGTCAGCCATCGTGCGTGGACAGTCGGTAGAATGGAAAGGACGCGCCTACCGCAGCGCATAACCACTTCACTGCAACCCTGCCAACAATGACAGCTATCGCATTTCTCGGTACCGGCCTGCTCGGCGGTGCGCTCGCCGAGGCCGCAATTGGACGCGGCGACAAGGTAACGGTCTGGAATCGCACCGAAGACAAGGCACGCGCGCTTGAGTCACTCGGTGCACGTATGGCCACAACGCCCGCTGACGCGGTGCGTGATGTAGAGCGCGTGCACTTGGTGCTTAAGGACGACGCCGTGGTCAATGAGGTGATCGCCGCGCTTCGTCCGTCCCTGCATGCAGACACCGTGATTATTGATCACACCACAACGCAGCCAGCGCTCACCGCCGAACGGGCCAAGTCGCTGGCCGAAGCTGGCGTGAAATATCTGCACTGCCCGGTGTTCATTGGTCCGGCGGCCGCACGCGAGGGCAAGGGCACCATTCTGGTGGCCGGTCCGCGCGCCCTGTTTGAAACGGTGCACGACGCATTATCGCGCATGGCTGAACACGTGCGCTTTGTCGGCGAGCGCGCCGATCTCGCGGCAGCGCACAAGCTCATGGGGAACTGCTACATCCTTGGGCTGGCGGCGCTCGTTTCCGACGTGATGACCATCGGCGTGGGCGCCAGCGTTTCGCCCGATGATGCCCTGGAGCTGCTGGGCACATTCAATGCGTCGAGCATCATTGGCGGACGGGGCAAAAAAATGGCGCAGGGTGACTTTGCCGCCAGCTTCGAGCTGACCATGGCGCGCAAGGACGTGCGACTGATGATGGAAACCGCCGGCGACCTTCCACTCAGCCTGCTGCCATCGCTCGCAGACCGCATGGACGCACTCATTGATCTTGGTCACGGTGCGCAGGATTTTTCGGTGGTCGCCAAGGAGGCCGTTGACCTGGCGCGTGATCCTGGTACACCGCGCAGCATTTCGGTGACGTGATTTCCGCGAGGTGAGCACATGATGTATCCGTGCTCACCATTCGCTCCGCCTCCGCCCTGCTTGCCCGCTCCGATTCACTCGACAGCGCACGTCCGCTGCTGCGAGTGCTGGGCTTCACTGCACACCCGCACGTCATTGACAGTGCGCTGAAATCAGCGCTTGGTCTGACCGGTGTGATCTCGCGTGCGAGGCTACTGGCGGGCGAAGGCGCGCTGCGCGCCGTGCTGGCCACGTTACCCGATGCCGCCGACGTGCGAGACAGCGTGCGGCGTATAAGCGCCGCACTCGACCGTCATTCGCCCGGTTCGGCGTGGATGCTCGTACTGCTGCACACGCCTACAAACAGCATCACCATCAGCGTCTCAAGCGGATCGCCCACAGCGCCCAGGCTCGGCTTGCTTCGCGTGGACCGACTGCACATTTCCGACAGCGACGCCGACACACTGCGTGCCTTGGCGGCCGTGCCGCGTACAGACCCGGTGCTCGCGTACTCGCGCTGGTGCGACATTCTCGGACGCGATTCGCTCTCGGCACGGTTCTACCGCACACTCGACCAGCTGGTGCGCAGCATGGCCCACGATGCGGTTGGCAAAGCATCAGCATCGGAAAAGCATACGCTGGCACTGCTGACCGCATCACGCCTGCTCTTTCTCGCATTCCTCGAAGCCAAAGGGTGGCTCGATGGCGATCGCAGCTTCCTCATGCGCGAGTGCACACGCGCCCTCGAACAGGGTGGCCGATTACACGATCGATGGCTCCGACCGCTGTTCTTTGGTACGCTCAACACGCCGGTTCGACAGCGTGCCCCGGTGGCTTTAGCCTTTGGACGCGTCCCGTTTCTTAATGGTGGTCTGTTTTCGCGCACACCGCTTGAGCGACAGCGCGCGTCGGTACGATTTGCCGATCATTCTGTTGTCGCGCTGGTAAGCGAACTGCTCGACAAGTATCGCTTTACTGCACGCGAAGACAGCTCCTCCTGGTCAGAGGCGGCGGTTGACCCCGAAATGCTCGGGCGTTCGTTCGAGTCGCTGATGGTGCCAGCCGAACGTCGTGGCAGTGGCACGTTTTACACACCTCCCGCGCTGGTGGAGCGCGTTGTGGATGAAGCGCTGGCCGTCACACTGTCCGCGCCGCCCGCTTCAGCTGAAGCGCTGCAGGAGCTGACGTCGCTGCGCGTACTCGACCCGGCCTGTGGATCGGGCGCCTTCCTGGTGCACGTGCTCGAACGTCTCACCCGCTTGCGAATAGAAGCCGGCGACATCCGTTCGCCGTATGAGGTACGACGCAGCGTACTCTGCGCGTCGATCTTTGGTGTGGACCGGAACCCGATCGCTGTGTGGCTGTGTGAACTGCGCTTGTGGCTGGCCGTGGTTATTGACTGCGACGAGACAGACCCGCTGCTTGTGCCGCCTCTGCCTAATCTTGATCATCATGTGCGCGTGGGTGATTCGCTGAGCGGTGGCGATTTTACATTCACTCCAGCCACCGGGCGCCGCCTCGAACAGCTGCGCGCACGGTATGTGCAAGCGGTGGGCGTTCGCAAACGTTCTCTGGCCGAAGCACTCGACCGCGAAGAGCGCTCCCGGGCGCGTGCGGAGCTGGCATCCACCATACAGCACGTGCAGCACGCGCGTGCGGCACTACTGCGACATTTTCG
This sequence comes from Gemmatimonadales bacterium, assembly GCA_038258695.1. GTDB lineage: Bacteria > Gemmatimonadota > Gemmatimonadetes > Gemmatimonadales > Gemmatimonadaceae > JAABRT01. The sequence goes on along the minus strand of JBBSPO010000100.1, from coordinate 3,968 downwards.
CACACGCGATCTGTTTGGTGAACGCAGCAAACCATCGCGTGCCGACCGCGTCCGGCTGGAAGCACTGCGCACCCGATTGCGCGAGCTGCGAGCCCGTGAACGCAAGCTCGCGATGGGGGCGGCCCTGCCCTTCCGATTCGCATCGCATCTTGCGGACGTGGGAGCTAGCGGCGGATTCGACCTTGTTGTTGGGAATCCGCCGTGGGTGCGCCCGCATCAACTGCCGGTCGCCGAACGTATTGCACTGCGCCAGGATTTTCGGAGCATGCGCGATGCATCATGGCGCATCGGGGCCGCCCGCGCTGGTGCAAATACAGGGTTCGCAGCGCAGGCCGATCTGGCGGCCGCATTTGTCGAGCGAAGCGTGGCGCTGTTGCGCAACCATGGTGTGATCGCGCTGCTGGTCCCCGCCAAGCTCTGGCGTGCGCTCGCGGGTGGTGGCGTACGTCGCCTGCTGGCCGATGATACGCAGCTTCATGTCGTAGTGGACTGGAGCGACGCGCCGGCGCTGTTTGACGCAGCCACGTATCCGTCGCTGGTGGTTGCGCAGCGACGTGGCGGCACTCGTGCGAGCCTGCCAAACAGCGCTCAATCCGTGGCACTTGCACACACGCCTCTAGCCACGTTGCCATCAACTCCGCCCGAGCACGTTCGCGTACACGTGATGCGTGGTACGCATGATCACGCGTTCACACTTCCGTCAGGCTCCCTCTCACTCGGAGGTGAACCCAGCGCTCCCTGGCTGCTGCTGCCTCCGGACGTACGCTCCGCCTTCGAACTGTTGCGGCGCGCAGGTCCCGCACTGGGCGACGCTGGCCTTGGCCGTCCGACACTCGGCGTCAAATGTGGTTGCAACGATGCCTTTCTGGTCGCGGCCTTTGAACATGATGACCATCTCGCCACCGTCGCTGCCGGAGAGCGCACGGGTACCATCGAACGCACACTGCTCCGCCCCGCCCTCACCGGTCAGGCACTCGGTAACCCATCGCGTACCGACCCTGCACAGGTCGCGCGCGATGCGCTGCGAATTGTGTGGACTCACGACCGAGACGGCAAACCGCTCACGACGCTGCCACCACGCGCCGCTCGGTGGATGCAGCGCTGGAAACCACGACTCGAAGGACGCAGGGATTCCAACCACCGCATGCCGTGGTGGACACTCTTTCGGACAGACGCCGCACGCGCCGAAACTCCACGTCTCGTTTGGGCAGACTTTGGCCGATCGCTGCGCACCGTTGTGCTCAATAGTGGCGATCCCACCGTGCCGCTCAATACGTGCTATGTGTTGCGCACGGCCAATCTCGATGACGCCTACGCGCTCGATGCGCTGCTTTCGTCTTCCGTGGCCGGTGCGTGGTTGGACGCCATCGCTGAACCCGCTCGCGGAGGCTGGCGGCGTTACCTCGGATGGACCGTGTGCTCGCTGCCGGTGCCGGAAGACTGGTTGCGCGCCCGTGTACTGTTAGCAGCGATTGGTCGGCGACGCGCGATGGGCGATCTGCCGTCGCCCGAAGAACACCTGGCGGTGGTGGCGTCCGCGTATCGCGTTGATGTTACACAGATTGCACCGCTGCTCGCGTGGCAGTTTGCATGAGCGTTCTCGCAGAAGCGCTGGCTGTTCTGGGACGCGCCGGACTGGGTTTGCCACCAGCGGCTGCATCAACCGGCGCAGTGCAGGTTGGTGAGTACACGCTGCTTGCGCATCAAGTCGAGGCCGTGGCACGCTTGCGACCAATGCTCGCGGCACATGGCGGCGCACTGCTGGCCGATGCAGTAGGACTTGGCAAAACGATTGTCGCGCTTGCACTCGCTCGCGAGTACGAGCGCACCAGCGTGATCGCACCCGCAGCACTGCTTTCCATGTGGCGCGACACCTCGCGGCGCGCAGCCGTCAAAGTACATGTGCGTTCACTGCAGCAGTTTTCAGTGGCCAGGGATGCCGCAACAGATGCGAGTGCGTCCGGTACGCAGGGTTCACATCTGATCATCATTGACGAAGCACATCATCTACGAAACCCGTGCACGCGGCGCTACGCTGGTGTCGCCGCATTCAGTCGGGGCGCAACCATTTTGCTGCTGTCGGCAACCCCGGTGCACAACCGTTGCGCTGATCTGGCACACCTTCTGGCCCTCTACCTCGGCCAGACGTCGCACACGTTTTCATTGGAGCAGCTGCACGCGCATGTGGTGCGTCGGGACGATGAAGCGGCGTCACGCAAGCCCACTATCGTAGCGCATCCGTCGTTCAGTGTTGGCGACAACAGCGAGATCACACGCGCGCTCTCGGAACTTCCACCACCAGTTCCCACACGCGATGGCGTTGCGGCCGGCGCACTGATCACCCTTGGACTCGTGCGCGCCTGGTGCTCCAGCGCTTCGGCTTGCCTGTCGGCAGTGCAACGACGCAGGTCGCGCGCGGCGGCGCTGGATGGCATTCTGAGCGAAGGGCGGTGGCCCAGCCATATGGAGCTGCGCGCGTGGACCGCGACCGAAGACACCGTGCAGTTGGGGTTTACCGCCATGCTGGTTTCCAAAGCGCCGGAGCCTGCAGCAGCCCACTCACTGGCGAGTGCACGTGAACAGTTGCAGCATCATTGTGCGGCTCTGGATTCGCTGCAAACACTGCTGCGCGACGCTATCACCACGCTTGATCGCACACGCGCGGAATCCCTCCGGCGCGTGCGCCGTGCGCATGCCGGCGTGACCATCATTGCCTTTTCACAGTACGCTGATACGGTGCGCGCAATTGGACGGGTACTGCGTTGGGATGCCGGCGTGGCCACGCTGACCTCGCGCAGCGCTCGCATTGCCAGTGGGCCGCTGTCGCGTCAGGAGCTGCTGCGTCGGGTTGCGCCTCGTGCGCATGGCGCGGCCCAACCGCCGTCGCATGAGCGTGTGTATCTGCTGCTGACCACCGATCTGCTGGCCGAAGGTGTCAACTTGCAGGACGCGGGGGTTGTGGTGCATCTGGACTGGCCTTGGACACCGGCCGCGATTGCGCAGCGCGAAGGGCGGATCGCCAGGCTCGGTTCGTTGTTCCAAAAGGTTCATGCATATGCAATTTCACCGCCTGGTGGCGGGATCACGTTGCTGCGCCTCGCCGAAAGACTGCGGGTCAAGGCACGCATTGCTTCGGTCGTGCTTGCTCCAGATACCACACCGCGAGCGACCCGTCGCCTGATGGCGCTGCCGACTGCATCGTCGCCCATGGAGCGAACGTTGCGCCGGTGGGTGTCGCGGGCCGTTGAGCTTTCTGGCGTGCTTGGGGCGTCTCGCCCGACAGCGGTTGTTGTGCTGCACAGCTCCCGGGCCGGCTGGCTGGCCGCCCGACAATCGGACCTGATGGGCGGCTGGTTCACGAGCGGGAGAACACGTGTTGACCAAACAAACAAAGCCGTGTCGACACTGGTAAAGGCAATTGACCGTGCCGCCGAACGCACTCCGATACAATCACTGGCTGTGTATCACGGTTTTTCCCGTCAAGGCATGCCGCAGGCTCCCGTAAACAACGCCGAGGCACCGAACGGAACCATGGACTCGCGTACCGTAGCGTTTCTCAGGGCGATACTCCGCGCGTTACACCGCCATGCGCAGCGCGCGCAACGCCACACGCTTATCAGCACGCTGCAATCGCCCGTTCATCGCGCCGAACGAGTGATTCGCAACCTTCTCACCGGCGCATCGCTGCAAGAACGGCTGCGTCTGCAACCGCTCGCCGCCGCTGCATCGCGTTCGGTGCGTTGCTTGCGCGGTGTGGGAGACGAACGTGCGCTTGAGGTGCTTTTGCGTGAGCCGCCCGTAAAAGGCCGTGAATACGAGTGGCTCCAGTCACTATCACAGCTGCAAGACGGCCCCGACACAGAAGCGCCCGAGCGCGAGGTTGAGCACACCGCGCCTGACGCGGCACTGCCATGCGTGATCGTCTTGCTGCTGCCAGCGAGGCCGGCAGTGCGCCTGTAGGTCGCGCG
>JBBSPO010000099.1:0-12297 GCA_038258695.1 Gemmatimonadales bacterium | reverse complement strand
TTTTCGGCGTCCTTCACCATCTTGTCGATCTCACCATCGGAGAGTCCGCTCGACGATTCAATGCGGATCTTCTGCTCCTTGGCCGTGGCCTTGTCCTTGGCCGTCACGTGCAGAATGCCGTTGGCGTCGATGTCGAACGTGACCTCAACCTGCGGCAGCCCGCGTGCAGCGGGTGGAATACCGGTGAGCTGAAACTTGCCAATGGTGCGATTGTACGTGGCCAGTTCGCGCTCGCCCTGCAGCACGTGAATCTCTACCGTGGTCTGATTGTCATCAGCCGTGGAGAACGTTTCGGCTTTCTTGGTTGGAATGGTGGTGTTGCGCGGAATCAGCACGGTCATCACGCCGCCCAGCGTTTCAATGCCGAGTGACAGCGGGGTGACGTCGAGCAGCAGCACGTCCTTCTGCTCACCGGTGAGCACGGCGCCCTGAATCGCAGCGCCAACGGCCACAACTTCGTCGGGGTTCACACCCTTGTTGGGCTCCTTGCCGAAGAACTCCTTCACAACCTGCTGAATCTTGGGGATACGCGTTGAGCCGCCCACGAGAATGATCTCGTCCACTTCATTGGGCTGCAGACCGGCATCCTTAAGCGCGAGCTTCATGGGCTCGAGCGTGCGCTGAATGAGATCGTCCACCAGCTGCTCAAACTTGGCGCGCGTGAGCGAGTAGTTGAGATGCTTGGGCCCCGACTGGTCGGCCGTGATGAACGGCAGATTGATGTCGGTGCTCATGGTGCTCGAGAGCTCCATCTTGGCCTTTTCCGCGGCTTCCTTGAGGCGCTGAATGGCCATGGGATCCTTGGACAGGTCAATGGCCTGGTCCTTCTTGAACTCGGTCACGAGCCAATCCATGACACGCTCGTCAAAGTCGTCACCGCCGAGGTGGGTGTCACCGTTGGTGGACTTCACTTCGAACTGACGCGTGCCGTCTACGTCGTACAGCTCCAGCACGGAGATGTCGTACGTACCGCCACCGAGGTCGAATACGGCGATCTTTTCGTCCTTGGTCTTGGCTTTGTCGAGACCGTAGGCGAGTGCGGCCGCGGTGGGCTCGTTGATAATGCGCAGCACGTCGAGACCGGCGATCTTGCCGGCGTCCTTGGTGGCCTGGCGCTGCGAGTCGTTGAAGTAGGCCGGCACGGTGATGACAGCCTTGGTTACGCTGTGTCCGAGGTAGTCTTCGGCGGTCTGCTTCATTTTTTGCAGAATCATGGCCGAGATTTCGGGCGGCGTGTAGGTCTTGCCCTGTACTTCGACGGCCGCCACCCCATTGGGGCCGGACGTCATCTTATAAGGCACGCGCTTCTTGTCACCCGACACTTCAGTCATGGTGCGACCCATGAAGCGCTTGATGGAGAAGATCGTGTTGGTGGGGTTGGTTACCGCCTGACGCTTGGCGATCTGCCCAACAAGGCGCTCGCCATCTTTGGTAAAGCCAACCACGGAGGGCGTGGTGCGACCGCCTTCCGCGTTGGGGATTACGACCGGGTCGCCACCTTCCAGCACCGAGACGACGGAGTTGGTGGTGCCGAGGTCAATACCGATCACCTTATCTGCCATTGTATCCTCTACTCATGTTAGGTGAGGAGCGCGCCGATGTGGCAGCGCTGCTTGTCTAACAAGGGAGCAAGGAGCGTTCCCTTTTTAGAGTGCCTGCTTGGCAGATTTGTGCGCCGTTTTGGCGGTTGTCGCGCCCGGGAGGCGGGCGGATGGCAGTCTGGTTGGTCTGCAGTGAGCATGCGGGTGCACAGGGCACCCACCTCCGCTGCTAGCTGGCCTCCGCACCCTCGCGGTCCCGCTCTGTGGCTCTGTGTTTGATGGACCGGCCCTCCACGAGGTACACGACGTCTTCGGAGATGTTGGTGGCGAGGTCGGCGATGCGCTCGAGGTTGCCGGAGACCAGCAGCAAATCCATGCCGGCACCGATGCGGCGCGGGTCTTCCATCATGTGCGTGAGCAGAATCCGGAAGTTATTGGCGTGCAGCTCGTCTACCCGATCATCGCGCTTGAGCACGGTGCGGGCCATGGTCGCGTCGCCGCGAATAAATGCGTCGAGTGAGACGGTGAGCATGTCGGTAGACAGGCGCGCCATGTCTTCGATTTCGGGCAACACGGGAAAGTGTGTGCCTTGCACCATGTAAATCACCGTCTCTGCGATGTTCACCGCGTGATCGCCGACGCGCTCGAGGTCGTTGGCGATTTTCATGGCGATGGTGATCAGTCGCAGGTCTCGCGCCATGGGCTGCTGCAGCGCCAGCAGATTGACGGCGAGGTCGTCGATTTCCATTTCGGCGGCGTCAATGCTGCCGTCCTGGTCAATGACTTCGTAGGCCGTGTCCCGGCTGCGCGTGGTGAGCGACTCGACGGCCGTTTTCACGGCGGTTTCGGCGAGCCCCGCCATGCGAATGAGCGCGGTGTTGAGTTTGTCCAGATCGTCCTGGAAGTGACGGTGACTCACCCAAATCTCCCGGTGATGTAAGCTTCGGTGCGTTCCTCACGCGGATTGGTGAAGAGCTCATTGGTCGCACCATACTCAATCACTTCGCCCATGTACAGAAAGGCCGTGTGATCGGACACCCGTGCGGCCTGCTGCATGCTGTGCGTCACAATAACTACCGTGTAGTCCTGCTTGAGCTCGTAAATCAGATCTTCGATTTTTTGCGTGGCGATAGGGTCCAGCGCCGATGCGGGTTCGTCCATCAGCAACACCTCAGGCTCCACTGCCAGCGCGCGCGCAATGCACAGCCGCTGCTGCTGTCCACCTGAGAGCGCCAGCGCACTGCTGTCGAGTCGGTCCTTGACCTCATCCCACAACGCGGCCTGACGCAGCGATCGCTCCACGAGCTCGCTGAAATCGCCACGATACCCGTTGATCTTGGGACCAAACAGCACGTTGTCGTAAATGGACTTGGGAAACGGATTGGGCTTCTGAAACACCATGCCGATACGGCGACGCACGTCGACGGCATCGACACCAGCCCCGTACAGGTTGCGCCCCTGGAACAGCGCTTCGCCTTCAATGCGCACGCCCGGAATGAGATCGTTCATGCGGTTGAAGCAGCGCAACAGCGTACTCTTGCCGCACCCTGACGGGCCAATAAAGGCCACCACTTTACGATCGGGAATGCTCAGCGAGACATGCTTGAGCGCACGTGTCTCGCCGTACAACACCGACAAATCCCGGGCCTCAAGTTCAATCGTGCCGGTGGGATTTCGAATCGCACTGCTCATCAGCTCAGCTCCGCCTCGTGTATTTGTTGCGCAGCCAGATCGCGATGCCGCTCATGCTGAGCAACAGTACGAGCAGCACGAGACTGGCCGCGGCCGCGACTTCGTGAAACTCGGGCTGTGGACGCGAGACCCAGTTGAAAATCTGAAACGGGAGCACCGTGTACTGATCAGAGGGGTTGGTGGGAATGAACGCCACGAAGCCAAGTGCGCCCACCAGAATAACCGGCGCCGCTTCACCAATCGCACGCGAGAGCGCGAGAATCGTTCCGGTCATCACGCCTGGCATGGCCATGGGCAGGATCTGATGCTGAATGGTTTCCCAGCGTGTCGCGCCCAGTGCGTACGCTCCAAGCCGGATCGAGCGCGGTACGGCCTTGAGCGCTTCCTGCGACGCAATGATGATCACCGGCAAAATCAGCAACGCCAGCGTGAGCGCCGCTGCCATAAGGCTGCGACCCAATCCCATCACGCGCACAAACAGCGTCAAACCCAGAATGCCGTACACAATAGACGGCACACCGGCCAGGTTGGCGATGTTCATTTCGATCAGCCGCTTCCAACGGTTGTTGTCGGCGTATTCTTCCAGCCAGATGGCCGTTCCCACGCCCAACGGGAACGCGATCATCGCGGTGAGAAACAGCACCCACGCTGAACCGGCTACTGCCGGACCAATACCGGCCCGATCAGCAAAACGCGAGGGGAAGCCGGTGATCATCTCAAAGCTCAGTCGCCCCGCACCATCACGCAGCAAATCCACCAGCAGCGCGGCCAGCACCACCACGCCAATGAGTGTGGCCACAAGACAGACGGCTGCGAAAGCTTTGGCGATGAAACGACGCTGACTGATGCGTGGCGCAAACCGTGACGGATCACGCTGCGCCGCATCGCTGGGGACACGCTCCAAACCCAACGGCTCGGCGGGTGTGCGGACGGGATTGGGCGACACACCGTTTGCAGCATCACTTGCCGCGCTGTTGGCAGCACCACTGGCAGCCGGCTGCATGGACGCATCCGCATTGCCACGCACCACACCATCGGCCGTACGCATGGCGGGCGCGCTGGGCCGGCCTACCTGAAAGGTTGGACGTTGTGCTGACACACCGGTGCCACGTCCGGTGCCGGTGGCCGCGTTCTTGAGTGGCGCACCGTTGTCATTGGTGGGCTGCATTTATTCGTACACCTCACGGAAACGCCGTAGCACGACGTTGCTGATGATGTTCACGAGCAGCGTCACGGCAAACAACGTGAGGCCTACCGCGAAAATTGTGCGGTACTCCACCGTACCGTGTGGCAGTTCGCCCATGCTGGTTTGCGCAATGTACGCCGTCATGGTTTGCACACTGCGCAACGGATTGAGCGTCATTTGTGGTGTCGCGCCAGCGGCAATAGTGACAATCATTGTTTCGCCAATGGCCCGCGATATGGCCAGCAGAAACGACGCGATGATGCCCGACAGCGCGGCCGGAACAACAGTGCGTGTGGCCACTTCAAACTTGGTCGCGCCCAACGCGTACGCGCCTTCGCGCAGCGTACGAGGTACGGCACTCATGGCGTCTTCCGACAGCGACGAGACCATGGGCACGATCATGATGCCCATGACCAGACACGCACTGGCCGCGTTGAAAATATCGGCGTCCGGCCAGACAACACGCAGCAGCGGCGTGACATACAGCAGGGCGAAGTAACCGTAGACGACAGTGGGCACGCCGGCCAGCACTTCGAGCACCGGCTTGAGCACCCTTCGCACCCGGTCGTGCGCGTATTCACTGAGGTAAATCGCACTGGCCAGACCAATTGGCAGCGCTACAGCCGCAGCGCCGCCAGCTACCATCAACGAACCCGTCAGCAGCGGCAAGACGCCAAAACTCTTGCTCTCAAACAACGGCGTCCATCGTGTACCGGTGAGGAACTCCCACGGTGAGACATCGGCAAAAAAGCCGAGCGACTCAAATACGAGCACACCAACAATGCCGATCGTGGTGAGAATGGACACGGTGCTGGCGAGCACCAGCAGTATGCGGATGCGCCGCTCATTGGTATGGCGACGCGCGAGGCCAATCTCACCCCAGGAGCGTGTGTCGGCGCTCTTGGACGCCCGCACGCTGGGGGCGGTCACTGGGACGCCTCAGGACGGGTGGCGGCTGCTGCAGCCTCAATACGCTCGATTTGTGCGAGCATCTCGAGCTGTTGTGTGTACACGGCGGGTTGCAACGGCACGTAGCCCGTTTCGGGTACGAGTTCCAATGCGTGCTCCATGTAATAGCGTACGAAGTCACGGACAACTTTCCGCTCAAGTGACTCGCGGCTGACGTAAATGAGCAACGGCCTCGAGAGTGGACTGTACGTACCAGACTGGATGGATTCAGGATTGGGTTGCACACAACCGCTACCCGGATCGACGGCCACGCTCTTGAGGCGGGATGTGTTTTCGGCGTAATACGCGTAGCCAAAAAAGCCCAGTGAGTTACGGTCGCCCTCAACGCCCTGCACAAGCACGTTGTCGTCTTCGCTGGCTGAATAGTCGTCGCGAATGGCGCCGGCACGACCAACGATTTCTTCTGTGAAATAGTCAAACGTGCCCGAATTGGTGCCCGCACCGTACAGTCGGATGGGCTCACTGGGCCACTCTGCACGTACGTCAGACCAATTGGTCACCTTGCTGCCGGGCTCCCAGATATCATTGAGCTCGGCGACCGTGAGACACTCCACAAAGCTGTTGCCCGGATTGACGACCACCGACAGGCCGTCAATCGCGACTTCGATTTCGATAAACTCGATGCCGTTGGCGGCGCACAACTCGCGCTCGCTGTCCTTGATCACGCGCGACGCATTGCTGATATCCCGGTCGCCGGCGCAAAAGGCCTTGAAGCCACCACCGGTGCCTGATGTGGCAATCGTGACATTGACCTTGTCTTCGCTCGACAGGCCAAACTCTTCGGCCATCGCCTCGGTGATCGGATAGACCGTGCTGGATCCGTCCACCGCCACCGTATAGCTGGCGGAACCCGGGCCGCAGGCGACCAAAGCGGCGCCTAGCAAAACCCCGAGCGGCATGCGAGTGAATTGTCCGGCGATACAGGGAATCATGAGATCGCGAGAGGTACCGGGCCGGCCGCACAGTGTGCGCGAACAGAGCCTTTCCTGCCAATCCTTAAATATGCAGAGTCCAGGGTCATGCGACCCCCGTCAATTGTAACGAACCGGTAATCTCTCCTCCCATTGGCCGCTGCGCCAGCGTAAGAACAGTCAGGGCAGGCAGACTATATCTTTCCAGACACCACGGCGCATCAGGCGCCCGGACACGACGACTATGGAGAACGAGGGATGGGGATCGCAGGAGTCACTGGCCACATCGCCGGACGAATCGCCAGACGATTCGCCGGACGATTCGCCGACTGGGCAGCCGTCCGGAGAGCAGCCGTCGCCCTCCCGCACAGCGTTGGCTGAGCCCATGGCGCTGCCCTACCTGAACCGCGAGCTGAGCTGGCTGGACTTCAACTCGCGCGTGCTGGCCGAGGCCATGGACGCGCGGGTGCCGCTTCTGGAGCGTCTCAAGTTCCTGGCGATTTTTAGCTCCAACCTGGACGAGTTCTATATGGTCCGGGTGGCTGGACTGCGTCGGCGCGTGGCGTCGGGTGCGCCGGCGGAAGCGCCGGATCCAATGCCGCCGCTGGATCAGTTGCATGCCATTGGAGCCCGGGTGAAGGAGCTGCTGAAAGACCGTCGCGACTGTTTGCGCAATACGCTGTTGCCGGCGCTGCAGAAGCACGGTGTGCGCGTGGTGGGGATGAACGATCTCACCACCGAAGAGTGGTCGGCCGTGGACAATTATTTTGAATCGCAGGTGTTTCCGGTGCTCACGCCACTGGCGGTGGATCCGGGCCATCCGTTTCCCTACATCTCCAACCTGTCGCTCTCGCTGGCCGTGGAAGTGAGGGATCCCGTCACGGGGGCAGAGCATTTTGCGCGCGTGAAGGTGCCGCGTTCGCTGCCGCGCTGGGTCCCGGTGGGTCGGAAGCACCACTTTGTGCCGCTGGAAGAGGTGATTGGCGCCAATCTCACCGCGCTCTTTCCCGGCATGGAGGTGCTGCGCTGGTTCACGTTCCGCATCACGCGGTATTCCGACCTAGATTTGGGGCAGATGGAGCAGCCGGAAGATCTGTTGGCGAGCATTGAGCAGCAGGTGTTTCAGCGTCGGTTTGGCGAAGTGGTACGGCTGGAGGTCCAGCGCGATATGCCAGCTGGCATCCGTTCGCTGTTACTGGAGGAGCTGGGTGCGGGCGAGCAGCAGGAAGTGGCGCCGCTGACGGAAGCTGATGTGCACAGCTTCGACGAGCTACTTGAGCTGGACGATTTCATCATGTTTGCCGGGCTGGAAATTCCTGAGCTTCGTGATCCGCCGTTTACGGCGCGCGTGCCCGACCGTTTGCGTGATGGCCGGTCAATCTTTGACGTGATGCGCGAACGGGACCTGTTGGTGCATCATCCGTTTGAGTCGTTTGGTGCAACGGTGGAGCAGTTTCTTGAATCCGCGGCACACGACCCGAATGTGCTGGCCATCAAACTCACGCTGTATCGCACCAGCGGCGACACCGCAATTGTCCGTGCGCTCACCGAAGCCGCGCAGCGCGGCAAACAGGTCGCGGTGCTCATTGAGTTGCAGGCCCGCTTTGATGAACAGAACAACATTGCCTGGGCGCGCACGCTGGAGAGTTACGGCATTCACGTGGCGTACGGACTGCCGGGACTCAAAACGCACGCCAAAACAGTGCTGGTGGTACGCCGTGATACAGACGGTATCCGGCGTTATGTGCACATCGGTACAGGCAACTACAACTCTAAAACAGCGCGACTGTACACCGACATGGGATTGTTTACCTGCAATCCGTCCATTGGTGCAGATCTGAGTGACCTGTTCAACTCGTTGACCGGTGTGTCACGCCAGAAGTTCTATCGCAAGTTGCTGGTCGCGCCGGCGAACTTGCGTGACCGCACACTGGAGTTGTTGGCGCGCGAGGGTGAACACGCGCGCGCTGGTCGTGGTGGGCGTGTGATTGCGAAGATGAACGCATTGGTAGACGCACCAACCATTGCTGCGCTGTACCTCGCATCGCAGGCCGGTGTGCAAATTGACCTGATCATTCGTGGCACCTGTTGCCTGCGTCCGGGCTTGCCGGGGCTGAGTGAGAATATCCGTGTGCGGTCGATCATTGGCCGATTCCTTGAGCATTCGCGCATTGTGTACGTCGGGAACGCTGGTCAGCCGGAGTACTACATCGGTTCGGCCGACTGGATGCCGCGTAATCTTGACCGTCGTGTTGAAGTAATGGTACCGATTGAAGACCCCGCGTTGCATCTGCAGATTCGCGGTGTGCTCGAGACCTGTTTGCGTGACAACCGGCAGTCGTGGGACTTACAATCGGACGGAACGTACGAGCGGCAAATGCCGGGGAACGAACCGGAGCGCAGTACGCACGCTATCCTGATGCGTTCGCCGTGGGGCATTGAAGTGCAGGGCACGAGTGTGGTATCTGACCCGTTCCCCGAGAGCGAGCCGTCGTCAGACGTACCTGATGGTGGCGGCGGGAAGCGCAGCCGATCCGGCAAGCGTCGCAAAGGCGGTGGATGAGTTTTCGACTGATGCTGTTGGTTGCTCCGCCGCGTGGGGCACCCCCGCGGCGTCTACTCGCCCTCGTCGTCCGAACTGTGCACGACCGATCCGTCGGGGGCGAGCACTTGTACGGTCTGCCCCGTAATCGTTTCCAGTAGTCCGCACTTCCGACTGGCGCCCCACAACTCCAGGCGCACTGACATTGCGCCAGGCGCGGGAGTGGCACGCACCTGAATGGTATCGTCCTTCCACTTCACATCCAGCTGCCCCACCGCGCCCACGTGACCGCGATCAAATCCGTCGGCAAAGCGCAGCAGTGCGGCCAGCTTCACAATACGTGCACGCAATACGCGATCGAGCTGCGCAAAACCACGGTGTTTGCGTTTGGGAACCGCGCCGCGATGATACCGTGCCACATGCGCAATCGCGATCTGTTCGGCGGGCGTCATCCCCAACAGCTCGGCGTGCGAGATCAGGTGAAAGGAATGTTTGTGGTGCTTTTCGTAGTTGATGTGGTAGCCCACGTCGTGCAGCAGCGCAGCGTCTGACAAGATCTGCCGGTCCACCGCCGACAAACGCAGCCGGGGTGAGAGTGCATCAAAGAGTTGCAGCGCCAGCTTTCGTACCTGATGCGCGTGCGGCATTTCGTAGTGACAGCGTTCCGCAAACTCGCGCACCGAGCGCTCACGTGCCGCGCCCGGATCGGCCACCACCGGCTGCACACGCGCTGATTCAAGCAGCAGTCCTTCCCGAATACCGTAGCGCGATACCAGCATGTCGCGCGGATCAAATCGCGCCAGCACTTCGGCGGCTACTGCGAGTCCGGCCACAATGATTTCCGACCGAGCGGGATTGAGCCCGGGCACGGCGGCTCGCTCCTCGGGGGCCAATCGCTGCAGCCAATCGAGCACGTGCTCCAGCTCAACGCGTGTGATGCGCGCACCATGTGTGGATCGCGCCGTGACTCCCGAGCGCTGCAACATGATGCCGGCCAGATTGGTGAACGTTCCGCCGCTGCCTATGACCTGCGCGCCGCGCCAATCTTTCACGGGCATGGCGCGACGCAAGCCGTCTCGCACATGGGCCCGCAAAGCGCGAACGGAGCGCGGGCGAACGGTCGGCTGAAGGAAGCGTTCCGTCATGCGCACGGCACCAAATGGCAGTGACGCAACGCGTTCAATGAGCCCGTCCTTGGCCAGCACCAGCTCCAATGATCCGCCGCCGATATCCATGACCAGCGATCGTCCCGAACCCAACTCAAAGTGGGCGAGGGCGCTCCGGAAACAGAGCAGCGATTCTTCCTCGCCCGACAATACGCGCACCGCAACACCGGTCTCTTCGAGAATGCGCCCCGTGAAATCGGCCCCGTTGGAGGCATCGCGCACGGCACTGGTGGCCACGATCTCAATGCGTTCAGCGTCCAGGCGTTTGGCCAGTGCCACCATGCGCTGTACCGCAGCCACGCCGGTGTCCATGGCCGTGCGACCCAGCGCGCCCGTGGCTTCGAGTCCTTCACCCAACCTCGGCATGGCCTTCATTTCGTCGACGGAGCGAATCTGACCGCTGGCCGATACGTCAGCGACGATCTGGCGGATGGAGTTCGAGCCGATGTCGATCGCGGCGATACGCTGCGAGGGAGCGACGGGATCGGTCATGCGGCTGGGTACAATGAACGCGGCAATGGCATGCTGCATGATGCCCAACGCGGAGCGCGCGCGCCAGTGCTGCCGCCAGGCTAACTGTCGTTGTGCCCTGTGAGTCGGTGACGCACCGGCACGCCTTCGGCAAGGAATACGGCGTTCTCGCCAATGTTGGTGGCGAGGTCGGCCACACGTTCAAGATTCCGTGAGACGAGCAGCAGCTCCAGCGACGCGTCTACGGTACGGGCGTCTTCTATCATGTGGGCACGCATGCCGCGGAAAATGATATCGTGAAAGGCATCAATGGCCTCGTCGGCCAGCGTGAGTGAACGACCGAGATCGCTGTCGCTGCGAATAAACGCGTCAAGCGCGTCGCTGAGCATGCGGCGGGTGCGGCGCGCCATATCCACCAACGCCGGCGACGGAGGCATCACCACGCCCGCGCTCACCACGCGCACCGTACACTGCGCAATGTTGACGGCATGATCACCAATGCGCTCCACATCGGCGGCTACACGAATCACACTGACCACCAGCCGCAGGTCGCGCGCTACCGGATGCTGCAGTGCCAGCACCGAGAGTGCCAGCTGCTCCACATCCACTTCCATGCGATCGATTTCACGATCCGCGAAAATGACAGCTTCGGCTTTGTCGCGATCCCGTTCCAGCATGGAGTCGACCGCCATTTCCACCAGCGTTTCGGCTCGCTCGGACATCTCAAGCAACCGCGTTTTGAGCGTCGCAATGTCCACGTTGAAGTGGCGGCCAGCCCCACTGCTTTCGAGAATCACACGTGCCGTGCCCGGCATGTCTGATACCGGTGAAATGCTGGCGTCACACTGCGAAGCGGGCGCGAGGTCCGGAGAGGCATAGCGCATTGTACACGCCACACTCAAAGCGGTACCGAGCATGCGGTAACGACTGCGTCACACACACCATAGCTATCGTCAACGTGAACGTGCAGACGTGACCAGTTGGTCGCGCGTCGATGCCATCACGCGTTCGGCCAGCACAGTTGGCAACGGTTCGTAGCCGAGCTCGCGGGCCAGCTGTCCACCGTCTGTCAGCGCCCAATCTATGAAACGCATGAGCTGCGCTCGCTCTGTCATGTTGAGCGCTTCGGGGGCGATCAACAGCCAGGAAAACGAAACAATGGGATACGACTGCGTTCCGGCCGCATTCACCAAACTCACGCGCAGGTCGGTGGGTTCATTGACTGCATCAAGTACGCTGACTGCAGCCGCTGCCACTTCGAATGGTGAAGGCGCAATGAAACCGCCGCTGGTGTTTTGCACGCGTGCCACCGGCAGCCGGTTGAGTCGTGCGTAACTGCTTTCGACGTAGCCAATGGCGCCCAATGTTTGCTTGACCTGTACGGCAACACCGGCATTGCCACTTCTCCCGGTGCCCACGGGCCAGATGATCTCTCGTCCACGACCGGGACCGCTCGCCCACGTGCTGCTGGTTGTGGTGAGAAAGTCGCTCAGAATAAACGTGGTGCCACTGGCATCCGAGCGATGCACCACTAAAACAGAATCGTCGGGCAGTGACTGATCGGGATTGAGCGCCTGCAGCCGCGGATCATTCCATCGGCCAATGCGACCCGCAAAGATGTCGGCAATGACCTCACCCGACAGTCGCAACGGACGTGTGAGTGAGTCGAGGTGATATGTGAGGGCGACAGCGCCAAGCACCATGGGTACATGCAGCACACGCCCACCCACGACGCGAGCGGCCTCTTCGTCGCGCATGGGCACATCGCTCGCCGCGAAATCCACGGTGTCGGCGAGCAGACGGTCAATACCACCACCCG
>JBBSPO010000098.1:0-12477 GCA_038258695.1 Gemmatimonadales bacterium | reverse complement strand
TGGCTCATCGCCGCCTGCTGCGACGTCTGGTCGCGGTTGATCGACACATTGCGCTCCATGCGATGTGCCGCTTCGGCCTGCAGCTGTGCCGCGCGCTGCCACACTGCCATGGCCTCTGCTTCGCTCAATGCCGGACCTGGTTGTTCGGCCGATCGCGACGCTTCCACCGCTTCCGCCATGGCCTGTTCCAGCGCCGAGGCCAGCGATTCCGCCGTCTCGTACCGATCGGCGGGTGACTTGGCCAGGCAGCGGTCAATCACCGCTGCCAGAGCCATTGGCAGCTGCGGCGCCACAGTGCGCAGCGATGGTGCCTGTTTGGTGACATGCGCGACGAGCACCGATTGCGGAGGGCCGTCAAATGGCAGCGTACCGCTGAGCGCCTGGAATCCCACCACGCCCAGCGCGTACACATCGCTGCGGCCGTCTAATGGTTCGCCGGCGCACTGTTCCGGGCTCATGTAGTGCACGGTGCCCAACACATTGCCGTCGAGCGTGAGGCGAGACTTGGCGGAGCTCAGGTCACGCGCGATCCCGAAATCGGTGACGAGCGTTCGCCCCGACTCACGATCGAGCATGAGATTGTCCGGCTTCACATCGCGGTGCACCACTCCACGCGCGTGCGCATAGGCCAGCGCCCACGACGCCTCGCGCAGGGCGCGCACTACCTCGGCAGCCGGCAGTTTGCCGCGATCGCGCAGTCGCTCGCCCAGCGACTCGCCGTCCACAAAGCCCATGGAAAACCAGACGGCACCGTCGGTTTCATCGGCCCGGAAAATGGGCACAATATTGGGATGTTCGAGCTTGGCCGCTGTCCGCGCCTCACGCAGAAAGCGCTCCCGTTCCGCTTCGCCGCCACGTTCGGCCAGCAGCACCTTGAGGGCCACCAGGCGATCGAGCATCCGGTCCCGAACCAACCACACGGCGCCCATGCCACCTGCACCGAGTGGGCGCACGAGCTCAAATTGGTCGGCGAGCGCCGAGGGAAACTCCGCAGGCTTGGGGTCAGTCATGGCGGGAGGAAACTGTACGACGCGTGTATCATTATCAACAGCAGCCACGAACGACAGCCGGTTTGGCGCGCGTATCGCGCTACCGGCCACCGTCCTTTAGCCGAGTTTTGCATGCGTACAAGTAACCCCATGTTGTCCCGCCTGTCTGACGCCGCGCGCGCCACCAGTACCGCGTCCCGTTCAGAAACCATGACGCTGGCTGGCACCGCCACCCGCTCGCTGATCCTGCTGGCCGTTGTACTCTTTTCGGCCGGCGTGATCTGGAGCCAGGTGTCGGCCGGTCGCACTGATCTGATCATGCCGGCTGTACTCATTGGCGGCATTGGTGGTTTCATTGTGGCCATGATCACGGTGTTCCGTCCGCAAATGGCGCCGTGGACAGCGCCCATTTACGCGTCGCTGCAAGGAGCGTTTCTGGGTGCCATTTCGGCCATGTACAACTTGCAGTACGCGGGATTGCCGCAGCAGGCCGTGGCGCTCACGTTTGCGGTAGCCATGTCAGTATTTGTGTTGTACCGCATGGGCGTGTTGCGCGCGACGCAGGGCTTCAAGCGCATGATCATTTCGGCGACGGTTGGCATTGGATTGTTCTACATCGCGTCCATGCTGATGTCGATGTTTGGCATGTCGATTGGCTATTTCGCCTCGAGCGGGCCGCTGGCCATTGGCATTAACCTGGTCATCGCCGGTGTTGCCGCACTCAATCTCGTGCTCGATTTTGATCGCATTGAAGAAGGCATTCGCTCGGGTGCGCCCAAGCAGATGGAGTGGTTTGCAGCGTTTGGTCTCATGATCACGCTCATTTGGTTGTACCTCGAGTTGCTGCGTCTGCTGTCGCGTTTGCAGGGTCGCCGCGACTGACGGCTGGCCATCGATTCGAGCGCGCGTTTGGGCTTCGCGCGCCCGAAGTGCGGGTGGCTCAAAAACTACCGCCCAGAAACACGGCATTCGCAAACAGCGGCAACATGCCACGCCAGAGATCGCGGTAGTTGGGATCGCCGGAGAACGCGATCACGCGACCGCTGCCAACACGCTCGGTCCATAGATACGGTGTGCCGGCCAGACGCTCTGGCGCTTCGGGCCACAGGTAGCCCGCCAGCCGCAAGCCATCCGCTGCGGCGTACCGCAACACCACTTCACCGGGCCGCACATTCGCGGGCGCGGTGAAGACGCGATTGCCACTCACCTGCACGGGCCATTCTGCATCGCGCAATCCGGCCAGCAGTGGTGACAACGTATCGGGCAGCGTGCGAACAATCGCACCGGGATTGTTGACCGGGAGCGGTGCACCTGCGTTGTCACCATCACTGCTGCGTGCAGTGCTGGCCTGGCGAAAACCAGACAGACCCGATTGTTCGCTGGCCAGCCACTGCGACGCGGCTTCGAGCGTAATAAGCACGCCCTCGCCTCGCACCCAGCGCTGCAACTCGGCGCGTCCCGATTCACCCAGCGCGCCGCCAATACCGCCGGCTGATGGCATCACGAGCACATTGAACTCCGACAGCAAACCTTCCGCAATCGCGTCTGCACCAATACCAACGGCAGGATAGCCGATTCGCTGATCAAACTGATACCACGCAAAACCGTACGAGTTGCCGTTCACCGGTTCATCACCAAGCAGCGCCACGCGCGGTGCGCGAATCGGGACAACAGAGTTGGATCCGAGGTCGGTGCCCTCGTCCACCGCGGCCGTCATAAGCGCTGAAACAACCGCGCCGGTGGAGTCACTGAGCTGCAAGACCGTCGCGTGCAGCGTGCTGTCGTTATTGCTCACCCGCGCAATAAACGCGCCGTTGGGAAACGTGTTACCACCAATGGTGAACGCCTTGGGCGCATACACCAGGCGAACGCCGCGTTGCAGCAGCTGCGCCAACAGGCGTACCGACACGTCACTGCCCGGTGCAAACGCGTAGCCGTGACGCGCAATTGCCATGGTGCGCATGGTGTTGGTGCGCGGCACTTCGGTTATGACATCGCCGCCGCTTACCGCCGAACGAGTGCCCCACGCATTCACACGATGCACAAACGGCAGCGACCACGCCGTGACGTCGTAGAAACGATTGCGTTCTCCGGTACGGCGGTTCTCCAGCTCCTGCGCAATAAAGGACGAGTCGAGCGGTGCATCGGGCTCGAGCAAGGCGGCCGCGAGCAAGCCTTGCGGCTGCGCGAAATCCACGATGTAGGCGCCATCGGCAATCTGCGCGCGGGCCTGGGTGCTGGTGCCGTACTTTTGCGCTGCATCAAGTGCCAGCGGACTGGCGGTGTAGCGCACCACAATACGATTGGACAGCAGCTGCGACACCAGCGAATCGGCACGACCCATTCCGTCGCGCTCAAGCACCACGGTTCGCAGCTGTCCACGACCCGGGTTGCGAATGGGCTCCAATCGCGTGGCGACATAGTCACGTACGCGTGCCGAACGTTGCTCCGCGGTCACGCGAAGCGTTGCGATACTGGCTGTGTAGTGATGGTGCGCCGCCTCGGAGAGTGTGAGCACCGTGCCATCGCTGCGACGAATCACACCAGCGCCACTTGAGGCCTGCTCGTATGTCATACCGACAGCGCCGTTGAGAATGGGCCACGACACACCGTAGCCCGGCCAGAACTCGTCGTAGCCTTCTCGACGGAAGTACGCCCACCCCTGTTCATCAAACGCCGCCGCATTGCCAGCCGCATAGCGGTCCCACCAGTCCAGCACCTGCGGTGGCACGTTCTTGTTGATTGGCTCCATGGGCGGCGCAAAAAAGTATGTGCTGTTGGAGCCCATTTCATGCAGGTCGACCGCCACGTGTGGCCACCAGGTAAAAAATCCGCTCACACGTGCACGTGTCTCCGGATGCGAATGGATGAACCAGTCACGATTGAGATCAAACTGATAGTGACTCGTGCGCGCACCGGGCCAGGAGCTCTGCTGCGACAGCGTACCCGGGATTCCCGACACGCCCCACGTGCTACGGCTCCGCATCACATCCTGAACATGCCGCTCGTGGCCATCAGGGTTCTGAATCGGATCAATGAGCGCAACCGTGCTGTCGAGCAGCAGTCGCGTGGCGGGATCGGTTCCCGCTGCCAGCTGATACGCCGTGGCCAGCGCGGCCTCCGTGCCCGACGCCTCATTGCCGTGCACTGTGTAGCCAAGCCAGACAATGCTCGGGCTGCGCTCTACAATCGCGTTCACCTGCGCACCAGTTGTGCGATCAGGATACGCGAGCGCTTCTGCATCACGCTTGATGGCGTCCAGCCGCTGCTGATTGGCCGCGCTGGTGACCACCAGCAGCAGCACTTCGCGCCCCTCAAAGGTGCGGCCGAGCGTATCGAGTCGCACGCGGTCACTGGAGCGCGCAAGCTGCTCGAAATACCGATGCACTACGTGATGGGGCGTAAAGCGCGCGCCCACCTCGTAACCCAACACGCTCTGTGGTGTGGGCACGGCGGGATCAAAGCTTCCGGTGCGATTGTAGGCGTGCTGTGCACCGAGCGATGGTACAGTAGTGAGAGTTATCGCCAGCAGCAGAGTCTTGTGCAGATGTGGCATTGGGACACGCGTGAGAGGAAAGAGTCGCGGATTCCCTCACATACTACCGTATTTACGACCGTCGTGGAGACGCCGGAGATTGAACCCGTCTGCTTTCATGCGTGGGTGTGCTTGCCTTTTGGCGCGATGCTGTTGAGTGTTCTGCATATCTGCAGCCGCCCACTTTTTACGCGTGTACGGAGACGACGATGTCTGAACAGAACCAACCGGCGACGGCGCTGGCGGGTCTCGATGTGCCGTTGGAACGCGATGTGTTTTTGCGTTCAATGTTGCGCGAGCTGGCCGGAACGCTGCAGGACGTGGTGGGCCTGGATGAAGCGTCGGGGTTTATCAGCGTGGTGGGCCAGCGCATTGGCGACCAGTTGAACGAGAGCTATCGCGCTGCGCTTGATGTTCCCCGCCTCAATCAGGCGCAGGTTGGTGACGTGCTCGTCGACCTCAAACGGCGCATCAACGGCGGTTTCTCGATTGTTGAACAGAATGACGAGCAAATCGTGCTCAGTAACACCCGCTGTCCGTTTGCTGAGAAGGTGATTGGCCGTCCAGCGCTCTGCATGATGACGTCCAACGTATTTGGCAATATCACTGCCGGCAATCTTGGCTACGCGCGGGTGGTGCTCGAAGAGACCATCGCAGAGGGTGCGCCAGGCTGTCGCGTCGTCGTGCACCTGAAACCGGCAGACAGTCTTCAATCGCCGGGACGCGAGTATTTCCGAGGCTAGGCGGCGCGATGACGTGCGTGTGCCTTCTGACGATGGCGGCGCGATGAGCGACACTTCGTTTCTGTCGGCCGCAGAATGGCTTCCCGATGCGTTGTTGCTGGTCACGACCGACGGCCGGATCGTGGGTGCCAATCGCGCCGCGCGGGAGCTTGCGCCGTACAGCGCATCGCTGGTTGACGGCGGTTCGCTGTTTAGCGCCCTACATGATGATCCCGATATGCTGCGCGAGTATTTACGCAGTGGCTCGCGGACACGTCAGCCACTTCCCGGTGCGATCACGTTCCGCGACTCGGGGACCGCACCTTGTCGTTTCCGCGCCACGTTGCGGGTTGTCGAACCGGCAACGGCTGACAGTATGGCGGTACTGTTGCTGCAACTGCTGCCGCCCGAAGGCGCGTCGACTCAGTTCAGGGAACTCAACGACCGCCTCGAGCAGCTACGCGCGGCCATGCGGCGTCAGCAGGATGCGGAAGCCGAACGACGCGCCCTCGAAGCACAAATGTTGCAGGCACAGAAGCTCGAAAGCCTGGGCGTACTGGCGGGCGGCATTGCGCACGACTTCAACAACTTGCTCACCAGCGTGATTGGCTATTGCGACCTGGCGCGAGGCGAGTTGAAAGATAGAACGGCAGCACGCGAGTTCATTGACGAAGCCGTGGAGGGAGCGCACCGCGCCGCCGAACTCACACAGCAAATGCTGGCCTACAGCGGCAAAGGTACGCTGCTTGTTGAGCCGGTACAGTTATCGACACTCGTCAGTGACATCACGCGATTGCTCGAGGTGTCCATCTCGAAAAAGTGTGTGCTGCGACTTGAGCTGATGGAAAACCTGCCGGCGTGTCTGGCCGATGCCACGCAGCTGCGTCAGGTGATCATGAACCTGATTATCAATGCGTCAGATGCGATCGGTGATCGTAGTGGCGTGGTAGCCATCACAACAGGCGTTGCATGGTGCGATGGCGCCTATCTCGCCGAAAACTTTGTAGACGATGCATTACCAGAAGGATTGTATGTGCATCTCGAAGTGGCCGACACGGGCAGTGGTATGTCGTCGGAAACGCGGGCACGAATCTTTGATCCGTTCTTCACAACAAAGTTCACAGGTCGCGGTCTGGGATTAGCCGCCGTACTCGGCATTGTGCGCGGACACCAGGGTGCCATCCGGGTGTACAGCGAGCTCGGACGAGGCACCACATTCAAGCTTCTGCTGCCGGCGGAGCCGCAGCTTGAACCAGTCGTATCACGTGACAGTTCGGAGCCCTCGCCGTGGCGCGGCACTGGGTCCGTTCTTGTGATCGATGACGAAGAAAGCATTCGTGCCCTGACGCAACACATGCTCAAAGGAATGGGCTTTGATGTGGCGACCGCATGTGATGGTCGCGAAGGCGTCGAAGTCTTCCGGTCCATGGCCGATAAAAATCCGCTGGTGCTGCTCGATCTCACCATGCCGCACCTCGATGGTGCGGCGGCCTTCGCCCAGTTGCGCCGTCTTCGTGAGGATGTACGTGTGATTCTGATGAGCGGCTACAACGAGCATTCCCTTGCCACACAGTTTGCCGGCAAGGGGCTGGCGGGATTTATTCAGAAGCCGTTTCGACTCCACGAGCTGCGCACGCTCGTGCAGAGCGCGATGCAAGGAGCAGATACCGGGAACGTAGCAACGGAGTAAGTGCAAAGCAGTGTCTGCACCACTACGATCGATGTGCTTCCAGCGCCACGCGCGAGATTTCACTGAGGAAGTGAATCCAGCCGAAGCCATAATCCGAGAGGTCGGCCGCTCGCGCGAAGCCGCTGTGCGTGAAGTCAACACGCGTCCTGCTCTCCGCGTCGGAGAGCGCAAACACGATGCGTTGGCCGGTAACAGACTCGTCGCCTCGCCAGTCTGGCCAGTCCAGCTTAAGATACGAATCGGCCACCATGTTCAGGATGCGCGTGGGCCCTCCGTTCACCTGCCGTCCTTCGTGCTCGTACTGCCAGCCCAGTTGATACACGCCCGCCTGTACATCAACAGCGGCACGCGTGCTGCCGCTCCACACGTTGATCAGCTCCGGATTGATAAGCACCTCGAACACCACACCCTTGGGCGCATCGATCACCAGCGACTGTTGGATCACTGGTGCGGGGTCCGAGAAATCCGGACGTGTCAGCCCGCTCATGCCAGACAGATGCATGATCAGGTTGGCAAAGCTCAACCGCCAGAAATCATCAACGAACGCCCGCGGCCGCTCCATGTCTGGGGCGTTGGCGAACGCGTGTTGCACGGTGAGCGTTGCACCCTGCGCATGCGGTGCAATCGACAACATGACAGTGGAATCCACGCCCAGCACGTGCCACGAGAAGCCGAGCTGCTGGTTGGGTGTGAGAACGGTGATTTTCTGCGCCGAATCAGACTGCGAAGGTACACCGGGCGTGTGGCGTCCCCAAAAATGAAAGTTGCCCCCCACATGGGCGTCTACGTCAGCGTGTTCAGCAAACCATTGACAGAGTCTGTCGCTGCTGGTGAGCGCATCGTACACAGCGGCGGGCGGAGCTGCGATTGGCCATGAGGCGGTTGTCTGGGTCCACTGCATGGCGACGCTCACGTTATTGGGCGTTGGGAGACTTGCACGTGGACAGCGCTGCTGCCGGCCGCGACTCAGTGCGCGGCGTCAGTGCGTGGTACGGCGGCTGGCAGTGCCTTGCTGAACAAAAACTTGCGGCTGAGTGAAAGCTCCGAGCGCGAAATACGTGCATAGCGCGCCACTTTTTCGGGGTAATGCTGTAGCTCTGATTGCACAAACCCCATGTGCAGAAACAGCTGATCGGCCAGCGACACCGCGAACACTTCCGGATAGCCGCGCTTTTGAGCCAGCGTGGCCGCCGCCTGAATGAGCAGCTTGCCCACCCCACGATGTTGGGCGCGTGTCAGTACGGCCAGTGACACCAGTTCAACCAGACTCGGCGAGTACTCGTCCAATGCCACACACCCAAGCACCGAGCCATCAGCGGCGCGCACAATCCGGTAGTCGTCTATATGACTGGTTACAAACCACTCATCGCGCAGCAGCGTCAGTCCATCGGGAGCAAACTGATTGTTGAGCGCACTGATCTGCTCCACATCGCGCAGTGTGGCTCGCTCAACTCGCAGTCGTTCAGGTTCAGCGTCCGGCGAAGCGGGTAACGCGGTGGTGGCCAAATGTGCGATCCGCTATCCGCGTGTCGCGTACACGCGCGGTGTGCCTGACGCAGCGAACAACAGGATCTGGTAACGCTCCGGTGTCCCGCCTTCCATTCCCGGCGAGCCGATTGGCATGCCCGGCACGGCCAGCCCTCGGCCTGCAGGCTTTTCGGTGAGCATCTTCACGATCAAGTCGGCTGGTACGTGCCCTTCAACCAGGTAGGTGCCGATCTGCGCCGTGTGGCACGATTCCAGCGACGGCGGAATACCCAGCGTCTGCTTGACGATGCGCAGGTCTTCGACGTCCCGAATGGTGCATGTGAAGCCCGCTTTGGTGACGTGCTCAACCCAGGCCGAACAGCAGCCACAAGTGGGCGACTTGAACACCGTCATAGCGGTCGGAATCTTGGGCTGAACGCCCTGCGCCAGCAGCTGCGAGACCAGCGGGCCTGCAACCAACGCTGTGGCGGCGAGGGCCGCGCTACCGAGCCACGTTCGGCGCGAGATGGGTTGAGGGCAATCAGAGGACTGCGGCTGCAGCGGCGACCGTGCGGGGGTGGCATTGGCATCGGCTGTGGACGTATCCGATGCTCGAGCGCTGGTGTGATTGGTCATAAGGGAAAGTTACCACATGCCGGGACGGCTCTCAACATTCAGCCAGCAGCGGTCGATGCTTGGAACATTGAGCTGGTACAAGCAGCGCCGACGTTGGCGGACTGCGATCGCGCCAGCGCGCGACCCCACCAAATTTCCAAGTTCATTCAAATGTCAGATCAACAGGTCCGTGAGCGCAGTTCGTTTCTGGGCACCAGCCGTCAAAAAGCAGACCGGCTGTTGGCCACTGTTTTGTTGCTGCACGTGCCCGTGGCATTGGCCTTGGCCACCTGGCATCAAACGTGGTTTGCGGCGGTAGTTGTATCGTTGCTGGCCGCTGGCGTGCCGTTCTGGCTGAGCCGCAAACATGCTGGCCAGGCGATTACGCGTCACGTTGTGGGCGCCGGATTCATGTGCTTTTCGGCGCTATTTATTCATCAGTCTCACGGCGTCGTGGAGTTGCACTTCCACATTTTCGCCTCTCTGGCGTTTTTGCTGGCGTATCGGGACTGGAAGGTCCCGGTCAGCGCGGCCGCGATAATTGCGGTACATCATGTCGGCTTTCACCTGCTGCACCACGCCGGTTTCAGCGTATACCTGCTGAATCATGAATGGGGTCTGCTTTGGGTGGCGGTTCACGCGGCGTTCGTGGTGTTCGAAACGTCGGTGCTCGTGTTCCTTGCCCGACAGCTCGCTGCCGAGGCCAACGTGACGCAAGCGGTCTTTGAATCGGCCGAAGCGCTGGCCAACGGAGATCTCTCCAGCGAGCCAGCCGGCGACGGTGTGGCTGAGGCGATGCGTCATGTGCTGGCGGCGGTGCGGCGGGTGACGGATTTGGCGCGCGAGCTCGCGTCGGCCGTACGGGAACAGCGCACCTCGCAGCTGGCCATTGACCCGTCGCTGGGCGGTGCATTTGCGGAAATCAATCAGTCGCTCAAGGATGCCGGTGGAACGGTGGACCGATTGCGGGCAGAAAACGCCGCGGCGACCAGCGAAACCCAGGATTTCCTTGCCAGCCTTGAATCAGTGATTCATGGCCTGAAGGGCAATGATCTGACGCTGACTGTGCAGTCCGGCTTTGGCGCCGAACGCGACGCTACCGGTTTGGCGCTCAACGATGCGCTGGAATCGCTGGATCAAACACTGCGTGGCCTGCGGGACTCGGCAGACTGTGTTGATCAGGCTGCCGCAGATATCGCGTCAGGCGCCGACGTGGTGGCGCGCGGCACTGCAGAGCAGGCGGCCGGTTTTGAACAGGTCTCAGCTTCGCTGGAGTCGCTCTCTTCCGGCAGCCGCGAGGCGGCTTCATCGGCGCGGCAGGCGCGTACCTCGGGTGATCAGGCGCGCTCGCGCGCCGAAGCTGGCGAACAGAGCGTTGTTCGTTTGCTGGAGGCGATGGAGGCCATGCGTACTGGCGCTGGCGCCACCGCACGTATTGTCCGCACGATTGATGAAATCGCGTTCCAGACCAATCTGCTGGCCTTGAACGCGGCGGTTGAGGCCGCACGGGCGGGCGACGCTGGCCGTGGCTTTGCCGTGGTGGCCGAAGAGGTACGCGCGCTGGCGATCCGTTCGGCCGACGCCGCACGCACCACCGCTGGCCTGATCGACGATAGCGTTGCACAGGTTGAAGAAAGTGCGCGGGTTTCGGGAGAAGTACGCACACGCCTGCACGAACTCCAGCAGGAGATCGTGAGCGTGGCCGCTCTCGTGCAGCGCATCGAAACGGCGGCCGACGATCAGCAGGAGGGCATTGAACAGATCCGCAGCGCTGTGGAATCGCTCAACGGCAGCGTTCAGTCGGCCGCCGCGAGCGCCGAAGAATCGGCCAGCGCGGCGCAGGAGCTGAGCGCCCAGGCCCGCGGCCAGCGGGAGCTGGTGTCCCGCTTCCGGCTCTCATCTGACGCGCCCATCGAGGAGCTGGTCTTTTGATCCAAGCAAGCCCATCAGATGTTCAAACCCAAACCGTAAACCGTCTACTATCACTGTGAACGCCGTCAAACGGCAGTTCAACCTGAACGTGGACCCCTGACTCACACCGTCGGTGCATCAAGCGCCCGCACCGCTCAAGACGAGCAGCTGCGGGCGCTTGACGTTTTACGAACCTTCATAAAGCCACTACAACAACGTTACGGTAACAACACACCATCGATCACGTGAATAACACCATTGCTGGCATTGATATCAGTAATCACAACATTCACCGTGTTGTTGGGACCAGTAATCGTCACCGAGCTACCTGAAATCCCAACCCGCAGATTCGGCCCCAGCAACGACGCAACGTCCTGTCCATCTGACAGTGATGACGCTGGCGCACGGGCACCAACCACATGCAACTGCAACACCTGCGCGAGCACGGCGGGATCGGTTGGCACCGCATCACCCAGCGCTGCAAAGGCCGAGTTCAGTGGGGCGAACACTGTCAGGTTGTCACCGCCCAGCGCCGTGACCAGTCCTGCGGTCTGCACCGCGCCAACCAGCGTGCTCAAGTCCGGCGTTAACGACGCCAGCGTGACAATATCCAGCGCCTCGGTCAGCACACCGCCCACCAGGTGCACTACTCCGTTGGAGGCCTCGATGTCGGCGGCAATGACCGGCACGCCATCCACGGTTACCGTACCGTTGCTCACGGCGACCGTGAGCCGCTCGCCCGTGAGCGTGATCAGTTCGTCGCCATCATTCAGCTGGTCGGCCGTGAACAGCCCCGGCACCACATGGTAACGCAGCAACGACTGGAGGGCTTCCCGATTATCAGTTTCGAGCAGTGAGTTCACCACGCCGTCCGGCAGCGCCTCGAAGGCATCATCTACGGGTGCGAACACCGTGAAGGGACCCGTCCCATCCAGCGCGACGGCCAGGTCGGCCGTTTCCAGCGCCGCCACGAGCGTAGAGAGCTGGGGCGTGTTCACGGCCGTTTCGGTGATCGTGCGCCCGGTTGGTTCGATCAGCGTATCGTCGTCGTCGCAGGCGACGAGCGCGGAACCGAGCAGGAGAGCGGCCGCCGCGCGGCGTGCCGATGAAGTAAGCGTCATATCTGGGAATCCTCGAGCAAGGATGTCAGGACCCGCTCATCGCGTCAGTGCGAAGAACGAGAGCCGGACGATCTCTTACTCATTTCCCGATTAGGACCGTATGTTCCTAGTTCGTGATGCCGATCACGGGATTATGCGAAAACTCAGCGAAGGCAGTGCACCCGGAAGATACCGTGGCGCCTGTTCGAACTCAGGGGAGTTGGCGGCTGCGCCTGTCTGCGCCAAGCTGTAGTCCAGCACATTGCGCCGGTTAAACACGTTCTGCACCGCCGCACCCAGCTCAGCCGTCCACGGACCCAGTCGCGTGGTCCAGGTAACACCGAGATCGGTTTCGAGGATCGCCGGACGAGGCGCGTCTTCGGGTGCGGTAATGGGCAGGCCCGCGCCGAGATTCCCGAGTGTCAGCAGGTCGTAATAGGACTGACGC
>JBBSPO010000097.1:0-12579 GCA_038258695.1 Gemmatimonadales bacterium | reverse complement strand
CGCAGCACCGGCTCTGGTGCGTGCACGTAGCCCTCGTGCAACCTGAGGGTTCGCCCCGCGAGAGACACCATCACTCGACGCGTATGCATGAGCGTGATCGTGTCAACAGTGCGCAGCCCCAATGCGTGCAACCGGTTGAGCATCATGGCCGACTGCGCGCGCCGTGCGGCGGTGCCTTTTGATGCGCGAACGGGTGGCGCATCAACCGGCGCTGGCGGCTTGGCCGGCGCAGTAACTGGCGCCTCAACTGGCGCCTCAACTGGCGCCACCCGCTCGGCCGGCGCAAAAAAATCAAAGCCGAGCTGCGACTCGCTGACCGCATCGTTCACAGCGATGCGGCCACGTGAGGCCAGACGTTTGACGGCGTTGAGCATGTCGAGCATTGGGGAAAGATGCTCGGATGACAGGTGTATCGCCATGTTTCGCCGCGTGTCACTACGCCTTGCCGCGTGTTGCCACGCCTGGCCGTGTGTCGCTGCGCCTTGCCTCGTGTCACCACGCCTCGCGACCGGAGACGACCCGTGAGCTACTGCGAGTCCGCAGCGGCTGCGGCCGCCGAAATGATGGCGCGGCCCGCATCGACCTGGTCGGCAATGATCGTGTGCGGCAAACCCGCGTAGACCCGAAAGTCTACCGTTGCGCCCATACGCGTGAACACCTCGGCGCTCAGCTGGCTGCGCGAGACCGGAATGTGATGATCCTGGTCTCCCACGCCAATGAACACCGGCGTGCCGTCAAACGAACCCGCGTAGTCGCGTGGCAGGCTGTCAGGGCCGATCACACCACCGGCGTACGCGATGACGCCGCCGAATCGCCGCGCATTGCGCGCCGCGTATTCAAGCGTCAGGCACGCACCCTGCGAAAAGCCGCCCAGCACAATGCGCTCATGCGGAATGCCCGCGTCCACGGCCTGTGCAACAACCCGGTCGAGAAACGACAGTGCAGAAGAAAGCCACGGTTCGTTTTTGGCAATCGGCTCCATGAAGCGATCGGGGTACCACGCGTTGTGTGCCGCATCGGGCGCGAGGTACGCCACATCGGGCACGTTGAACTCGTTGGCCAACGGCAAAAGATCTGAAGCGTCGGCGCCGCGGCCGTGGGAAAGTATGACCACCGCTTTGGCTTGGGCAAGCGGTACGCCGCGTGTGAGCACCGGCTGTCCGGCGTGGGGATCGGCGGGTGAGTTTGATTGTGTTGACACGTTCATGCGATGGCCTCGGCCAGTGGTGAATGATTCATAGGGTGATGTTGCACATCAAAGCCAGCAACGGCCGTGGCGATTTCCACGATATGTCCGTCGGGATCTGTGGTGTACATGGATTTGAAGTACTCGCGGTCTTGCACCTCGGACACTGCGATGTGTGCCTGCAAGAGGCGTTCGCGCAGCTCGTGCTGTTCATCGGCGGTGTTCACTGACAGCGCGTAGTGATGCGTTTGTCCTGGCCCCAGCACTGATCGTATCGCTGAGGGTGAACTCAGCCCAAAGTACGTCACCAGCGAACCTGGACGCGCATCATTCGCGCCCCATGTCCAGTGCGGCATGGAGGGATCGTCAAAGGTGCCTGTCCGCTTGAGCAACGTGAGGCCCAATACTCCGCGCAAAAACTCATCGGTGCGCCCGAGGTCGCTGGCGGTTGCAGTCACGTGATGCAGGCCGCGTGTGAGCGTCATCTCATGGTCGATCGTGCTTACCGGATCGGGCCATGTTTCTGCCGCAATAAACGCTTCGTCTCGCGCTCCTCGCACCAACTCGGCTGGTGGCGCCACTTCCCGAGACGCGACGGCGTGAGGTGTTTCATTGATCAGCAAGCCTGGACCGTCGGTGGCGATTTCGAGAATGGTGCCATCGGGGTCCCGAAAGTAGATGGACGAGAAGTAGTGCCGGTTGTACGGACCGCGCACGCTCAGCCCATGGTCAGTCAGGCGCCGCTTCCAGCGCAGCAAACCGTCGACGTTGGCCACGCGCAGGGCAATGTGATGTGTCCCGCCAATGCCGGGTCTGCCGCGCGACGCGCCTGGACATTCAACGAACGTGACGATCGTGCCGGGTGTGCCGGTCGCGTCGGTGTAGTACAACTGTGCGCTGCCGCGGTCGTCAAAGTTGACGGTGGCTTTGCCCATTTGGAGGCCAAGCACGCGGGTGTAGAAATCCACGTTGCGCTGCAAATCAGCGGTCACGAAGGTGACGTGGTGTAATCCGGTGACGGGCATGAGGCCTCCAGGCGACTGATGGGATGACAGTGTCTCAGTACTAAGATATATCCCCGTCGCGAGTCGCGCAATCATGTCGCGACACAAGAGCATTGGGAGAGCGGAACCACGGCAGGCCTTCGGGGCACGGGAGCATCGGGGCAGCGACCCCGCCACACCACGCCGACCGCGTCCGCCTGCTAGCTCGACCGACCCAGGCGTGGCACCAACACACTCTGCACCTTGCTGAACACGCCATCCCCCGCATCGTACATATGCGGCGTCACCTCGAGGGATGTCGCCGTGGACACAACCGTGGCCAACGCACTGGCCCGCGCACCACGACTGCGGTTGCTGAGCGTGCCCGCCGTACTCGCGACAAACGATCCACCAGTGCGCTGCACATGCACCACCGCCTCCTGGTGATCGTGTCCCGACAGCACCACCTCGGCGCCTGTGGCTACGATTGCATCGAGCATGTGTTCGTGGCGCGTGAGGCCCCAGCGCTGCGACAGCTCGCCCGGCACCACGTTGTGATGCACCACCAGCACGCGCACATCACCGGCCGGTGCGGCGGCAAAGCGCGCTGTTGCATCGGCGAGCTGACGGTCGGTGAGCGCACCTTTTACCGACAAGTCGCGCGGTCGCCGCGTGAGCGTGTGCAGCCGGATGCCGGGCGACGAGTTGAGCCCCACAATGATTGCGCCAGGCACGTGCAACGTGGGCTCAAGATTTTTGTCGATGTACCGGCGATAACCAGCGTGAATGAGCGACGGCACACCAATGCCCACCGGTGCGAACCACCACGCCGAGTCGTGATTGCCGGGTACCACCAGCACTGGTGCGAGCAGACGAAGGCGCGCCAACAGCTGCGCCGCCTGGGCAAACTCGCGTTTGCGGGCGCGCTGCGACACGTCGCCCGAAATCACGATGGCATCAAACGCACCGTCGGCGGCAAACTGTTCGGCGGCCGCCACGTGTTCTGCGACGTGTGGCCGACCGTAGTGCACGTCGGACAAATGCAGAATGCGTGTCTGCTTGCTGCGCTGATTGCCCGCGTCGTCACGTGTTGCGGCAGCTGTCTGACCACTGGCCGTGGTCACCGGCTCACTCATGCCAGCGCAGCGATCACGGCGTTGGTGAAATCGTCGGTTGACGCAGTGCCACCAAGATCACGTGTACGCACAACACCAGCTTTGATGGTGCCTTCAAAAGCGTTGCGAACACGCGTGGCGACATCGTTCTGCCCGATGTGATCAAGCATCAGGCACGCCGCCAGCAGCAGCGCGCCCGGGTTGGCAATGTTCTTGCCAGCGATATCGGGCGCTGTGCCGTGCACCGCTTCAAAAATGGCCGCGTTCACGCCAATGTTGGCGCCCGGCGTCATGCCCAGTCCGCCCACGAGTCCGGAGATTTCGTCGGAGAGAATGTCGCCAAAGAGATTGGTAGTCACGACCACATCAAACTCTTCGGGACGCATGACCAGATGCATGGCCATCGCATCGATAATACGATCCTCAAATTTCACGCGTCCTTCGTACTCGCGCGCCACCATGCGACCGGTGTCGAGGAACAGCCCCTGTGAATACTTGAGAATGTTGGCCTTGTGCACGAGCGTGACTTTTTCGCGACCGTGTGCCAGCGCGAACTCAAATGCATAGCGCACGACGCGCTCCGATCCGTGGCGCGTGATCAGTGCAATCGATTCGGCGGCGGCACGCGGGTCGTCACCGATTTTGATGTAGTGCTCGTTGCCGATGTAGAGTCCTTCGGTGTTCTCGCGCACGAGCACGATGTCCACATTTTCAAACCGTCCGCCTGGCACAATCGTGCGCGCGGGGCGCACGTTGGCGTAGAGATCAAACGTTTTGCGCAGCGCCACATTCACCGAGCGGAAACCTTCTCCCACAGGCGTCTCTAGCGGTCCCTTGAGCGCAATGTGTGTGCGCTTGATGGAATCGAGCGTGGCCTCGGGCATGGGATCGCCCCACCGGCTCACTCCGGCGATACCGGCGACCTGATGGTCCCAATCGATGTTCGCGCCGGCGGCGGCGAGAATGCGTACAGTGGCGTCGGCGATGGACGGGCCAATACCATCGCCGGGAATGAGCGTTACGGGAGTTGACATCCCCATAATCTGTCAGCCTAGAAGCCTTGCTGACACCCCACAGCGCGCTCGGCGACGCCTTCAGGGAGCAAAAAGTCGAGCGTACCACGGGTTGGCCAGCGCGGACCGGAGAGCAACGATGCGGGGTCTTCGCGAATCTGGCGCGCCCTTGCTGGCATCACCTGCAGCACGGGACCAAGGGTTGCATGGCTCAGGTAGCGATCAGCCAGCAGCTGCAACCGCGCTTCACGCTCGGGTGCAAAGCCGAAGAGTACTTCCCGTGTATGTCCGCAGGCGCCTTGCACGAGTGCGTAGAGAATCTCCACCCGTACGGCAAACGGCAGCTTTTCGTCGTCAAAGAGCTCCATGACAACCGGGGCTTCAGGATCGGCCGCGTCACGTTCGGCATTTCTATAAAGCGCCAGAAAGCTCGATCGATCGGCGCCAGCCAGTGCATTGAGCGCAGAGAGATTCAGAAGCAGCGCACTATCGCCCAGCGCGATGGCAGCGGCGCGCGATAGACCCACGGCATCGGTGGCCAGCGTGCGACCAACGAGGAAGTCGCTCATGAGTGGCGAATCGAGAAAATGCCGACTGGCGGCGATGTTCTCGAGCCCGCGCGCGAGTGCGGTGTGTGCATCACCACGATTGAGTGCGAGCAGGCCGGCAAACTCGTTGAGCTGGCTGAGGTGCAGGATCCCCTTGGCAGGTCGCTGCGCGAGCTCATACCGATTGCTGACGTTGGGAAACCCGTCGCGAAATCCCCACAGGGCGGGCAACTGCTCGCTGCGAGCGAAGGATCGCCACACACCCAGCCACGACGAGACGGTGTCGCGGGCAACAACGGCGAACAACACGGAGTCGATAACCAGATCACCGCCGGAATCGATGGCAAACGCCCCGGGAAAGCCACGGGACAAGTTGTTGCGCAGTGCACCGAGCTGTCGTGTGACTTCGGCCAGCGACGCCAGTGGTGGGTCGGCGGGTCGCAAACTGTCGGGCAGGCTCAGAAAGATTCCAGGCTCCGCCTGATGCGGCCGCCACTGATTGCTGATCAGTCGCAGCGTGACGGAATCGATTGGCGTGAACGGGGCCAGCGGTGCGACCAGCGAGTCAACCGCCTCGCCAATTCCGGCAATCGCAGTGAACGCCGCCTGTGCCTCGGCGGCCGACTTCTCGTTTGGTATTTCGAATGTCTGCACCTTGCTGCGCTCGCGGCTCACATCGGACGCCACAATAACCGTCGCCGCCGTCGCGCATACAGCGAGCGCGATAGCGACGGCAGCCAGCGTTGCCAGGATTACCGATGGACGTGCAGTAGTCTGATCGTCGTTCACAGCCGAGGGGAGAAAGTGCAGCACCGCAAAGCGGGAGCAGCGTTGTTCGCTGGTCCTTCCGTTGAGCAGACGCTACGCGGTGCGCAGGGTCACGCGAGTGTCACAGCAATCGGAACAACCGTCACGCCACGGGCACGTATGTATCGCTCGAGGCCGAGTTGGCGAGTAGGTTGCGACAGTTCATCGGTTGTCCGCGTACGTATTGCGACGTGATGCGGGCCGCCCTCCTGCCGACGTTTTGACCCGCATGGATCCCGCATGACTCTGTCTCTATCCCATCCGTCGCGCGTGAATGCGCCCGTCAACCGTCACACTGCTGCTGGTGTTGACCCCGCCGCTTCACCGGCTAGGCCACAGCCTTCACGGGGCACGTCGTTGCCGTCCCTGTTGCAACCGATGTTGTTGGCGACATTGTTGTCCACGCTCCTGACTGTGCAGTCTGCAGGCGCACAGGCCGCCAGTACTCAGCCCGCCGCCCAGGCGTTTGACCTGTCCATTGCCAACATCATGCGTGGTCCGGAGCACTTTGGTCGCGAGCCATCACAGGTGCGATGGACGGCCGACGGACGGTGGATTTATTTCCGTTGGGCGGAGGCCGAGTCAGCGTGGGATGCGCCCACGTCGTGGTATCGAGTTCGACCCGTGGCCAACGCGCGTCCTGAAAAGGTGAGTGACGCACACGCCGATTCCATTGCGCCGTACATCGCCGGTGGGCCGCTCACGCGTGACGGTCGTACGCGTGCTGTGTCGGCCAATGGCGATCTGTGGCTCATCGACACCCGCGCGGGCAGCGCTCGTCGCCTCACCGAAACGGTCGATAGCGAATCCGATCCCCGGTTCAGCGTCAATGAGCGGCAGCTGTTGTTCATGCGTGAAAGCAATGCGTTTGCGCTTGACCTCGCGTCCGGAGCGGTGAAGCAACTCACCGATGTCCGCACCGGACAACCATCGCGCGATACGTCACGCGCCACCGGACAACGCGGTGCACTCGTGCAGGACCAGCTCGATTTGCTGGCTGTTATTCGTGATCGCGCCCGCGATGATTCGCTGCGTCGGCTGGAGCGCGACTCGGCAGCCATGCGTCGCTTGCAGCCGATCTATGCACCATCAGGTGAGCGTGTGGTGAGTGTGAGCGTATCACCGCGCATGCAGTCGGCCATCGTTATTACCGCCGCATCGGGCTCAGGTGCACGTACGGCGGATGTCCCCAACTACATCACGGGCAGCGGCTATTCAGAGATGATTCCGGCTCGTTCCAAAGTAGGAGAATCACAGGCGCGTGTTCGCGCGTGGCGGGCTGATTTGAGCACGGGCAAGCTTTCGCCCATTGCGGTCATTGACGGCGACACCACAGCACGCGCGGCATCGATTCAACTGTCGGAGTGGCGTGCAGACGGCACGATGGCGCTGCTGTTCGCGACCACGAGTGATTTCAAATCACGCTACATCGTGGCCGTGCCGGACGCCGATGGCGGCGCGATGCTCACTGACGCGTTGCAGGACAGTGCGTGGGTAAACGGACCATGCTTTAACTGCTCCGGCTGGTTGCCTGATGGTCGCGCGTGGTTTGTATCGGAAGCGAGTGGCTACGCCCAGCTGTACGCCGCCAGGCCGGACGGTAGCGAACGCACCGCACTCACCAGCGGCAACTGGGAAGTACTGTCGGCGGAGGTTTCACCGGATCGTCGTTCGTTCTGGATGCACACCAGCGAAACGTCGCCGTACGTGCGTGAGTTCTGGCGCATGCCAGTGGCCGGTGGAACACGCGAGCGACTCACCGAGCAAAAGGGATCGCACAACGTGGTGGTGAGCCCCGACGGCACGCAGTTGGCCAATGTGTACTCGTCGTCCAACACACCGCCTGAGCTGTTTGTGCAGCGCGCGAATGGTTCGCAGCGCACACAGCTCACTGTGTCCACAAGTGAGGCATTCCGGAGTGGCACGTGGTTATCGCCGCGCATTGTCACCATTCCGGCCATCGATGGCGTGGCGGTACCAGCGCGCCTGTACACGCCTGAAGAAGTAGGCGCGACACGCAACGGGGCGGCGGTGATCTTTGTACACGGCGCGGGTTATCTGCACAACGTGCACGAATACTGGTCGAGCTATGCGCGCGAGTTCATGTTCCACCACCTGTTGGCCAGCAAGGGATACGTGGTGCTCGATATCGACTACCGCGCATCGGCGGGATACGGGCGTGACTGGCGCACAGCGATTTACCGGCACATGGGTGGCCGCGACCTGCAGGATCACGTAGACGGCTCACGCTGGTTGCAGCGCGAACACAACATCAATCCGGAACGTGTGGGGATTTACGGTGGAAGCTACGGCGGCTTCATCACACTGATGGCGCTGTTCAACGCGCCCAGGGATTTTGGTGCGGGTGCAGCGTTGCGTTCGGTCACCGATTGGGCGCACTACAATCATGGCTACACCGGTCGCATTCTCAACCTGCCGCAGGACGATACGCTGGCGTATCGTCGTTCGTCGCCGATTTTTTTTTCGGAAGGACTTGAAGATCCGCTGCTGATTGCGCACGGCATGGTGGACACCAACGTGCATTTCCAGGATGTGGTGCGACTCTCACAACGCCTGATCGAACTGGGGAAAACCGACTGGGAGATGGCGCTGTATCCGGTGGAGAATCACGGGTTTGAGCGTCCGGATTCGTGGACCGATGAGTACCGTCGCATCTTTGAGCTATTCGAGCGCACAATCGGCGCGAATGGTAGCAAAGCCGGCGGTCGCTGAGTTGTTGGCGGCGGTGGTGCGGTGGTGCGGTGGTGCGGTGGTGCGGTGGTGCTGCGTGCGCACCGTTTGCGCGATGCTACCGCAACGCCGCTCTGTTCTCGTCAAGCCGTTCATGCACCGCGCTCAGGAGGACGCCGGGCGTGAACGGCTTGGGCAGAAATCCGGTGTGCTCCGATTCAATCACCGCGTCGAGCGTGTGATTTTCGCGGTAGCCTGACATGAACAGCACGGGCAAGTCGGGTCGGCGTTCGCGCAACGCACTAATCAGTTCTGGTCCGCCCAGTTTGGGCATCACCACATCGGTGACCACCAGATCAATGCGTGCGAGCAACGCGGCATCGCATTGGGCCAGTGCGTCTTCACCATCTTCGGCCTGAATCACTTCAAAGCCGTTGGCACCGAGCACGCGTGCCACCAGCGCACGCACCGCTCGCTCATCTTCGACCAAGAGCACCGCGCGCCCGGTGACCACCGGTGAACGAGGTACGACTGGTGCCAGCGGGTCCGGCTCTGCACCAGCCTGGGCGGGTGGGAAAAACAGTCGTACGGCGGTACCATGCCCCGGCGCACTTTCCACCCACAGGTGGCCACTGTGCTGCACCACGGTGCCATACACCATGGCCAATCCCAGCCCGGTGCCTTTCCCAACCGGTTTGGTGGTAAAAAACGGCTCAAAGGCGTGATCCAGCACGTCGCGTGGCATGCCTGAGCCGGTATCGCGCACGGTGATCACAATCCACTCACCTGTCGGTACGCCGTGAGCGTGATCGTTGTCGCCGCCTTGTACCAGCACGTTCCGGGCCGTGATCACCACTTGCCCTCCCGCGGGCATGGCGTCACGCGCGTTGACCACCAAATTCACAATGGCCTGTTCAACCGAGCTGGCATCGATTTTTGCTGGTCGCAAATCATCCCCGGCATCAACGCTCAGTGTGATGTGCTCACCAATCAATCGTCGCAGCAGTGCGCTCACCGCGTGCAGCAACGTGTCAACTCGTACCACGCGCGGTGCAAGCTCGGTGTGTCGCGCAAATGCCAGCAGCTGTCGCGTGAGCGCCGCTGAACGATCGGCCGCATCGAGCGCCGCGTCGAGTTCCCGTCGCGCGGGTGACGAGGGCGGCAAGGAGTCACGCGCCAGCTCGGCGTTGCCAATAATGGCGGTGAGCAGATTGTTGAAGTCATGGGCGACGCCGCCCGCCAGTTGTCCGATACTTTCGAGCTTCTGCGCCTGCGCTTCGCGCGACTGACGTTCCTCGAGTCGCGACGCCATCTGGTCAAAGCTGGCCGAAAGGCGCGCCATTTCGATTGACCGGCCTTCGCTGCCCGTGCGCACCGTCAGATCACCAGCACCGAGACGTTCGGTGGCTTGCAACAACGTGCGCACGTCGCGCAACACAAACCGGTCGGTAGCCCACCAGGCCAATCCGGCCACCACTACCAACCAGGCAAGCAACACCAGCAACACGTCGCGCAACTCGTCATTGACGCCTTGGTATACCGCTTCGGCCGGAAACCCGACCGACAGAAAAACCGGCGCGCTGTCTGGTGATGCCAGACGAGTGAACGCCCACACGCGTCTGACGCCATCAATACCGTCGGCCTCGATCACGCCACGCGGATTCTCGCGCATGGCCATTGCGATCGGCGAGTCCGGATGTGCGATCTGGCTGGCCGCGTCGTCGGGCACACGGCGCAGCAGTACTCCCCCTGGAGTGGACAGCGAGACTACCGCCCCGTCAGTTGCTGACACCGATGTCACCAGCCAGTCAAACCAGCGCATGCGCAAGGCGGCCGACAGTACTCCCAGGAACTCGCCTGATTCCGTCTGGATCGGTACATTCACTGGTTGCAGCAACTCGTTGGATTGCGGGCTGCGTATGAACGGCCCAACCAGCGGTGCGTTGGTTTCGCGAATGGCGAGGAACAGCGGGTTGTCCGCCACGTTGACCGGCGGCGCGCCCGGGTTGCGCGTTGTACAGTCCTGGGTGCCGTCAGCCAGCGTTCTCGCGAGCAACCGGCCCTCTTCGAGCATGGTGCTCAGCGTCGCCAATGCGCGCTGACAGCTCTCGGTGTCACCGTTGCGGATTACGGGCAGCGTGACCAGTGCTTCAAGAATACGCAAGCCGTCATTCACTTCCTCCTCTTGCAGCAGGAGACCCTCGTCCACCCGACTCAAGGCGGCGGCTTGCACGACTTCCAGTTGCACCTGACGCTCGCGAACTACGAGTCCCAGCAGCAGTAGCAGCGACGGCACCAGGACCGCGCCAACCAGGAGCAGCAGACGGACACGAAGGCTCGACATAACACCGGGTAGTCGCCCCTCACCGCTGGACGGTGCGTCCAAACACGGAAAAAGGGCGGTCTTGCGCTCATCTACACTGCCACGGCGAGCCGCGTTAGTAAAGTCGCAAGATGCGCGCGACTTGCATATACCCGCGTTGGAGGGCAGCATGCAGCCATGACCATTCTTCGACCGGTTCCGTCATCGCTGGCCCGCGCCGAACGCCATCTCCGCTCCCTGCACGACCAGCTGCAGCCGTTGCACCAGGCACTCGCGGCGCGAGATACCGCCACGCTCGACACGCAAATCCGTCTGGCCCAACTGGCCGCTCCCACGGGTGGCGAAGCTGGACGCGCGGCGCTGGTGGCCGATGCGTTCAGGTTGCGCGGATTTGCGTCGGTGCGCAGCGATGCAGCCGGCAACGTCATTGCGCGACGGCCTTCACATGCCAACGACGCGGCGCCGGTCGTGTGCATGGCACACCTGGACACGGTGTTCGCCGCGGGCACACCACTCACGATCAGGCGTGATGGTGCGCGCGTCACCTGCCCCGGCATTGGAGACAACGCGCGCGGACTGGGTGGCATGCTGGCACTGGCCGACGCGCTCGGTGTCCCGGGCCTCGACGGCGACGCAACGCCGCTCGTTCGACCGATTGAGTTTGTCGCAACGGTGGGCGAAGAAGGATTGGGCAACCTGCGGGGCGCCCGTGCATACTTTGACGATCTCGCCACCGCGGGTGTGGCTCCCTATGCCGTGCTGGCACTCGACGGACCGGGAGATGAACGCATTGTGCATCACGCGCTCGGCTCGCGCCGATTCCGCATCACCTTCAGCGGTCCGGGCGGTCACTCGTGGGCCGATTTCGGTCGGCCCAATGCCGTTCATGCGGCGGGCCGTGCCACGCACTGGCTCTCGTCATTGCCCACGGAGTTTCGTGGACGCGTCGCGGTGTCGGTGGCGCGCATTGGCGGTGGCGAATCGCTCACCGCCATTCCCGCCGCATCCTGGATTGAAGTTGATGTCCGCGCGACCGATGAAGCATCGCTGCGCCGGGTTGACACGCAGCTGCGACGATTGGTGCAGCAGGCCACCGTTGACGAGAATCGTGGGCGCTCCGCCGACGTCCTGCAATCGGACGTACAGGTGATTGGCGAGCGACCAGCGGGACATCTTGATGAAGATCATCCGGTGGTTGCACTGGCCATGGCCGCCACACGATCGTGCGGGCGGGAACCGCTCGGTGCCATTGCCAGCACCGACGCCAACATTCCGCTGTCACGCGGCATTCCGGCCATCACCATTGGTGCCGGTGGACGCGGTGGTGGTGCGCACACTGCGGACGAATGGTACGAGAACGTGGACGGGCCACGCGGCTTGGCGCGCGCGTTGTCGATTGTGGTGGCGCTGGCGGCCTGACTGTCCATCGGGCGCGCACTGCAGCGCACCGTAGCGCACCGCACCAGACCTGTGCGGTGAGTGGCCTTACGTTGCTACCGCAGTACAATCTCCA
The DNA here is from genome assembly GCA_038258695.1 of Gemmatimonadales bacterium. Taxonomy (GTDB): domain Bacteria; phylum Gemmatimonadota; class Gemmatimonadetes; order Gemmatimonadales; family Gemmatimonadaceae; genus JAABRT01. The sequence goes on along the minus strand of JBBSPO010000097.1, from coordinate 400 downwards.
TGGCCGGTGGCGCCGGTGGCGTGCAAAACCACGACGAGCGTGCGGCAATCGCGGGTGACGCCGCGATGTAGGCCTGACGCCAACGCACGAGGAATGCCTCCGCTTCGCTGCGCGCAATCATGGCCCAAACGCTGCCGCCGTAACCTGCCCCAAACGCCGACGCGGCCGCTGCGCCCTCCTGCATGGCCGCGCGCGCCAGCATGCGTGTTTCGGGCACCTGATTCTCCAGCGCGCGTTCGGCACCGTGTTGTGAAAACTCCACCAAACGCCCGAACGTTTGCAGATCTCCAGCGCTCAGCGCATTGGCCGCCTGAGGTACCAGCAAGTCTGACTCATCACGGAACTGCACGAGGCGCGCCTGCAAATGCTCGGCCGGAAACTCGGCGGTTGCATCATGTCT